>CAYNCI010000011.1:0-77076 GCA_964396065.1 uncultured Mesohalobacter sp. | reverse complement strand
AAGCGAAGCGACTGATTTGCAGTGCTTTTGATTCGTAATAGATTTTCTAATGCATAATTCGGGTTTAAATATTGTAAAGCTAATTCTATCTGAATTGGCTTTTTTTGTTCCAAAAATGTAACAAAATAAAAAAGTTGCATACTAACTAAAAAATTAATATCTTTATGATATTAAAATAATATCATTTTAATTCTAAAAATTTTAATCATGAAAGAAGAGAAAATTATCGTTCCTGCAAATGGCTATTTAATGCTGTTTGTTTTTTTAGTCCTGTTTTTTGGAAGCATCGCAGCTGTTTTTGTAACTAAAAGCCCATGGTTTTTACTGCTTTGTATTCTAAGTTTGATTCTCGCCATTGGATTTATTATGGTTCAGCCTAATGGCTCAAGGGTTTTACTTTTATTTGGAGAATATGTTGGGACTGTAAAGAAAAATGGATTTTACTGGGTAAATCCGTTTTACACCAAAAAGAAAATATCACTTCGCGCCAGTAATTTTGATAGTGAAAGATTGAAAGTGAATGACAAGCTAGGTAATCCCGTAATGATTAGTACCATTTTGGTCTGGAGAGTTCAAAATACATATAAAGCCGCATTTGATGTAGACAACTATGAGAATTTCGTACGTGTACAAACCGATGCTGCAGTCAGAAAGTTAGCCAGCATGTATCCATATGATAATTTTGCTGACGAGGGTACGGATGAAGATATTACACTTCGATCCAGTGTTAATGAAGTTAGTGCAGCGCTGGAAAAAGAAATTGATGAAAGGCTTTCTATTGCAGGGATCGAAGTTTTAGAGGCTAGAATTGGTTACTTGGCTTATGCTCAGGAAATTGCAAGCGCAATGCTCAAGAGACAACAAGCAACAGCAATAGTTGCTGCCCGACACAAAATTGTAGAAGGAGCTGTAAGTATGGTTGAAATGGCTATAGACGAGCTAAACAAAAAGCAAGTAGTTGTACTTGATGAAGATAAAAAAGCAGCTATGGTAAGTAATCTAATGGTGGTGCTTTGTGGTGACAAAGAAACAGCACCAGTTGTAAATACAGGGACGTTAAACCAATAAAATACTTGGATTATGAAAGAATATAAAGTAGTGAACTGGAAAATGGGCTTGTCTAAAAATAATGAAAGATTAGAAGACACATTAAATGAATATGCCAGACAAGGATGGGTTGTAAAAGATATCGCTGAGAATACAATGCGAATTGTATTCGAGCGCGATAAAAACAGATAGTTATGAAAATATTTAAGGAAGAACAGCGATTTACACAAACTTGGCTGATTGTACTACTTATTTCAAGCACAATTGTTCCAATACTAATTGTTGTAAATGAATATACGAAAGAAGGCTCTTCGCTTTCCTTAAACGAACTTTTATTAACAGTTGGTTTGGTCCTTATTGCGCCTGTATTGCTCTTTCTTTTTAAGCTATCAACACGAATAGACGAACAGGGTATTCATTATAAATTTTTTCCAATCCATTTTAAGTTTAAAACTATAGCCTGGCACACGATTTCAAAGGCTTATGTAAGAACTTACGATGCCATTTCAGAATATGGTGGTTGGGGATTAAAAGGAGGTTTTTTTTGGAGAAAATCTAAAGGCGTAGCCATTAATGTTTCAGGCGATATTGGAATTCAACTAGAATTAACAAATGGAAAGAAAATACTTTTGGGAACAAAACTGAAAGATCAAGCCGAGCAGGTTTTAAAAACCTATGCCACAAATATTAAATCTAATTCAATAGAAAATGCATCATAAATTATTACTTATAGCAGTCATGTTTGTGCATCTGAGTTATGCACAAACAAATACTGTTTTAACCGAAGAAATTAAACTTCAAAACGACAGCATACAGTTGCCTGGAACTTTATCATATAGTGAAACTAAAGATAAGCAGCCTTTGGTGATTTATGTTCATGGTTCAGGTAATGTAGATAGAAATGGTAACCAAGGCGGTATGATATCTGCAAATTATATCAAGCAATTAGCCGACGCTCTCAATACTAATGGAATAGCTTTTTATAGATACGATAAGCGTACCTCTAACATGGCTAATATGAAGTTTTTAATGCAAGGAATTTTATTTCAAGATTTTGTTGAAGATGTAAAAGTTGCCATCAATCAATTTAAAGATGATAACAGGTTCTCGAGTATTACGTTGATTGGCCATAGTCAAGGGAGTTTGGTAGCTATGTTAGCCTTAACAGAAGATGTAGACCGTTACGTATCGCTAGCAGGACCAGGCGAGCCTTTTGATAGTACTATGGTAAAGCAAATCCGAAAACAAAATGGCGATTCTATCGCAAACATTGTGGCTTCACATTTTGAAGAGCTTAAAGAAAAGGGAGCAATAGAAAATATTGACCCTAATTTGATGGCAATATTTAATCCGCAAAACTTGTCTTTCTTAAAATCATGGATTAATTACGATCCTGCAGAAGTGATTAAAGGGATTGACATTCCTATCCTTATTGTAAATGGCAAAAAGGATATTCAAGTTTTAGTTAAAGATGCTGAAGCTTTACATAATGCAAATCCTGCTGCTGAACTAAAATTGATTGATGATATGAACCATGTGTTGAAAAACATTACTAATGAAGAAGATAATCTGAAATCCTACAGTACGCCAGATTACCCAATTTCTGACGAATTGGTCTCTGCTATTACCGGATTTGTCAAAAAATAATTATGCCTAAAAAGAAAGCCTTTGCATTACGACTGAATGAAGACATGTTAAATGCCATTGAAAAGTGGGCTGCAGATGAATTTCGTAGTACCAATGGCCAGCTGGAGTGGATGCTTATGCAGCAGTTAAAGAAACACAATAGACAGCCTAAAAAAACACATCAGGTAGAGAAAAGCACCCTCCAAAGTAAAAAAGATATGAGTTAAGTTCTTTATGTGTGATTAGTTACAGCCTCAATCAATCTATCGAATACCTTCTGGTTTAGACTTATATCCTCTACTATATTATTGTATGGTTGTCACAAGTTATTGCTTATGCTACAATTCTTTTTGTTTAACTTCTAGTATTCCGTTTTTAATAAGCTTGTCAATTACTGGAATTAAATCTTTTACCGGTATTTTACTTCTTTCAGAAATTGAAATTAAGTCATTTTCACCATCTGATAAGTTTAAAACCCACATCATAGCTTCAACTGCATGTTGAGTTCCTTTTTGAGATCCAAGTGTTGGATATAAGCCTCTTTTACCCAACTGTGGTTCACAGTAAGGTATTTTGTTGATGTATTTTTTATTTTTTTCAATAAGATCAATAACTTCTATATATTTTTCTACAGATTTTTCCATAGCTTCAAAGGAAACATAATCTTTATTGTCTGCAGAGGTATGATATTCACGATATTTGCCATACATGGTCCGCATTAAGGAGCCGACAGGTAAGTTAAAGCCTGGAGAACAATATTGCCTTTCATCGCTACCGCCTGGAAAGAAATCAATAAGATTGAAATCATTTTCTGTCTGTTTCAAAATTGTTTCAACAGCTCTATCAGGCAAGCTATGTCCAATTCTACTCCTCTTATAGGTAAACTTACCACTATCACCAATACACGTTATTACAAATCCTGCCTCTAGATTACTCTTCCAGTGTTCTCCATAAACCGATAGGCTATAAATAGAACCGATAGTTTCGGGCACGAATATAAATCTATAGGTATAATTTAATTCTTTTTTTTCTTTCAATTTATTATAAATGAAAGCCGAAACCAATGGTCCAGATAATTCGTTACTTGCTAACGAGGGATGGCAAATGTATGTTGAAAATAAGATCTCTTTATCTGATTTGCCTTTTAAAATTGCTTCCCCAATTGTCATTGAGCCTTTTTCATCCAAAGACGAATCAATAAGCACTTCATAAGTTTCATTTTGGTCAAGCTTAAGGAACTCATTATGGGTTAGGCAAAATCCCCATCTTCTTTTGTAATACGATGTAAGGTATGGAATCAAGTCTGGTTGGTCGGGCAAAGTGTATAAATGAGATTTCAATTCTTCAAATGAAAGCTTACCCTGAAATGGTTCAGAGTAACCAAGTATGTGTAAATTATTCTCCGAAAAATCTACAATATTATTTCCTTTACTATCCTTTATCCATGCTTCTTTTATATTCCATTCTGGAGGTACTGTCCAGTCAAAACATTCAGTTCCTGATGGCACTTCAGTAATTTTTAAGTCAATAATTTCTGAGAGTATTTTTAATGTTTCTCTATTTCCATTTCCTGTAAGGCTTCTTGTTATTGACCATAGTCTGTCGAAGTAGTTTTCAATTTCAATTTTCATAATTTTTCAAAATCAGGATGATTAGAAACAAAGTGGTAGGGATTATGTGATATCAGGTGCTCGGCAATTGTTATAAAATCAGCGATATTAAAAACCTTTAAAAAGCCACTGCCAACTTGTGCTTCCCTAATCTTATTGGTATTATTTAATTCTTTTTCGATGCTATAAAGTTTTAGCAAAGGGTTGGTTTCTGTTGAGCGGACATACATTTTATAAGACTTTTCAGCTGAAACATTTTTATCGATGTAAGTTCCTTTAAAAGTTTTCCAATATCGATATGGCACTTCATATTTTTCTTCTACCCAATGAATCATTGAAACGGAATTAAAATCTGCACCTAACAGTAATATTTTTCCATTCAACGCTTTAAGTCTGTCAAATGGCCCATCAGGACTAAATGAAGATTCCGTATCTTTTTCAATTATAAAATCCGAATGTGCACCAACTACTGCTATAGATTGCATTGGATGTTTACTGCGTTTTGCTTGTTGGTGTTTCCTGACAAATTCAGAGAATACACCCATGTTTTTAGATGGTGTATTTTCCATGTTAAATGGCAATCCTTTGCAAAAGTCAAAATTAAAAGTAGGTACTGCTATAGTACCTTCATCACCAATTACATTTTGTAATTCATTGAATATATTTAAGGCTAGTTCGTTGATTTTACAATCACTAGGGACACCGAAGTTAAAAAGTGAGTTGTGCACTAAAAGCACATCACCTTCTTCCAGGCTTAATTGTCTTAACTTTGATTTGAATTGGTTAATTTTAAATTTATTCATCGACTACTTTAGATGATTTTAAAATATATTTAACTAAATCTTCATGTTTATTAAATTCGGTTCTAGATAAATCAGTTTTTAAAGCAAAATTTGAATCTTTAGAACCAATGATAAGCGTCTGATCTTTTGTCACTAGGAGGTGACCAGTTTTAAGTTTTGGATGGCTTATGTCTTCCTGAATTGTATCAATATAAATTCTTTTTTTGTCTAATACAAAATAGGGACTGAAAATAGGATTCTCAAAGGGTTTATAATTTGCTGATCTAAAAAAATTCTGTAATTCATTCGAACTCCAACAAAAATCTATTCGACCATTTTTTACCATACTATAAGTGTACAATTTTCGTTTTGACAAGTCTTGTTTAGTAGATGGCAATGTGCCCCCTCTTTCTATAACTTTCAGTGCAGTTTCAATTAACTTTATTCCTTCTTTTAAGCATTTAAGAAACAATGTTAATCCTGTTTCTTTTCCTAATAAAGGGAACCTGGAATCATAAACTATGTTTCCAGTATCTATGCCTTCTTCCATCCAATGTAAAGTAACTCCAAATTCTTTTTCTTCGTTCCTAATTGCCCAAATATGTGTATGTACACCTGCATAATTTGGAAGGATACCATGGTGTAAATTAAGCGCTCCTTTAGAAGGAATTTTTAAGACATTACTCGGAAGAAGAATAGTAGAATTGATGTTAAATAGCCAATCTATTTTTAAGTTTTCAAATTTTTTAATTTGATAAGGAAGTTGATCATAAGAATAACATTCGATAGCGTTTATGTCACAATAGTTTTTTGAAGATTTATCGTCTTGAAAGTTTAAAAATACAGCTTCAATTCTAAATCTTTTATTATTATGAAATATTGGCAATAGTTTTTGTAATGAAGTCGTTCCTCCAATAATTATTACATTATTAATTTTATTCTCTATTTTCATTACCTATGAGTTTCACTAGACTTTTGATTGAGGTAAATTCATTTGGGTCTAATTCGCTAAAGTCGATTTCTATGTCAAAAACTGATTCTAATTCTACGATAAACTCAAGAAAAGAAATCGAATCTATAACTCCTTGTTCCAGCAAACTTTTGTCTAAATCCAAATTCGCAGTGGATAAATTATGCTGCTCCATATTTGGTTTTAGGAGGTCTATAATTTTATTAATCTTTTTATCTTGCATATTTATTTGATTTTAAATGATAATTTCTTTAAGTCAACCTTTCCATTCGAATTAAGTGGAAAATCTTTAATGTATAAAATATCTTTTGGGATCATATATTCTGGCAGTTTATCTCGTAAAAATTTCAGAATAGTATTTTTATCTATTACGCAACTGTGTTCTATGAAGCTGTATAAATTGTCTGCAACCCCCTCTGATATAGGATAAGGAATTGTATAAACTAAGTCGCAAGAAGTTAAATTTCTAATAGCTAGATTTACTTCTTCTAATTCTATTCTATATCCTCTTATTTTTACCTGAAAATCTTTCCTTGATACATAAAAAAGATTATTATTAATAACTTTTACGAGATCCCCTGTTTTATACCAAAGTTTGTCAGTATCATTAAATGTGATAAAAGATTCTTTAGTCTTTTCTGGGTTATTTAAATAACCAGACGACAACTGAGAACCAGAGAGACACAATTCACCATAGTTAGAAGTAATATTATCTTGCATATCTAAAAGGCAATAGTCTTGGGTGCTGAATACTTGCCCTATAGAAACCACACCATTATGATGTAAAATTTCATCTTCTTGAGCTGGTATTCTGTAATGAGTAATTCCTATTGTAGTTTCTGTTGGACCATATATGTTTTCTAATATAGAGTTTGGAGCAGCCTTTTGCCAAGCTACGGTTGCAGATTTGGGTAGTGCTTCGCCACAAAACAGACTATATCGTAAACTTGGAAAACTGTTTGGTTTGAGCATTCTAAGTTTGTTCATAAATTGAGCAACAGAAGGTACAGAAAACCAAACAGTAATTTTATTTACCTTAATAAATTTTGCAGGTGCCATAATTACAGTTTCTGGAACTACGTATAAAGCAGCTCCAACAGACCATGATAAAAACATATCTTGTACACTCAAATCAAAGGTTAAATCGACTACTTGGGAAAATCTGTCTTCAAAGCTGAGTTCGTATCTATTCTTTAAGTAATTTATGTAATTTGAAACATTGTTGTGGCTTATTGGCACACCTTTAGGAATACCTGTACTACCCGAAGTAAACAATATGTATGCAGGTTTACAATCATCAACGTCTTGAAAATCTACAATACTTTCTGTCATTGTCTCACAAGTAAATATTTTGAACTTGCTTTTTAGAGTTGCAGAAACTTCTTCATATTTAATATTTGGGCATATTAACACAGTGGTTTTTTTTAAGGAATCAGCTATGGTATTTAGTTGTTCTAAACCAAAATTGTCAACTACGAATAATTCTATATCAGCTAAGCTTATAATATTCTTATTTCTCTCCGTTGGGAATTTAGGATTTAACGGAATATAGGTTTTTCCACTAGCAAGTGTTCCTAAAATCCCTTGGTAACAATTAAGTGATCTAAGTCCAAAAATTCCAACATTCTGTTGTTTATAGTTTCTAAGAACTGAACATACCTGTCCAGCTAGAAATGATAAGTTATTGTAACTATATTCAATATTATCCACAACTAGTGCAACTCTATTACTGTGTCTGGAATTTGAATTATTGAATAAACCAAAGATATTTTTAACCATTATTCTTATTTCTTTAAAGATTTTAATTTACGTTGTGTTGTTTTTTTAGTCTTGCTCATAATATACTGAATATGAGCATTATAAAATAATCAAGCCATTCAGCTTTGTTTTTAAAACAAATTTAGCAAATAAATCTCAAACTTTCATTTCACCCCACACCAGCGCTATTGATTATAACCTGAGTTCGATTAATATTTTAAGATTTTTTTAAATAAAAAAAGAAATAATCTTATATTAATAGTGTTGAAATTCAAAAATAATAGCTAATTCTTATGAAATATATACATAAACGTACGGATATTTTTTTGTTGTTGATGAGTTTTGCCAAAATTTCATTCCATTTCTGCAAAACATAGTTTAGGTAATAAATCTAAGAGAACTCCCATAATGAGTCAGAGTGATATTATCACTATCATGATTATCTTTCATTTAATTGATTTCAAGTGTTTTAAGAAATTCTATATTTTTATATTCAAAAAAATGTGCCTAAAGATTTTCCTAAAACTACCTCAAATACAATTCCTTAAAATACTTAAACCTACTCTCGGGAATAGCCATTTTCCAAATGTCTTTTTCCGAGATGAGGTTTTTGTTGACTAGTCTTTTTCCATCTGTGTAAGTCCTGTAAACTAAGACGTAGAATACCAGAAGTACAACAAACAAGTTTTCGCTAATTAAATCAGAGGTATTCAGCCAAAATAAAATGCCTAACGGGGCTAAAATTATGACGTAAAAACTTATTAAGTTTTTCATAGGTTTTATTTCTAAAAGTTTACCAAATTTGATAAAACCTAAAGATTTAAGTTAGATGAAAGTTTAACTTAAATTAGATATTAAAGAATTTTAATTGATTTTTATTAAAAAAATCAACGTAACCCTATAGGAATCTCACAAACAGGAATAGGCTGCATTTTATGTTGATTTTTGGTGTTGTAATCCATAAAAATGTCAAACACTTCCTTTTGTCTGCCTTCAAAATCAGCACTTGTTTTACCTTCATCTTTCATTTGCATAGCCCATTCCAATTCTGGATAAGAGGCGCCAATTTGGTCTTCGTCGGTGCGACTATCGCCCCAAAGGCCGTCTGTTGGTGGAGCTACTAAAATATCCTCATTCACCCCTAAAAATGCTGCTAAACGATACACTTCAGTTTTTAATAGATCGGCAATAGGGCTAAGATCTACACCGCCATCACCATATTTAGTATAAAACCCAACTCCAAAATCTTCAACTTTATTACCCGTTCCTGCAACAAGATAGCCTTTAAGCGCCGCAAAATAATATAAGGTGGTCATTCTTAAACGCGCACGTGTGTTGGCTAAAGACATTAGGCGCTCTTCTTCGTTTTCTACTTTTGGTAAGGCCTCCAGAAGGCCGTCAAATACCGGTGTTAAGTTTACGCTTACCATCTCAACATTATCAAAATTGGCTTGTAGCCACTTTATATGATTTAAGGCTCTTGAAACTTGATTTTCAGATTGATGAATAGGCATTTCTATGCACAACAAGGGTAAGCCTGTCTTTGCACATAATGTTGAGGTCAGTGCAGAATCTATGCCGCCGGAAACACCAACTACAAAACCTTTCTGATGGTTTTTTGTGGTGTAATCTTCCAACCAATTTACAATATGATTAATAATTGCTTCTGTTTTCATAATTTATAATTAGGTTATCTTTGTTAAAAATTAAAATTAATAAAATTAGCTATACTTAAAAGTGCTTAATTGTTATTTATGAAAAATATTCAAATTGTATTGGTTTTATTAATTTTTTCCTTTCTGTCATGCGAACCTTCAGATAGTGTAAATCCTGACATAGTATCTTTGGATATCGAGCTAAACATTATCAGATTTGACAGTATTTTCGCTAATGCTAGTGCAGATGATTTACAAGAGCTTAAAAAAGATTACCCATTTATGTTTAATAATTCTGTTCCTGACAGTCTCTGGCTAAATAAAATGAACGATACGTTACAGAATACTATTGAAAAGGAGGTGTCTGTTCAGTTTGCAGATTTTAAAGAATATGAAAGTGATATCACTCTGTTTTTTAAACATTTGAAATATTATTTTCCAGACCAAACAATCCCCAAAGTCGTCACCTTAGCTGAATATGTAGATTATAACTCAAAAACAATTTTAAATGATGATTTACTTTTTGTTTCTTTAGACAATTATTTGGGAAAAGAACATGAGTTTTATGCCGGATTTAAAGATTACATAGCAGCCTTACTGGAGCCAAACCAAATGCTTCCAGATATTGCAGAATCTTTTGCTAACAAACTCATTGCATATCCAAACTCTCGTAACTTTTTAAGTCAGTTAATTTACAATGGTAAAAAACTATACTTAAAAGCGCAATTACTACCATTGGTTGATGATTATCACCTTATTGGGTATTCTCAAGAACAGCTAGAATGGGCGGAAAGAGAGGAAATTATGATTTGGCAATACTTTATCCAAAGAGAATTGCTGTATAGCAGCGATGCCGATTTGCGACGAAGATTTATAGATGAAGGGCCTTTTACAAAATTTTACCTTGAAATAGATAATGAGACGCCTCCTAGACTTGGTCAATTTATCGGTTGGCAAATCGTAAAGGCTTATGCTGAAAAACATCCGGACACCAACTTACAAGATATTTTAAAACTAGATTATCAAAAACTATTTAACGATTCAAAATACAAACCTTAATGACTAAAAAAACTTCAAAAATAAATTTGACGGTAACTACCGACGAAAATAAAATCCCGGAAAAAATAAAATGGAGCGCCGAAGATGGCGGTATAGAAAACGCCGAAGCAAAAGCTGCTTTTCTATCGGTTTGGGATCATGAGACTAAAGAAAGTTTGAGAATAGACTTGTGGACTAAGGACATGCCTCTTGATGATATGCGCATGTTTTTCTACCAAACACTAATGACGATGAGCGATACTTACTTTAGAGCTACTCAAGATGAAAAGATGAGCGACACGATGAAGGATTTCTGCGATTATTTTGCTGAAAAACTTAATATAAAATAATGCTTAACATACCTAAACTTATATTTGTATACAATGCAGATTCTGGATTAGTTAATGCGTTAAAAGATTGTACGCATAAACTTTTAAATCCGAAGACCTATCCATGCAAATTGTGTGATCTCACTTATGGTGCCTTTACAGAACGAAGAAAATGGAAAGCATTTAGAAAAAACTTCGATGCCGAGATGATTTTTCTTCATGCAGATGAGTTTTATGAGCAATACAGGTCTAAGTTTTTACCAAAATATAATTTGCCAATTGTTTTAATACAAAAAGGTTATACTTTAGATGTATTTATTGATGAATCTGCTATGCACTCCTGTGAAAACCTTAATCAGTTTATCGACCTTGTAGAGTCCAGATTTGAAAAATCTAATTTGTCCGAAAATGAAAAAACCCCTTAAAAAGGGGTTTTTCCGAAAATTAAAATTAACTCAAACAAACTAAATATTACGAATATTTAAATTTTACATATTTTGTCAGATTCTTCTTTTTTCTGAACGTCTTTCAAAAATTGTTCAACATTTGTTCTTTCTTCTGCCAATTTTTCGGCCTCTAAGGCTGCAGATTCTGCTTTCCAGAAATCCGCTGTTTCGTTAAAGGTTTTGCTAAAGGCGTTCCAGTATACCCATTCTTTTAGGTCTTTTGTTTCAGGTTCTACATTTACTTTTGCCTCTACTTGATTATGAGACATCACTCCAATTGCGAATATTAATACTAGTTTAAACATGGTTTTGGTTTTTAAAGGTTATGGTCTTGGTTATGGTTTTTACTTTTTTAAAATCTTGATGTTATTCAATTTATTTAAACATATTTTTTAAAATATAATTTGAAATTAACATAAATGATTTTCAACACGTGTTCTGTAATTAAGACGAGCATATTTCTTTTTTGTTACAAAAAATTCTCGAAATATTTTTTAAATCATAAAAAAACCGCAAAAACACTGGGCTTTTGCGGTTGAAAAATTTTAATTAAAAAATTGATTTAAGACGCTTTATTCTGTTTTTTAATCAGATTTAAAGCAGATCCTTCATTATACCATTTTATTTGAGCATTGTTGTATGTATGGTTCACTTTTATGGTATCGCTACTTCCATCGGCATGAACAATTTCTATACTCAATGGCTTGTCCTCTGAAAATTGATCTAAATCTAAGAAGTTGAATGTGTCGTCCTCTTGGATAAGGTCATAGTCGTTTTCATTAGCAAATGTAAGCGCTAACATCCCTTGCTTTTTCAAGTTAGTTTCGTGTATTCTAGCAAAAGATTTTACAATAACAGCTGCTACACCTAGGTGTCTTGGTTGCATTGCGGCATGTTCTCTGGAAGAACCCTCACCGTAGTTGTGATCGCCAACAACAACAGACAGGATGCCATTTTTCTTATATTCTCTTTGCGTATCTGGAACACCGCCGTATTCCCCAGTCAGTTGATTCTTAACAAAATTAGTTTTCTGGTTAAAGGCATTTACAGCTCCAATCAATGTATTGTTAGCAATATTATCAAGGTGTCCTCTAAATCTTAACCATGGGCCAGCCATAGAAATGTGGTCTGTTGTACATTTTCCATGAGCTTTAATTAGAAGTTTAGCTCCTTTGATATTATCTCCAATAGGCTCAAATGGCGTTAGGAGCTGTAAGCGCTCAGAAGTTGGGCTTACATCTACTGTAATATTGCTCCCATCGGCTACAGGTGCCAAGTATCCATTTTCTTTCACTTCAAATCCTTTTGGAGGAAGTTCCCATCCTGTTGGTTCATCTAGCATGACCTCTTCGCCGTTCTCATTTAATAGAGTATCCGTCATAGGGTTGAAGTCCAGTCGACCAGCTATAGCAATAGCAGCAGTAATTTCAGGAGAAGCTACAAATGCGTGTGTATTTGGATTGCCATCTGCTCTCTTAGCAAAGTTTCGGTTAAAAGAGTGTACAATACTGTTTTTTGGAGCATTTTTTGGATCATTGTATCTTGCCCATTGTCCAATACAAGGTCCACAAGCGTTTGTAAATATTTTAGCATCTAATTTTTCAAACACTTCAAGGATTCCATCTCTTTCAGCAGTATATCTTACTTGCTCAGATCCTGGATTTATTCCAAATTCAGCTTTTGTTTTTAAGCCTTTGTCAAGAGCTTGTTGAGCAATAGACGATGCTCTGGAAAGGTCTTCATAAGAAGAGTTGGTACAAGAACCAATTAGTCCCCATTCTACTTGCATTGGCCATTCATTTTCTTTAGCCTTTTCGCTCATCTCTTTACCCACGCTAGTAGATAAGTCCGGTGTAAAAGGACCGTTTAATAATGGTCCTAATTCTGATAAGTTAATTTCAATAACTTGGTCGAAATAATCCTCAGGGTTAGCATAAACCTCCGGATCTGCAGTAAGGTAAGATTTAATTTCGTTTGCAGCATCTGCCACATCTGCTCTGTCTGTAGCTCTTAGATAACGCTCCATAGATTCGTCGTAACCAAACGTAGAAGTTGTAGCGCCTATTTCTGCACCCATGTTACAGATTGTTCCTTTTCCGGTACAAGACATAGATGTTGCACCAGGTCCAAAATATTCTACAATTGCTCCTGTTCCTCCTTTTACAGTTAGAATTTCGGCTACTTTCAAAATAACATCTTTTGGCGCTGTCCAGCCGGATAATTTACCTGTTAGTCTAACTCCAATCAGTTTCGGAAATTTTAATTCCCAAGGCATTCCTGCCATAACATCTACAGCATCTGCACCACCAACACCAATAGCAACCATTCCTAATCCGCCAGCATTTACTGTATGCGAATCTGTTCCGATCATCATTCCGCCTGGGAAAGCATAGTTTTCTAAAACTACTTGGTGTATAATCCCTGCACCCGGTTTCCAGAAACCAATACCATATTTGTTGGATACAGATTCTAGGAAATTAAAAACTTCGCTACTTGTATTATTGGCATGTTTTAAATCGGCTTCAGCACCACTTTTTGCTTGTATAAGGTGGTCGCAGTGCACGGTTGTAGGTACTGCAACTTTATCTTTTCCTGCTTGCATAAATTGCAATAAAGCCATTTGTGCAGTAGCATCTTGACAAGCAATTCGATCCGGGCCAAAGTCAACATAATCTTTTCCTCTTTGGTATACCTTGTTGGGTTCTCCATCAGTAAGATGTGAGTATAAAATCTTTTCAGATAGAGTTAGCGGTTTTCCAGTCAATTCTCTTGCTTTATCAACGCGTTGTGCCATCCTTTGGTAGACAGCCTTAATCATATCAATGTCGAATGCCATAGTTGTTTATATTTTTGGATTTTCGCAAAAATAACAAAATAAAATGGGGTTTAAAATACCTAAGTTACACTAGCGTTTTTGTAGAATTTAATATTGAATTATTCTTACTTATTTTCATTAATACTATTGATATTAATAAAAGACTAAAATTAATTTTAAGAAAAGTTCAAGTATTATTAAAAACCAGTTCTTATTTAGTTTAAATCTAAATACGAAAACGATGTAGTTCGGTGTTTTTAGCTAAAAAACAGCCCTTAAAGTAGCTTTTGGATAATACTTTCTATAGTATAGCCTTCCGCTTCTGCTTTGTAGTTTTTAATAACTCTGTGTTTTAAAACACTGTAAGCAACTGCTTTTACATCTTCGATGTCTGGTGAAAATTTGCCTTTTGTTGCCGCATGGGTTTTTGCTGCTAAAATCAAGTTTTGAGAAGCTCTTGGCCCGGCACCCCAATCGACGTATTCTTTTACAAAATCTGATGCAGAAGGGTCATTCGGTCTTGTTTTAGTGACCAGCCTTACAGCATATTCGATAACATTGTCTGCAACGGGGATTCTTCTTATGAGTTGTTGTATATCTATGATTTCCTGAGCGCTAAATAAGGCTTCGATGTTGTAAGAAATAGGCTGCGTCGTGTTTTTAACAACTTCGACCTCTTCTTCAAAGCTGGGATACTCAAGATTGATAGCAAACATAAACCTGTCCAGTTGAGCTTCAGGTAGGGGATAGGTGCCTTCTTGTTCAATTGGGTTTTGTGTTGCCAATACAAAATACGGTGCACTCAGCCTATAGTTATGGCCAGAAATAGTTACCGATTTTTCTTGCATGGCTTCTAAAAGGGCAGATTGTGTTTTAGGTGGAGTTCTGTTTATCTCATCGGCCAGTAAGATATTTGTAAAAATAGGGCCCTTAATAAATTTAAATTGCTTGTTGGCATCTAATATTTCAGAACCTAGAATATCGCTTGGCATTAAGTCCGGTGTAAACTGAACTCTTTTAAACTCCAAACCTAAAGCTTTAGAAATTGTATTGATCATCAAAGTTTTTGCCAATCCCGGAACACCAATTAGCAAAGCGTGGCCTCCAGAAAATATGGCTATCAAAACTTGATTGACAACATCTTCCTGACCAATTATGATTTTTGAAATTTCTTCTTTAAGTTGTTTGTGTTTTTCAACAAATCTTTCAATCCCTTTTACGTCTGACATATTTTTTATTTTAACCAATCTTTAGAGAAGTCACAAGATTTGTAGTCTGAACTTATTTTGATATAGGTGTCTTTTATTTTTATTTTTTGCCAATTTTGAATCTCTTTGATTTCTTTTTGCCTTAGAGCCAATTCGCTTATTCGCGCATAGTCTTCATTAAAATCTGCATTGTGCTCTTCTAATCGTTTTGTAATGGTAAGTATTTTGAAGAATGGCTGCTGACTTCTGTTATACTCTGTATAAATAGGTGAAATTTCTCCTTCCTTAAGGTTTACGATTTTATTGTATAAATCAGGATCCATTTTACTTAAGTCAAATCTTTTATCCAAAGTTACGTCGTTTACCAACTGTCCTCCACTTTCTTTTGTTTCTTCTTCGTCAGAAAATTCTCTGGCGGCTTCATCAAAGCTTAATTCTCCATCTACTATGCGTTGTCTTAAAATGTCTATTTCTTCTCTTGCTCTTTCGATATCGTCTTTTGTAATTTCCGGGAACTTTAAGATGTGCCTTACGTCTACAAATTGCCCTCTGATTTTTTCGACAGTAAGAATGTGCCAACCGAACATGGTCTTGAAAGGCTTACTGACTTCACCTTTTTCTAAACTGAAAGCCACGTCTTTAAATTCTTTGACAAGTGGCGCATCTCTACTTACTTCTATATAGCCACCTTTGCTTCTGGTCCCTCTATCGTCTGAATACAACACTGCTCTAGAAGAAAACCTTGCTCCATCTAAGACGTCTTGACGAATTTTATTTAAAAAATCTACCGTTTTTTGGGTTTGTTCCTCGCTAACTTCTGGTTTTATAACAATTTGAGCCACTTCCACTTGAGTTCCAAAAAATGGCTTTTCGTTGGCCGGAATATTATCATAAAATTGTCTAACCTCTGCGGGTGTTACTTCAAGTTCGTCCACGATACTACCTTGCATTTCCTGAGCTCTTACGGTTTCTAAATTTATTTTGAATAACTCGCTTCGCAATTCTTCTTCGGTATCTTTGTTGTAAAACTCTAATATCCTCTTCATATCTCCAGCTTGAGTTACCATATATTGCAACTGTTGCTCTGTTCGGCTTCTTACCATTTCTTCCTGAATTTCAAGACTGTCTTGGATGGCGTGATGCGCAAACATCTTACTTTGCATTATGGTTTCTAAAATGAAGCATTTGCTTAATTCTTCACCAGAAAATCCTTCAGCTCTTCGGTCTTCCTGGGCTTTTGCAATATCGCTTTCTAAAATCAGATAGTCTCCAACTACGGCAGCAATTCCGTCCACCTTTATGCGTTGATTTCCTAAGTTTTCTGCTACAAGTTCTGCTTTTTTCTCCTCATCCTTTATTAAGTTATCTTTTTCGTCTATTGTGATTTGACTCCACACAGAGTTAAAAGTCAGGATGATGGATAATATTAATAATTTACTTAAGTATTTCATAAGTGTTTTCGTTTATGGCGTCTTTCAAAATTTTATTCTTTAATTCTTTTTGCTTCTTTAGCTTAATTTTGTTTATCAAAATTTGCTCTATTGTAGGCTTAATATAGTTTAATGGCGCAATTTGATTTGGTTTTAAGATGTCCTTTGTTAGAATGAATAGAGTTCCTATCGAGTCACTAAATTCTCTATATCCTTTGTTAGACAATATTGTTTTTTGCTGACTCTCTTTTAAATTATTAAGTTGCTTAAACACGTCTATGGACTTTACCCACATCGAATCGTTTAATTTTATTTTATCAAATTTCAACTCGTTGTCTTCTAGATAATAGATGTCTTCTAGTGTAAAACGTTTAAAACTTTTCTTTATTTTTTCAAATTCTTTTAAGTCGTTTCTCGCATATAGATAGCGTATTTTAAGCAAATGCTCGTTTACTCTAAATGTATTTTTATGAGACTCGAAATATTCTGCTACCGATAGGCTATCTATTTCTTTTTCTATTTCTTTTTGCAGCAAGGCGTCCAGATAAGCTTTTTTAAAAAGTTCCGACTTGTATTTATCTACCATTTCCTGGTATCGGTCTTGTTCCTTCATGGGCAAGTTGTAAAGCGCGTTATCCATAAGTAACTTGTCTAAAGCCCAGTCATCTATATAATTTTTTACAAAGATAATACTGTCTTCATCAGAAAGGTTTTTAGGTATAATTTCAACCATATCTTCCTGGTAAAGGAGATGTTCATTAACTTTTGCTATCACATTTTTCTGTTCTTGTTTTATCAGAAAATCACAAGAACTTACTAAAAGCGCTATTACAAATATGTAACTTAAGTTGTATTTCAAATTATTTTAATGCTTGTAAAACAGGTTTGTTAATGTAAATCTTGTATTTATTTTTTAAAGACGCTAACCAGTTGTCCTCTTTTTGCGTTTGAAGTTTAGCAATTACGCGCCCTTTAACCTCTTCGAATTCTAAAATGCGTTCTTTTTCGATGTCGGAAAGCGTAATAGCCATATATTGGTTATTGTTTTTGTAAGTTTTAGGTGAATTTAATTTGAGCTCAAGCTTTTTAGGAATTGAAGGATTGTCAATTTCTGTAAGTTCTACTTCCTGAAAAATCACATCAGGATATTTCTCTTTCAATTCACTTAGCTTTTCTTTATGGATTACCTTAGTTAGGGATTTCGCTATTTTTTTATCTTTAGTATTCGCTATTATTCCGCTAACCTTTGTTTTGCTTTTAAATTCATTTTTATTTTGGTTGTAAAATGCAAGTTGCCCAAGGCTGTCTTCTTGTGATGGTTTCCAGATGTGATTTTGCATAACGTCAAACATCAAAAGGCCTTCGTAATACGTCTTTATTTCTTGTGCGAATTCCGGCGAAATAAACTCTAAATTCTTATTATGTACGCTAATTAACTTGGCATATGTAAAATTGTCCATTGCTTCGTTAACTCTATCTTGAAGTGATTTTCCCTTAAGGCTTCTTTGCGATTTATTTATTTCAATTAAAAGCTCTTTCACATAAAAAGCATTATCATCAATTTTTAAAATCCACTTTTCATCGTCGCTTAATATTGGCTCATACCTCCATTTGTAGGAGAAAAGGCTAGAATCTACACGTTGTTCTACACAAGAAAGCGTTTCGTAGTTTACATTAACTTCGTAGCGTTTCATCAGGTCTTTTTTGATGTTTTTTATTAGTTTTTTGGAACGGTCTGAAGTCTTTATTTTCTTAACGATTTCGTTTTTAAGCGTTTCAAAATCTTTTACGGGTTCATCTTCGATAAACTTTACAATATGCCAGCCAAATTGAGTTTCGAATGGTTTGGATATGCTGTCTTTTTCGTTTAATCTAAATGCGACTTCCTCAAAAATGGAAGAGTTAAGCTGTCCGGTGGAAAAAGGCGTTAATTTGCCGCCTCGATCTGCGGTCTGTTTATGTTCGGAAAATTGCTTCGCGAGGTCGTCAAAAGACTCGCCATTTTGTATTTTCTGATATAGCTTAAAAATTTCCTCTTTCGCACTTGCCTTTCTCTCCTTGGATTGGTTGTATTTCATGATATGAGCAACAGTTATTGTTCCTCTAGATACACGTTCGTCATTTTTCTTTATGATGTGATAGCCAAAGGACGTTCTTACAGGCAAAGACACCTCGTTGATATCTAAGTCGTATGCTGCTTTTTCAAACGGACATACCATTTTAAAGGCTTTAAACCAGCCCATGTTTCCATTATTGTCTTTTACAGACGGGTCGTCTGAGTATTTTTTGGCAAGCTCATTAAAGTCCTTTCCTTCCTTAATTTCTTTGATGATATCTATTGCTTTATTGTAAGCCACAATTGTATCGTTAGGAGAGGCATCTGCCTTTAAACTAACTAATATATGATCTACATTTACTTCGTTCTTAATATGTTCATAGGTTTCTCTCACCATCTTTTCCGTTACCTCACCATTTGATATAAACTTATCAGCCAGTTGTTTACGGTAATTATTGTATTCGTTTAAAAACTTGGGCAGCGTATCGTAGCCCATGTCCTTAGCCGCTTTAACCTTAAGCTTAAAGTTTATGTACATGTCTAAATATTCCTCTACGCTCAAGGATTTGTTGTCCATAGATGAACTATTGCTTTTTTCGTATTGTCTTACAAATTCAGATTTGTAAACTTTTTCATCATCTATGCTAAACACTAAGCTATCTGATTTAGAATCTTGGGCAATAGTTGAAGATATGGGTATCAAAACAAGAAATAAGATTAGAAATAGTCTTAACTTATTCATTTGTAGTATAGCATTTAAAATTGAACAGCAAAAGTACACGAATTTTTTCATTTTGAAACCAGCTTACAGCTTGAGATACTTAAAATGAAATTATAAAAATGTTAAGTTGAAACGCGTTTCATGTTTTCTAAATTTTATGATGAAACAAAACTTACTTTATCCTGAATAAATTTGTATCAAAGGCAGATTTTAATTAAAATCATTTTCATTTGTATATAGGACATTAAGTTATAAAAGGGCTTAATAATAAAATTATGACATACACTACAGAAATTATAGTTGAAAAACCAATAGACGAAGTCATGGCGCTTTTTAAAAACCCTGACAACCTGATGCATTGGCAAAGGGGTTTAAAAAGTACTAAGCTGTTAAAAGGTGTAAGTGGTGAAGCTGGAGCAAAGCGAAAGCTCGAAATAAACCTCGAAGGTAGAGATATTACTATGATTGAGACCATCACAAAATGTGACTTGCCGCACAACTGGCATGCCAGGTATACAAGCAATGGTTTAGAAAGCATTCAGGAAAACTATTTTGAACCTAAAACACCCAATTCTACTTACTGGCGAACATATAGCAAGTTTAAATTTAGTGGTTTTATGAAAGTTGTTGGCGCATTATTGCCAAACCTTTTTAAAAAGCGCTCCAGCACAGTCATGAAAGATTTTAAAAATTTTGCAGAAAAAGGAGTTTCCGTATCTAATAAATAGGGCAGAGCCACAAAATGTCCGGAGCTCTTTGAATATATCTAGACAAATCCTTACGGTATCCTTCGTAATTGATGTCGAAAAATGGTTTTCCAACTTGCTTAAAATCTAATTGGAGTACAGGGCTCGGGCTATACTCTAAATTATGTATGCTTAAATTTAAGTTGTATAAAGATTGGAAGAGTTCATTTTTATTTTCTCTAAAATTCAAATCATAGTTCTTTTCTAAAACTAACAGGCTTTCTGCGGGTTTAATAAAACTCACTTCACTAGATAGCATTAAAGTGAAATTTGAATTAGTACGTGTTAAACTATCCCAATTAAAATTACGTTGTCCATAAGAACAAAGACTAAAACAAGCAAAAAACAGGCTGAAGAACACCTTACTCATCGTCGATATATTTGAAAAAAACATCACAAATACCGAACCATTTTCTTCAAGTTTAGTGCTTAATCTTTATTGTCCGAATATTTTTTGCAAGCTTCTATAAAAGAAACAAACAAAGGATGAGGATTTGCAACTGTACTTTTGTATTCAGGATGAAACTGAACACCAATAAACCAAGGATGGTCTTCCAGCTCAACAATTTCAACAAGATTTGTATCCGGGTTTTTTCCCGTTGCAATCAAGCCTTTAGATTCCAGTTGCTCGAGGTATTTATTGTTAAGCTCATAGCGGTGTCTGTGTCTTTCGGAAATCATATCCGATTTGTAAATATCAAAACATTTGCTTCCTTCTTTGAGCGTACAATCCCATGCGCCTAATCGCATCGTCCCTCCTTTGTTTACAATTCCTCTTTGGTTTTTCATAAGGTCTATTACCGGGCAGGAGGTGTTTTCATCCATCTCTGTGGAGTTGGCATCCTTAATGTTTAATACATTTCTGGAAAACTCTATCACAGCCATTTGCATACCTAAGCAGATTCCGAAAAATGGGATTTTATTTTCGCGTGCATATTTTACGGCGGCTATTTTTCCTTCTATGCCACGTTCACCAAACCCTGGCGCCACCAATATGCCATGTAGCTTTTTATCTTTGGAGTCTTTTTCTATAAATTCGGAGTGGATACTAATTACATTTACATTTACATCATTCATAGCACCGGCATGAATGAAAGACTCTAAAATCGATTTGTAGGAGTCTTGTAACTCTATGTATTTACCAATCAGGCCAATATTTACACTTTCTTTGGCATTTTTATATTTTTTTAAAAAGCCTTTCCATTGCTTTAAGTTTGGCTCAGTATCCTTACTTAAATTTAATTTTTCCAGTGTGATTTTATCAAGATTTTCTTCTTGCATCATCAGAGGCACATCGTAAATCGTCTCTGCATCTATAGACTGTATCACTGCATTTTCCTTTACATTACAGAATAATGCCAGTTTTCTTCTTAGGTCTCTAGAAAGGGTATGCTCTGTTCTGCAAACCAAAATGTCTGCAGAAACCCCACTTTCCATAAGCGTCTTTACAGAATGTTGAGTTGGTTTAGTTTTTAGTTCTCCGGCAGCTGATAAATAAGGGACAAGTGTCAAATGAATTACCAAAGAATTCTTTTCGCCTAACTCCCAACGTAATTGTCTTACAGCTTCTATGTAGGGTAAAGATTCTATATCGCCAACTGTTCCCCCAATTTCTGTAATCACAATGTCATAGTCGCCGGTATTTCCTAAAATTTGGATACGGTCTTTTATTTCGTTGGTAATGTGAGGCACAACCTGAACAGTTTTACCTAAAAATTCACCTCTTCGTTCTTTTTCAATTACGCTTTGGTATATACGACCGGTAGTCACATTATTGGCTTGAGAAGTGTTTACGTTCAAGAATCTCTCGTAATGGCCTAAGTCCAAATCGGTTTCCGCGCCATCCTCAGTAACATAACATTCGCCATGCTCATAAGGGTTTAAAGTGCCGGGATCGACATTTATGTAAGGGTCTAGTTTTTGTATGGTTGTTCTAAATCCTCTGGCTTGTAAGAGTTTAGCTAAAGATGCTGCGATAATGCCTTTCCCGAGAGACGAAGACACACCGCCTGTCACAAATATGTATTTTGTTTCGGCCATGGTTGTAGTTTGTTGTCTTTACGGGGTGCAAAAGTAAGGATTAATATTTAGTCTGATTTGAATAAGCGCTTTAATTTTCTTCAATTTTTAGCCTACGGTTAAATCCATATTTTACTTACCAAGATAATATTTGAAATCCTATCAATTGTTGTAATAAAAACCATATTGTTAGGTTTGTAGTAATGAAGTTATTATTTAGTTTACTTAATTTCAACATATGAAAAAAATATTTCTTTACATTGTTTGTCTTTCTTTTGGTTTATCATGTACCACAGATAAGACTAGTTTGACGTCGACATCTCAGTTTTATACCGACTCCTTATTTAGTAAGCATTTAAATGAATACAGAAAACATAACATCTATTTGCCAAAAGGCATCGATAAATCGAAGAAGTACCCCATAATATACCAAACTGACGGAAACGAGATTAAAGAAAATAATTTTATAAAGAAAACTTTAGATTCATTAATTGATGCAAAACTGATCAGTCCTATTATCGTCGTAGAATCTCACTCTAATTCAAAAATTGCTGATAGTACAAGTATGAAGATGGGAAATGGCGACAAAGTTTACTTACAATATAGAAATTTTGAATACATCAACGACCATGCGGATCTTTCAGAATTTAAAAGTTTAAAATATAGATTTGAAAATCACATGTCCTACTTTAAAGATGAGCTTATACCTACAATTGAAAAAGAATTTAATCAAACCCTTGCTAAAGATGATCGGTATTTCTTTGGTGTATCTAACGGCGCTGGATTTGGTATGGAACTCTTAAACAGGTATCCAAATCTCATAGGGACTTACCTTTGTTTTTCTGATTTTGGTGGTGGTGTTAACCAAAACCTATGGAACGATAGTATCATTTATCCTAATCTGCATTACATTTATGGCAAGGATGAACCCCTCTTTTTAGATAAAAGCGCCAAGAAGCTCCGTGAAATTTATAAAAACTCTTCATCAACATTAGATATAATTGTCTTTGAAGGAGGACACGATTATACATTTTGGAATACATATTACATTCAGAAGTTGAAGAAACTTTTTAAATATTGATTTTAATGCCTTAAAAATCAATCTTAATGCACTACCTATATTGCCTAATTAAGTCTTCCAGGCCATTTATCTTTATCTCATGTATTTCTTGCATTTGTAATCCAAGTTTTCCTTGAGGAAAGCCTTTTTGTTTAAACCATACAAAATAAGCTTCGGGGATATCGATAAGGTAATAATCCTTGTATTTTCCAAAAGGCATTTTAGTATTAGCGAGCAGCTTATAATGTGTTTTTGGGTCTACCATCTTTAGTCCATTAACATTTTAAGTTTAAGTACAAAGTGTTTTAGGTTGTACTTTACGTCTACTTTAGTCGATGCGCTTTTATTGTGTCTGATGTCAAATTCGCTTAGAGCCTTATTCAAATCGCCTTCAGCCTTTATGGCTTTCCAAAACAAGGGAAATTCATCTTTAATGTTTTCGATATGCATCGACATCCAATGTGGTTTGTCTTTTAAAAAAAATTCGATATTTTGATTTACAGTGTCAACATAATCCAAACAGATGTTGTGTTTTTCTTCATCTGAAAGCGACTCCGGTGGACTTTTTTTTATGCCATTAGCATAGGCATAAATCATACTTTTGGGGCGCAAAAACCGATTCATAAAACTCTTAGCAGTCGCTTCTTTGTCTCTTTTTAGGTGAATATAAAAAGCGTTTTGACCGTAAATCTTGTCCAATTCGCCCAATTGCCAACATAATCTATTATCTGCTTCTATGTGGTTGGCAGGAAAATCGAATCGCGCAGCACCAACTTTATCACTCAAACTTTCGTGTGCTGCAGTATAGTTTGTAATATGATTACAAGCTTTTATGAATGTGGTCGATCCACTTCGGCCGGTGCACAACACAAAAACATTCACTTAAAATAGTTTTGTAGAGAGTTTTCTAAGTTTAATCGCTGTCAGCACTTTTTTAGTATAAAGCGGAAAATCTGCATTTTGTATCCATGCGTAGTAGCCGGGTTCTTTTTCAAGAACATCTTCAACCTTTTTGCCCTTATGTTTTCCAAATCCAAAAATTTCTACACCATTTTTATCATACTGAACCATGCCAGCAAAATCAGCCGTTTTCTTATGTGCAGAGAAGTCTGCTAACCATTTTGCATTGTTTTCAAGGTCGTCGTATTTGTCTAGTTGAGACTTTAAAACTTCGTAAGTTGCTAAAGTGTCGGCTTCTGCCGAATGCGCATCGGTTAGGTCTTTATCACAGTAAAATTTGTAGGCCGCTTCCAGTGTTCTTTTTTCTTTTTTATGAAAAATGGTTTGCACGTCAATCTGAACTGAGTTTTTAATATCAAAATCAATCTCTGCTCTTAGCATTTCTTCGGCCAAAAGCGGCACGTCAAAGCGGTTTGAGTTATAACCTGCTAAATCCGAATCTTTGATGAAATTATATATTTTATGAGCAACCTCTTTGAAGGTGGGTTCGTTCTCAACATCTTTATCGTATATGCCATGCACCTCACTGGCTTCTTTCGGGATTGGAACTCCGGGATTTATGCGAAGTGTAAAACTTTCTTTGTTTTGATTCGGATGCACTTTAAAAATAGAGATTTCTACAATTCTATCTTTAGCAACGTTTGTGCCTGTGGTTTCTAAATCGAAAAAACAAAGCGGTTTTGAGAGTTTAAGTTCCATTTTATTGTAATAATGTTTTAATATCTTTATGTAATTTATTTAAATGAAGTTTTAAAATAGCCCACACAATACTGTTGTCTATACCATCATAAGCATGAACAATTCTGTTTCTAAATCCAATGATTTGACTAGCATTTTCAATTTTAATGTCTTGATCTATTTTTTTATTTTAGATAAGGCTTCACCAATTATGATGAGTTGCCTTTCAACCGCACTTTGTGTTTTGTAATCAACTTGATAATCGTTAAAATCTCTAATATCACTCATAAAGTTATCAATCAATTCTATTGAAATAATAATATCAGATAGATACTTCTGTATTTTCTCCGTCATAGATTAATACTTTAGAATTATCAATATTTGATTTCAAAATAGGATTTTTAATAGACGTATTGGTAAGTAAATCTACTTTAGTGTTAAAAAAGCTTTCAAACTTATCCCATACCAGCATTAGATTTTTACCTTTTTCAATAGGGTCTTCACTTTCAATATCAATCAATAAGTCAATATCACTTGAGTTTCTATCAAAATCACTGCCAACAGACGACCCAAAAGCATACAAGGATTTCACCCTATGAGTTTTGCAAATCTGAACAAAATCGTCAAATCTGCGGTGAATTATCTCTTTAATATACATTTTGAATTGTCTTTATTATAATCAAATTTACAAAAAATAAAGTGTTTATATTACCCCTTATACTTCAACGGTAAATACACAATCTTCTTGGTTTCAAAAAAGTCTTCTTCAAAGTAATCGGATAACGGAATAATTTGCACGTTTTTATATGGTTGAAGTTCTTCTGTTAAATCGCCGCCTTTTAAGTAAATGATTCCATTTCGTAATTCGTGCTGAGACACTTTAGCGATTTTGCTTTTTGTCCAATGCACAAAAGTAGGCATCGCAGCAACGGCACGACTTATAATAAAGTCATATTGTCCTTTTGTATTTTCAACACGATTATTTATGGTGTTCACATTTGTAAGCGAAAGGGCAGAAATCACTTCATTCACCACTTTTATTTTTTTGGCAATGCTATCAACCAAAGTAAACTGGACTTCGGGAAACAAAATAGCCAAAGGAATGCCCGGAAAACCACCGCCAGTACCCACATCTATGATTCTAGAACCGGTCTTAAATTGAATAAACTTTCCTATAGCCAAGCTATGTAGCACGTGTCTTAGGTAAATTTCATCTACATCTTTTCTGGATACCACGTTGATTTTCGTGTTCCAGTCTTTGTAAACTTCGGCTAATTTTTCAAACTTTTCAAGTTGTTCAGGACTTAAGTCGGGGAAGTATTTTAAGATGATTTCCAATGGATAAAATATTTTATGCGTTACAAATATACTTATTATGTGGTAGTCTTTTACAATGGTATAAAGGCAGGAACTAAGGTGTTTTGAAATAATTTTTGTTACTCCAATCGATTTATTTTAAATTTTTCCACCTACATTTTTAGGATTCTCTCAAAGTAATTATTTTAGTGCCCAATACTTTTATACAATAACACTATGGGAAGAGCTTTCGAATTTAGAAAGGCAAGAAAAATGAAACGTTGGGCAGCCATGAGTAAAGCCTTTACACGTATTGGTAAAGATATTGTAATGGCGGTGAAAGAAGGTGGACCAGACCCGGATACCAACGCGCGCTTACGTGCTGTGATACAGAATGCTAAGTCTGTTAACATGCCTAAGGACAACATCGAGCGCGCCATAAAAAGAGCCTCGGACAAAAACCAAGGCGACTATAAAGAAGTTGTTTTTGAAGGCTATGCGCCTCATGGTATTGCTGTTTTAGTTGAAACCGCAACGGATAACAATACACGAACAGTGGCTAACATTCGCAGTTACTTTAATAAATGCGATGGAAGTTTGGGAACCTCAGGCTCCGTGGTGTTTATGTTCGACCACACCTGTAATTTTAGAATAAATGCTGAAGGTCTAGATCCTGAGGAGCTTGAACTGGAAATGATAGATTTTGGGGCTGAAGAGGTTTTTGTAGACGATGACGGGATTTTGATTTACGCACCTTTTGAAAGTTTTGGTGCCATCCAGTCTGAATTGGAGTCTAGAGGAATCGAAATTTTATCTTCAGGTTTTGAGCGTATTCCTCAAGTTACCAAAGAGCTTACAGAAGAAGAAGCTGCCGATGTAGAAAAATTATTGGAAAAAATTGAGGAAGATGACGATGTGCAGAATGTGTACCATACGATGAAGGAATAGGCAAAGTAAAAAGTTAGATATTAGAGGTTAAAACTTAGGTCTAATTACTATGTACTATTAGTAAAGGCTAAAAGCTAACGGCTAAAAACTTTTTTCTGTTAAAATTCGTAACAAATTATTTTTTCAGTTACTTATAAAAAAATATTTAAAAGTTAATTTTTTGATGAAATTAGTTTTCAGCAAGCCAAAACCAACAAATGATATGGGATTATTCGATAACATAAAACATACAGAAGAAGATAAGTTTGAACTTACAACGGTTGAAAAATACTTGTATTTGCCCTATTACTGTTTTATAGACGATGGTTATAATGGTAGAGAAATTGGTGTGTTTTTCGATGTATATTCAACGTTTTTTGATGGCGATTTCGATTACGAATACTACATAGATAAGCTGATGTCGAAACACCTTCTTCATGGCGATGGGGAAAACAATGCACTTTTAGACTATTGCGTAGCAGGGATAAATTCAGACCACTACACCAAATTATTTATCTTTTTAGTCGAAGGTGTTTTTGCTGATGGCCATGTTGATAAGGCTGAAAAGAAAAAAATCGAAACACTTGCTGAAAAATTAAAAGTGGATAAAGAAACGGCAACAAAAATTGTTGAAGTTTCTATGTTGAAGTACACTTAGTTTTTATGCGGTCTAAGTCCTTTTTATTATTAATTGTAATTCTGGGATTTAACTGTTCTGATACCAATACCTCTACTCAACAATATCCGCGCTGGGTTGGCGATAGTAGTTTTAATCCTAAAATAGACGCTTCAGAATTTAAGCCGTGTCATGGAGATGAGAACATTTACCAGTATTTCAACTTAAGTGAAGGGCCTCAATATCTTAATGAAAAACCCGCTTTAGAAAACATCTACACTTCTTCTTTTCAACCTGTAAAGGATACTACACAAAACGGAATGATAAGAATTCGCTTTGTAGTGAACTGCCAGGGAAAAGCAGGACGCTTTAGGCTATTACAATCTAATTTCGATTACGAGGAAGTAGAGTTTGATGAAAGCATACAGTCACAGCTGCTTAATATTACCAAATCTATTTCAGATTGGCAAATTCTATATAAAAACGACAAGCCCATAGATTATTACATGTATTTAATTTTTAAAATTAAAGACGGACAAATTACAGAAATCTTGCCATGAGGATAATTGCGATTTGTTGTTGTGTTTTGGTTGTTGGCTTTACTATGGCTCAACCGAATTGTAATGTCTATAAAATAAGTGGTGATTCATTAAAATATAAAGCTTGTAAAAAAGCTGAAGAGGTAACAGGGTATTACCAATTTGATGGCAGATACCAAGCCATACTAGATCAATCTATTGCTATCGATTCGACTTTTGATTATGCTTACTGGGCAAAATCTATAGCTTATTTGAAAAGTGGAGATTTTGTAACCTGGAAAAAACTGATTGACAAAGCAGTCAAATTAGACCCTAAAACACATCTTGGGTATCGGAGCTGGTGCAGATATCAATTTTTTAGAGATTACAAAGGAGCAATAAAAGACATTGAAGAATTAGACCGCCTTGTAGATTACGATATTGGCCAATCTCAAAACGGATTATATCACCTAAATGTCGCTAAAGCGTTATGCTATAAAGCTATAGGCGAAAAAGAAAAGGCTTTACAACTCATTTCGGAACAGATTATTGAAAATGAAAAAGAAGACTTTGTCTATGCTTACGATTACCTACATCAAGGAATTTTGTTATTTGAATTGGAAAGGTTTGAGGAGTCTCTAGCCGTACTAGAAAAACAAAAACATTTTAATGACCTGGCTGAGAATCAATATTATTTTGCACTCATTTATAAACAAAAAGGAGATAAAAAACAGTTTGAAAATAGTATGCTATTAGCCAAAAACTACTATTTAAATGGCAATCGTGTAAGAGATGCATACTCCAATCCTATGGATAAGATATATCTAGAAGATATTGAAAGACAGCTAAAATTAAATTAGCATTACCTTCTTTCGACCTAAACCTAATATACTGAAACTCTCCAACATTTCGGAAAAAGGCACGCCCTATTTTAGTTACTAAAGATTTTACCCTGTCTTAAATAGACCTTTAGCTTGTACTTTTCACTCTAAAGTCGTAACATTATACCGAAAATATAATCTATGTCCGAAGAAAGTACTCAAGCAGAAATTGAAGAATCCAAGATAAGTTTATTTCAAGCACTTATTCCTATCATAGCATTAGTTGGGATGTTGGCTTATAATGTCCTTGTAGTTTATGGCGATGATGCCTTAAGCGGTTCTAATCAGTTTATTTTATTGCTTGCCGGAGCCATTGCTACAATCGTTGGTTTTACAAATGGAATAAGCTATAAGCACATTATTAAAACCATTTCCAAAAATATAATGTCAACTGCACCTGCAATTTTGATTTTACTTATGGTAGGTGCTTTGGCAGGTACGTGGTTGATAAGCGGTATTATTCCTGTGATGGTTTATTATGGATTACAGATACTTCATCCAACCATTTTTTTAGCAGCTACTGTCATTATTTGTTCGCTTATCTCCATAGCAACAGGGAGTAGTTGGACCACAGCAGCCACAGTAGGTATTGCATTGATAGGTATTGCGCAGGTTCTTGGTATTTCTACCGGCATGACTGCAGGGGCTATTCTTTCCGGAGCTTATTTTGGAGATAAATTGTCACCAATGAGTGATACAACAAATCTTGCACCGGCCATGGCAGGAACCGACCTGTTTACGCATATTCGTTACATGACCATTACTACAGTACCTTCAATCCTGGTTACTTTAATTGTGTTTTTTATTATTGGCTTTAGTATAGATTCTACCGGTGTTGCAAATAACGATACCATTTTAAATGACTTAAAATCTTCCTTCAATCTGTCGCCTTGGCTGTTTGTAGTTCCGGTACTTGTTATAGCAATGATAATTAAAAAAGTACCACCGCTTATTGCACTTTTAACGGGAACATTACTTGGTGCTGTGGCGGCATTAATTTTTCAGCCGGAATTAGTCATTGCCATTGCAGACACAGGGTTGCAGACTTTTCAAGGCTACTATAAAGGAATAATGAACGCCATAACAGTTCAAGTTCAAATCCCCACAGATAACGAGCTTTTGATAGACCTCTTTAAGTCCAAAGGCATGTACGGCATGTTAGGGACCATCTGGCTTATCATTTGCGCTATGGTTTTTGGTGGCACTATGGAAGCAATTGGTGCTTTAGAGGTCATTAGCAAAGCATTGCTTAATCTATTTCATACTACATTTGGTCTATTTGCCTCTACTGTGGCGAGTTGTTTAGCTCTTAATGCTACAGCATCAGACCAGTATTTGGCCATTGTAGTTCCAGGAAAGATGTTTGCAAAAGCTTATAAAGATAAAGGTCTAGCACCTGAAAACTTAAGTCGAACGCTCGAAGATTCCGGAACAGTAACTTCTGTATTAATCCCATGGAACACCTGTGGAGCATACCATAGCAATGTCTTAAATGTGTCTGTTGCAGATTACTTTGTTTATGCCATTTTTAACTATATAAGTCCTTTTATGACCCTTATCTTTGCAGGCTTTAGTATAAAGATTAAACAACTCAAAGATGCATAAAACACTTGATATATTAGCCTTTGGAGCTCATCCCGATGATGTAGAACTAAGCTGTGCAGGAACTTTAGCCTTGGAAATTACCAAAGGTAAAACGGTTGGTATTATAGACTTGACTCAAGGCGAAATGGGAACTCGTGGCTCCAAAGAGATTAGAGCAAAAGAAGCGAGTGACGCGGCTAAAATTCTTGGGGTTTCTGTAAGGCATAATTTGAAATTTGATGATGCTCTTTTTGAAAACAATGCCGCAAATAAGCTCGAGGTAATCAAAATGATAAGGCATTACAGGCCAAAGATAGTTTTATGCAATGCTATTAGGGACAGGCATATAGATCATGGTAAAGGCAGTCTGTTAGTCAGCGAAGCTTGTTTTCTTAGCGGCTTGCAAAAATATGAAAGTACATACGATGGTGTAGTTCAAGAAGCATGGCGGCCGCAACACGTTTACCATTATATCCAATGGTACGATATAGAGCCAGATTTTGTAGTAGATATTTCGTCTACTATCGATAAAAAAATAGACTCGGTATTAGCTTACAAATCCCAGTTTTATGATCCGAATAGCGAAGAGCCGGAAACACCAATATCAAGCTCCAATTTTTTAGAAAGTGTTCGTTACAGGGCTCGAAATTTAGGTAGAATAATCGGAACCGACTACGCAGAGGGCTATACGGTAGAAAGGCATATCGGTGTAAAATCAATTTTTGATTTATTATAACTAAATCTTCTTATTTATTTGAAAAAAGATTTTGAGAAATCTTAATTTTAACTACATTTGCAATCCGAAAAATGGTGGCTATAGCTCAGTTGGTTAGAGTATTGGTTTGTGGATCCAAGGGTCGCCGGTTCGAATCCGGTTAGCCACCCAAAACCTCTAGAGAGATCTAGGGGTTTTTTTGTTTAATTATGCCAGTTAGAAAAAAAATTAAGTTCACAAAAAGCTATAGATGGCTTTATTCTGTCTTAGGAATAGCAATAATTATTTTTGGTTTTTTAGACTACAATAGTTATAAAAAAGAGTATTCTCAGCTTGAAAGTATAGAAATTAATCTAAGAGATGCTTTTGAGAATATTACAGGAAATAGAAATAGAGCCGATTTTAGCTTTTATGACATGTCTTATAAAGCAAGATTTATTGTTTTAAATAGTACACTAAGTAAAGGCTCTAGAGATTATGTTTTTAATTTAAAGAAAGGGGATAAATTAAAAATTAAAATCGATAAAAGCGATTTAGAATACATTAATAAGGATGAGGATATTGTAGTTTATGGTATAAAATTTCGAAATCTCCATTTGTTAAGTGAATATGGGTATTCTAAAAGAAGAAGTGATCGCTCCAATAGAGTTGATGTTTTGATAATCTTTATAGGCTATTTGATTTTTTTACGAGGCCTGAATATTTCTGACGGGCAGAAGTTGTTATTATTTGTCTTCGGGGCGATTACTGCGTATGTATATATAGATTTTTTTCTTTAGCAAGAAAAAACAAAAAATCCCTCTCAAACGAGAAGGATTTTTTATAAAAGCGATAATGTGATTTTAGGTTTATTTTACTTTTTCTACAATAGCTTTAAAAGCATCAGGATTGTGTACTGCTAGGTCTGCAAGTACTTTTCTGTTCAGCTCGATGTTATGGGCTTTCAATTTTCCCATAAATTGAGAATATGACATTCCATTTAATCTCGCTGCAGCATTTATTCTTACAATCCACAGGCTTCTAAAGTTTCTCTTTTTAGCTTTTCTGTCTCTGTAAGCATAAACTAAACCTTTTTCTACTGCATTTTTTGCAACAGTCCAAACGTTTTTACGTCTTCCGTAATAGCCCTTGGCAAGCTTCATTATTTTTTTTCGTCTCGCTCTAGAAGCGACTGAATTTGTTGATCTTGGCATTTTGTTTTAATTTTTTGTAGTGGGCGCCCTTAATTTTTATTGGAACTTTTGTGAGCCACACTCCAGGGTTAATAATTATTGTTATTACCGCGAAAGTTTATTTTAAACCTAACTGAAGTTTAATGTTGCTTTCGTCTGATTTGTGAACTAAGCTATCGTGAGTAAGTCTTAACTTTCTCTTCTTAGACTTCTTAGTTAAAATGTGTCTTTTAAATGCTTGTTTACGCTTTAATTTACCGCTTCCGGTAAGCTTAAAACGCTTTTTAGCACTAGACTTTGTTTTAAATTTTGTTTTAGACATTTTTTATATGGAATTTATTATCGCTTTTACTTCTTGTTAGTTATAGGGGCGAACATCATAATCATTCGCTTGCCTTCTAATTTTGGCATTTGTTCTACTTTGCCATAATCTTCTAGTTCCTGAGCTAATCTCAGTAATAAAATTTCTCCTTGTTCTTTAAATACTATAGATCGTCCTTTAAAAAATACAAATGCTTTAAGCTTTGCCCCATCTTTTAAAAACTTAATCGCATTTTTCTTTTTAAATTCAAAATCGTGATCGTCTGTGTTTGGGCCAAATCTAATTTCTTTTACAACAACTTTAGAGGCTTTTGCCTTAAGCATTTTTTCTCTCTTTTTTTGCTCAAAAAGAAACTTCTTATAGTCCATAACTTTTACAACAGGTGGCTTAGCTGTTGGTGAAATTTCTACCAAGTCTAATCCTTGCTCCTCAGCCATGGCTAGTGCCTCTCTTGTTGGGTATACACCCATTGTCACATTATCTCCTACGACACGAACCTCTTTGACTCTAATTTTGTCATTAATTCTGTGTGGATCTTCTTTGACCTCTCTTCGACGATAATTGTTTTGTCTTCTTCTAATTTTTAAATGTATTTAGTTAAACTGTATTTTAATTATTAATGAACTGTTGTTGCATTTCGGTTTTAAGCATGTTTGAAAAATCATCTACACTCATTTGACCATGGTCTTTTCCGCCATGTTGTCTTACTGAAACCATACCTGCATCAACTTCATTTTCACCAATGATAATCATATAAGGAATTTTGTTTATTTCTGCGTCCCTTATTTTCTTACCCATAGTTTCGCTTCTATTATCTATTGTGGCGCGAATTTCGTGATTTTTCAACAAATTCAAAACTTTTTCAGAATAATTTTCATATTTCTCGCTGATAGATAATACGATAGCCTGCTCATTAGTTAGCCATAACGGGAAGTTCCCTCCTGTATGTTCGAGTAAAATGGCTATAAACCGCTCCATACTGCCAAATGGCGCGCGGTGTATCATCACAGGTCTGTGTAATTCGTTGTCGCTCCCTTTGTAAGTTAAATCAAATCGTTCGGGCAAATTATAATCTACCTGAATTGTTCCCAGCTGCCACTCGCGTTGCAGGGCATCTTTGACCATAAAATCTAATTTTGGACCATAGAAGGCAGCTTCACCCGTTTCAATTTTATAATTTAAGCCTTTGTCTTTAGCAGCTTTTATGATTGCGTTTTCTGCTTTTTCCCAGTTTTCGTCAGAGCCGATATATTTCTCCTTATTTTCGGGATCTCTCAAAGACACCTGAGCAGTAAAATTTTCAAAGCCTAAAGAGCCAAATACATATAGCACAAGATCTATAACGTTTTTAAACTCTTCGTCCAGTTGCTCTGGAGTACAAAAAATATGAGCATCATCTTGCGTAAAACCTCTTACTCTTGTTAAGCCATGTAACTCTCCACTTTGTTCATATCGATATACAGTTCCAAATTCCGCAAAGCGTTTTGGCAAATCTTTGTAGCTCCAAGCCGATGAATTGTAAATCTCACAATGGTGCGGGCAGTTCATCGGTTTTAGCAGAAATTCTTCATCTTCCTTAGGTGTATGTATAGGTTGAAAGCTGTCTTCGCCATATTTTTCGTAATGCCCGGAAGTGACATATAATTCCTTTTGGCCAATATGTGGAGTCATGACCTGCTCATACCCGGCTTTGATTTGGGCTGCTTTTAAAAAGTTTTCTAAGCGTTCTCTTAATGCTGCACCTTTTGGTAGCCAAAGCGGTAAACCTTGACCTACTTTTTGTGAAAATGTAAATAAGCTTAGCTCTTTACCTAATTTGCGATGGTCTCTTCGTTTGGCTTCTTCTAAAAGCTCTAAATACTCTTGAAGCATTTTTTGCTTTGGAAACGATATGCCATAGACCCTTGTTAACTGAGGGTTTTTTTCGTCACCTCTCCAATATGCACCGGCGGCACTTAATAGTTTTACGGCTTTAATAAAGCCTGTGTTAGGGATATGCCCACCTCGACATAAGTCTGTAAAATCATCATGATCGCAAAAGGTGATTTCGCCATCTTCAAGATTTTCAATCAATTCTGTTTTGAAGGGATTTGAAGTATAGTAACTTAAAGCATCAGCTTTACTGACTTCTCTCAACGAAAATTCGTGTTTTTGTCTGGCTATTTCCAGCATTTTTTTCTCAATTTGAGGAAAATCTTTTTCAGAAATATTGTCTTCGCCAAAATCAATATCGTAATAAAAGCCGTTAGCAATGGCTGGGCCTATCGTTAATTTTGCATTGGGATAAAATTTTAAAATAGCTTGAGCCATGACATGTGCAGAGCTGTGCCAAAATGCCTGTTTACCTTCCTTGTCATTAAACGTAAATAGCACTAAATCACCATTCTCGGTTAGAGGAGTGGTTGCTTCTACCGTACGGGAATTAAATTTTGCAGAAATAACATTTCTAGCCAATCCATGACTAATAGATTTGGCAATATCCAAAGGGGTAGAACCATTCTCGTATGATTTTATGCTACCATCAGGTAAGGTAATGTCAATCATATTTTGATTTTTAATTTTTTGCAAAGATAATTAAGTGGAATGTATTGGTGAATGTTGAAAGTATTTTATTTTCCAAACTATATTTGAATAATAATTTCGTGTATTGAGGGAAAAATAAAGGGTATAATTCAACCTGATTTGTTAATTATAGCATAACGCTGCTATACCAATACAATGCTAATCAATTTTGAAAATCATACTCAGCTTTTTTTCTAAAGTTGAATTATCCTTACCTATTCAATTTTTTAATAATCATCCATTTCTGTAGTGCAAGAGGATGCTAATTTTAATATGCTTTTATCTATCGTATTTAGGTAAAAATTGTAGCATAAAAGTATTTTATGATAAACATAAACAAAAAATAGAATCAACGTGCATTTGAGCTGTAATAACGCTATATTTGTTATAAAGACACTTTAATAGCGAGTGCATTGAACAAGTTATACCCCATTTTTTTTCTTTTTCCGGTCTTGTGTGTGTTTACTAATACAATTCTAGCTCAGGACTTAGTAGTTTATGCTTCAAAAATTGATGAAAATATTGAAGGTTTTGCCCTTGATAATCAAGATTACCATTTGATTGAGAGTGGTGAGATTAACCATCCTAACGGTCAGTGGACAGCAGTCAAATTAGTTATTTCAGAAGAAAAAGCCTCAAAAGAAAATTTTATTCATATTCCATATTCACTTTTAGATGTGGTTGAGGTCTGGATAAAGGGAAACGAAAACCAACTTAGGCAGTTGTATAAAACAGGGCAATCGTTCATATATGATACCAGGCCATATTCTAGTTCAGACTTTGTGTTTCCTGTACTTGAAGACGTAAAGGAATATTATTTTAAGATTTACAGCTCAAAACCTGTAATCCTTCCTTTCCAAATAGAAAGCTCAGAATCTTTAAATAAACATCTAACGGTCAAAGATTTGCTATTTGGATTGTTTACTGGTGCTATTCTTATGATGTTTTTGTACAATCTTGTGCTTTTCTTTCTAATAAGAGAGAGAACTTATTTGTACTATGTCATTTACCTTATCACGTTACTCTTAGCACAATTGTCTCTATTTGGGTATTCTGACCGTTTACTTACATACAACCTGCCTTATCTTAATCAAAAAATAACTGTTCTTTCTGCAGCAATTGTTGGCTTAACTACAATTTTTTTTATTGTAAACTTTTTAAAATTAAAGCAAAAAGCGCCACTGTACTATAAACTTATTTTTGTAGTTATTTTCTTTGAAGCTTTTGTTGTTTTATTCTTACTAATGGGTTGGGATATTTTAGCCTACCATTGGGCGAATTTTGCCTCGTTTTATGGGTCTATAATTGTATTAATAGTTGCGGCAAAATTAACTTTAAGTGGTTATAAACCCGCAAAACTGTTTTTGATCGCGTGGAGTGTTTTTTTAGTTAGTGTTATTGTATTTGCTTTAATGAATATGGGGATACTGCCGTATAGACCATATTTTCATGCTTCTATGATTTTCGGGTCTACATTAGAAATGTTTTTGCTTTCTGTAGCTTTAGCCGACAGGTATAATGTGTTGAGAAAAGAAAAGCTAGATTCTCAGCAAAAGCTTATCCAGATAGCTCGAGAAAATGAAAAAATTATTCAAAAGCAAAAAATAGTTTTAGAGCAAGAAGTTCAGCTTAGAACCAGAGAGTTGCAGCGGTCTAACAAAGAATTAAAAGCTACTTTGTACAATCTTAAAGAAACACAATCTCAACTTATACAATCTGAGAAAATGGCTTCTTTAGGTATATTAACAGCAGGTGTTGCGCACGAATTAAATAATCCATTGAATTATATCCACGGAGGTATTACAGCCATGGAAGACGAGCTTAAAAATGAGAATACAAACCTTAATATAGAAAATTTAAAAGACTACCTGACTTGGATTAAATCAGGCGAGGAGCGTGCTAAAAATATTGTTAAGAGCATAAACATATACAACAGGACTAATGAAAATTATATCGAAACCATAAGCATAAACGATATAATTGAAGATTGTTTACTTATTATGCAATGCCAAATAAGAGAAAAACTATCTGTTGTAAAACAATTGAATAAAGATTTAAAGCTTGTAAAAGGTAATAAAGCCAAGTTGCATCAGGCGATTGTAAATCTTCTGACTAATGCTATAGATTCTATAAAAGATGATAATGGTGTTATCAAAATAACGACTAGTAATCAAGAACAATCTGTAATTGTAAGTATAGAAGATGATGGAATAGGTATTTCTAAGTCTAACTTAAAAAAAGTTCTTGATCCATTTTACACTACAAAAGCACCAGGGAAAGGAACAGGCTTAGGCCTATCAATTGTACATTCTATTGTAAAAAAGCATAATGGAAGTATTACTATCGACTCAGAACTAGAGAAAGGTACGAAAGTCACATTATCCATTCCGGTTGAATGATTTGTGTAAAAGCTGAATAGAATTTCAGATGAAATTTTGAATAAAATTCTAATAAATTTAATTATTTGTAAAAAACATAAAAAATGACACTAACATTTTCAAACAACGATAAGATGCCGGCTTTAGGGCTGGGAACGTGGAAGTCTGCTCCGGGTGAAGTGAAGCAGGCAGTAATTGAAGCTATCAAAATTGGCTATAGACACATTGATTGTGCTGCCATTTATAACAACGAAGCAGAAATAGGAGAAGCCATCGCAGAATGTATAAATGACGGGATTGTAAAAAGAGAAGACTTATGGATAACTTCTAAGCTTTGGAACAATGCCCATAAAAAGGAAGATGTAAAGCCTGCTTTACAAAAAACACTTTCAGACCTTAAGTTGGATTATTTGGATTTGTATTTAATCCATTGGCCGGTGGCTTTTAAACCTAATGTTGTTTTTCCTGAAAGTCTTGATGGGTTTTTAGAATTGTCTGATGCACCACTTGCCGAAACATGGCACGCTATGCAACAACTTAAAGAACTAGGCTTGGTTAAGCATATTGGTACATCTAACTTTAACCAAAATAAACTGCAACATCTTATAAATTTAGGTGGTCAGGCTCCTGAAATGAATCAAATTGAACTTCATCCTTACTTGCAGCAACAAACGCTAATCGATTTTTGCCATGCGAACAATATTCATGTCACGGCCTATTCTCCTTTGGGTTCGATGGATAGGCCAAAAGAGATTAAAAAAGATGGAGAACCAATACCACTTGAAAATAAAACCATTTTAAAAATTGCGGAAAACAATCAAATGTCCCCTGCACAAGTATTGATTAGATGGCAACTGCAACGCCAAATTTCTGTTATTCCGAAGTCTACAAATCCAAATAGACTAAAAGAAAATTATAATGCATTGAAAGTAAAGTTAAGCGATGCAGAAATGAATGAAATATCCATGCTGGACAGTCATGAACGAATTATTGATGGTTCAATTTTTGTTGCTCCGGAAAAGGGGTACACCTTAGAAAGCCTTTGGGTAGAGTAAAGAGGATTACTTTTTAAACCAGCTTGAGTACTTCACGTAGTTTTTGGCAATTCTATCTATCTCGCCGGAAGTGAGTTCGGGACTGATGTCTTTGACTTTTTTGGCCGGTACGCCTGCATATATAGAACCAGACTCTACTGTTGTGTGTTGAGTAACAACTGCACCTGCCGCAATAATACTGTTACTCTCTATCACGCAGCCGTCCATGACAATACTGCCCATGCCGATTAAAACATTATCCTTTATAGTGCAGCCGTGAACTATCGCATTATGGCCAATAGATACATTGTTGCCAATATTTGTGGGATGTTTTTGGTAGGTGCAATGAATAACAGCACCATCTTGTACATTTACACGATTTCCCATTTTTATATAATGTACATCGCCACGAATAACAGCGTTAAACCACACACTGCACTCTTCTCCCATGTCTACATCACCTACAATAGTAGCATTTTCTGCCACAAAACAGCTTGATGGGATGTTTGGGGATTTGTTGTTTACGGGAAGTATTACTGGCATAATAACTAAAGTGTTTAATTATTTATTAACCGCAAAGGGCTCAAGTTCTCTCGAACACCACAAGCGTTTTAAACTAATGGCTGTAAGCTAAAAAGCTAAAGCTCTTAATCATATCTATAAATCTTTGCTCCAATAGCTCTCAAACGTTCATCAATATTTTCGTAACCACGGTCGATTTGTTCGATATTATGAATGGTCGAATTTCCTTTGGCTGAAAGCGCTGCAATTAGGAGTGAAATACCAGCTCTAATATCGGGACTTGTCATTGTCGTGGCTTTAAGCTGAGATTTAAAATCATGTCCTATTACAGTTGCACGATGCGGGTCGCAAAGGATAATTTTTGCACCCATATCAATCAATTTATCCACGAAGAACAATCGGCTCTCAAACATTTTTTGATGGATAAGTACACTTCCTCTGGCTTGGGTAGCTACAACAAGCATTATACTTAAAAGATCGGGCGTAAATCCAGGCCAAGGCGCATCAGAAATATTCATAATAGAGCCATCGATAAAGCTTTTTACTTCGTAGCCATCTTTATGTTTTGGGATAACGATATCGTCTCCTTTTTTAATAATTTTTATACCAATTTTTTCAAAGGTGGTTGGTATAAGGCCTAAATTTTCCCAGCTCACATTTTTAATAGTGATTTCGCTTTTTGTCATCGCAGCTAAGCCAATCCATGAGCCTATTTCAATCATGTCGGGTAGAATTCTATGCTTGCAACCGCTCAATTTTTCAACCCCTGTAATGTGTAATAAGTTGGAGCCTACACCTTCAATTTTCGCACCCATGCTATTCAACATTTTGCACAATTGTTGGATGTAAGGTTCGCAGGCAGCGTTGTAGATCTCAGTAGTGCCTTTTGCAAAAACAGCAGCCATGATAATGTTTGCTGTTCCGGTTACAGAAGCTTCTTCAAGCAGCATTTTGGTGCCTTTCAGGCCTTTTGGAGCTTCTACACCATAAAAGCGTTCTTCTCTGTTATATCTAAAATCGGCACCCAATTTCACAAAGCCTTCAAAGTGAGTGTCAAGACGTCTTCTCCCTATTTTGTCTCCACCGGGTTTTGGGATAAATCCTTTTCCAAAGCGTCCCAGGAGAGGACCGACAATCATAATTGAACCTCGTAAAGCGCCTCCTTCTTTTTTAAATTGGTCGCTCTCAACATAGTCCATGTTAAGATCGTCGCTTTTAAAACTAAAATGCCCTTTTCCTAATTTTTGAATTTTTACGCCTAAATTTTCTAAGATGTCAATAAGTTTGTTGACGTCTCTTATGTCCGGTATATTTTCTATAACAACCTTTTCTTCGGTCATTAAGACAGCACAAAGGATTTGTAGTGCCTCGTTTTTTGCCCCTTGCGGTGTAATTTCACCTTTGAGTTGATGACCGCCTTCGATTACAAATGCACTCATTTTCTGCTTCGGTTTCTGCCTTTGTTTTTATAATTTTTCTTGTACCGTCTTTTGTTGGTATTGCTAGTTTGTTTTACAAGTTCGGATGCTTCGCTTAAGGTTTCGTCGTCTGCTTTTATAACTAGTTTACCATCGCTAAGTTCTTCGAGGTGTTTAAAAATTACACTGTCCTTAACCGTGTCTCTATTCCAATTTAAGAAACACTTTTTCATATGGTTAGCAATAGTATAGACCAAAGCATCCTTTAGTTTCCCGTCTTCAACTTTTATAGCTTCGTCAATCATAAGACTAATGTTATTGCCGTAGAACCTGTATTTGGGGTGGTTTTGAGGATAGGGCAGCGGATCTGGTTTTTTAAACAATTCCTCTCGGTCTGGAACAGGGTAAGGTCCGTCCACATCCAGTTTAAAATCGCTTATGATGTAAAGCTGGTCCCATAAGGTTTGCTGAAAATCTGTAGCGTCTTTACGTTGGTTGCTCATATTGGCCATCACCTCTATAATGGCAATTGCCATTTTAGTTCTTATGGCTTTGTCTTCTTCCTCCATGCATATTTCAACCATTTTCTGCACGTGTCTGCCGTATTCTGCTATAACGAGTTGATTTCTCTCGGAATTATATTCTAGGTAATCTGTCACTATATATTTTTGTTGCAATTTAAAAAATTAAAAGTTAATGTTATAAAGATATGACTCCTTCTATATGAATACCTACAATTTTGTATTTTTCAATAACCTGATCAGGATTTTCTAAATTTAACCTTACTGAAACACTTGTAAATTTTCCTTTCGAAGAAGTCCTTGTGGTAATAATAGCATTGGTTTCTTCAAAAATACTTTTTAGTTTTTCAATTTTATGTTCTTCTGATGGGATAATAAACTTGAATAAATAATCGTTGGGCCAATCTGTAAATTCTTCAAGTTTTTCTTTCAAGTTTGAGTAAAATTCTTCTTCTTTAGTGTTCAAAATGAAATTTTTTACAAATATAATTCAGTTAAAATGCTTAAATTGAAATATTAACTATTTTGTCAAAGTTTCTTTTGAAATATAGCGTAAAAATGAAACATTTGAATTTATAAACTATTTAAAAATTGGAATATTCAAATAAGACAGCATTATTAATTGGTGCGCCATCCACAGGAAAAACTAGTGTTATAAACGAGCTGGCCTCCAGAGGCTATAAGTGTTACGAGGAAATTTCCAGGCAAGTTACCCTGGAAGCCAGAGCAGAAGGCATTGAGCACTTGTTTAAGGAAGATCCGCTTCTGTTTAGCGAAAAACTGCTTCATGGGCGTATTCAACAATTTAAAGAATCCTCTTCAATTACCTCCGAATGGACTTTTCTGGATCGAGGATTACCGGACATCACGGCGTATATGCAGATGGTTAATCAGCCTTTTCCAGAAAAATTTCATATCGCAAATAGAGAACATGTGTATGACAAAGTTTTTTGGTTTCCTGTTTGGAAGGACATACATTTTGTTGATAATGAACGTTATGAAGATTTTGATACAGCCTGCGTGATAGAAGAGCATTTGTTGAGGTCTTACAAATATTATAATTATGATATAATTGAAGTGCCTAAAACTAATATTAGCTCTCGAATAGAGTTTATACTGTCTGAATTGTAGTATGCAAAGCCCCGAAGACATTTTACAAAAATACTGGCGTTTTAGCGATTTTAGGGGCTTACAAAAGGAAGCTATACAATCAATTTTAGATGCTCACGACACTTGTGTTTTTTTTCCAACAGGAGGTGGAAAATCTTTGTGTTTTCAGATACCGGCACTCCTGCTGGACGGCATATGTATAGTGATTTCTCCTTTAATCAGTTTAATGCAGGATCAAGTAAATAACTTGAAGGACAAAGGCATAAAAGCACTGTTTCTAAAGGGTGGCATGTCTGTAAAAGAAACAAATCAAACTTTTGACAACCTAAAGTTCGGCGGCTTCAAATTTCTTTATATGTCGCCGGAAAAGCTACAAAATACCCTTATTAAGGAGCATTTAGCCTACCTGAATATCAGTATGATTGCTGTAGATGAAGCCCACTGTGTTTCTATGTGGGGACATGATTTTAGACCGGCATTTTTAAAAATACGCCAGCTAAGAGACGACATATGTCCTCATGCCTCTATTATGGCGTTAACAGCTACCGCCACGGAGCGTGTTCAACAGGATATTATTACTCAACTCAACTTATTATCGCCTCAAATATTTAAACAGAGTTTTAAGCGCGAAAATATCGCGCTAATTATAAAAGAAACAGACAACAAAAGAGAAGATTTAATTAATGCATTAAAGCAACTTGAAAATTCGGGTATTGTATATGTAAGAAGCCGAAAAGCTACTTTGGATTTAGCCAAACTCATACAACAACATCGTATTACATGTTTAGCATTTCATGGCGGACTAACAAACGAGGCTAGAAAAAGCATATTAGAAAAATGGTTAAGAAACGACGTCAAAGTAATTATTGCCACTACAGCTTTTGGCATGGGCATAGACAAGCCTGACGTTAGTTTGGTTTACCATTTTCATTTACCTGAAAATTTAGAAAGCTATTACCAGGAAATTGGAAGAGCCGGGCGCAACGGCATGAATGTTCAGGCTGTTTTGGCATACAATTCTACAGATATACAGAGATTAAAGTTTCAATTTTTGAAAAATCTTCCAAATGTAGAGCAGATTAAAACCGTCTACAGGCAATTGATGAGCTTTTTTCAACTGGGCTTTGGAGATGGTGAAGGTGTTGTATTTGGATTGAATATTTCAGAGTTTTCAAAACGTTATAATTCAGATATATCTTTAAACTTTGAAGTGCTAAAGCTTCTGGATAGATTAAGCATTATAGCTCTGGAAAAACAGTTTGAAATTCATACAAGTCTTAGGATTTTATTAAGTCATCATGATGTGCTGAATTTCCTTCGACAAAATGAAAGGTATAAAGCTCTTATCACTCTGATACTTAGAACATATTCCGGTGTCTTTGATTTAAAAACAAAGATAAACCTTAACTTATTATCAACTAAAACCGGACGTGCTAAAAAGGAAATCATAAAGGATTTACAAAAACTACATGACCTTAAAGTCATAGACTTAACAGTATCTCATCAGGATTTAGAGGTTAAATTATTACAACCACGAGGTGACGAACGGGTGATAAATGCTCATATTAAAGTGATCCAGTCTTTTAGGCAAACTAAAATTAGCCAGATTGAAGCCGTTCAGCATTTTGTAAACGATCGTAAAACCTGTTTTCAAATTAAATTATTAGACTATTTTGGTGAAAAAAGTAGTGTTAATTGTGGAAAATGTACGGTATGTTTGGCCAATGATGGTCCAGAGCAAAAGGTAAATGACACAGACTTAACATCAAAGGTTTTAGAATTTATTGCACATTCGCCAGAAACATCCAAAGAGATTTTAAGACATTTTAATTGTAATAAGAAGCAATTGTTTATTGTTTTGCAAAAGCTTTTGGATTTAAAGAAAATAGAAGTATCACCAAACAATACATATCGAATAAAATGAACAAAAAGTTAAGAATACTTTTTATGGGTACACCGGAATTTTCCGTACCTATGTTAGATGCTATACAAAACAGCGAGCATAGCCTCGTGGGCGTCGTGACTGCCCCGGATAAGCCTGCTGGACGAGGCAGGAAAATAAGTAAATCTGCAGTAAAGATTTATGCTGAAAAAGCACAAATTCCTGTATACCAGCCCACAAATTTAAAGTCTGACGAGTTTTACGAATCACTTCAAAAATTGGATCCAAATGTTATTGTGGTTATAGCCTTTAGAATGTTGCCAAAACAAGTATGGAGTTATCCCGAGTTTGGCACTTTTAATCTTCATGCATCGCTTTTGCCGGAGTATCGCGGTGCAGCACCGATCAACTGGGCAATTATTAATGGTGAAACCGAGACTGGACTGACAACATTTTTTATTGATGAAAAAATTGATACCGGAGAAATTATAGACTCCACTTCGATACCTATTACTATTACAGACAATCTTGAAGATGTGTACAATAAAATGATACCAAAAGGTGTAGAGTTAGTTTTAAAGACGCTGCATGGCATTTCTATTCAATCCATACAAACAAAAGCGCAAGATAAAACTAACCATGGACTAAAAGACGCTCCAAAGCTAACCAAAGCCAACACAAAAATACATTGGAATACTAATGCAGAGGAAATTTATAATTTGGTGAGGGGTTTAAGTCCATATCCGCTGGCGTGGACTGTTTTTCGAAATAATGGCGAAGACATACATTGTAAAGTTTCTAAAGTTTCCTTTAGTATAGCAAAACACGATTACGAGTTTGGCAAAGTAATCCAAAAAGACAAGTCTCTTTTTGTTGCTGTTAAGGGTGGATTTGTAGAATTACTAGAATTAAAGCTTTCAGGCAAACGACTAATGGACTTAAAAACATTGTTAAATGGTCTTACAATTCATGACGATTCTGTAATGCTTTGAAATTGAAGCATTCAAAAAGTTAATAAAATGTTAAAAAAAATCATTAACAATTATATTTATTAGCTAATCTGTTGCATAGATAGATTTTACGTATAAATTTGTAGGGTGTATATATTTAACTTATAATTTATTTATTATGAACAAAACAAATTTAATAGATGCTATGGCAGAAGATGCAGGAATTTCTAAAGCTGCTGCCAAAAAAGCATTAGAATCTTTTCTTGGAAATGTTGAAGGTTCTCTAAAAAAAGGAGATAGAGTTTCTCTAGTAGGTTTTGGGTCATGGGCTGTTTCTAAGAGAGAGGCTCGTGAAGGTAGAAACCCTCAAACAGGAAAAACCATTAACATTCCAGCAAAAAATGTTGTAAAGTTCAAAGCAGGTTCTGAGCTTCAAAAAGCTGTAAACTAGTTCTTAGCTTTTAAAAAAAATTAGGGTCTTATTACACATAAGGCCTTTTTTTTTCTTAAATTGTACTTATTTTAAAGTATGATTCCTGAAACTAAAATAAATAAAGGTGATGTTTTGATTAGTAAACCAAGTATTCTTGGTGACATTACTTTTAATCGTTCTTTAATCCTTATAGCCGATTTTAATGAAGAAGGTTATGTTGGATTTATTATCAACAGGCCATTAAGAGATAATCTTAGCGATTTAGTTCCAACTGTAAATAAGGAGTTTCCAGTATTTGATGGTGGTCCAGTGGACCGTGATAAATTGTACTTTGTACATAATGTTCCCGAACTCATTAGCGGAGGCTTCAAAATAAGTGAAAACTTGTATTGGGGAGGCCATCAGGACGAATTAATTCCATTACTAAACAACAACTCAATCAACCAGCACCAAATTAAATTCTTTTTAGGATATTCAGGTTGGGCACAATCACAGCTTGAAGAAGAAATAAAAGACGAGGCTTGGCTTGTAGAATCTGTCTTCGAGTCTGAAAAAGTTATCACTTGCTCATCAACCAATCTTTGGAACCAAAAAATGAAATCTTTAGGCGGTGAGTATCTTATTTGGTCCAACGCACCCGACAATCCCAATTACAACTAAGCTAACCTTGCTCTCGTATTAAGCTTACCTATCAACGATTTAGCAATTTCATTGGTATAGGTCTTTTTTCTGTACTTTGTTACCGATTGTATGCCTGTAATTACATTGGTCATGAAGATTTCGTCAGCTTTTTGTAATTCGAAAGGAGATATAGATTCTTCTGATAATGTAAACCCATCAAGGTTTTTAAGAATATCAATTACATAATGTCTTGTAATTCCTTTCAAGCATCCGTCACTTAGAGGCGGTGTTTTGATTGTTTTCCCTTTCACCAGAAAAACATTCCCATTTGTAAATTCGACTACAGATTTTTTTTCGTTGAGCAACAAACAGTTTTGAAAGCTATTTTCTTCAGCATATATGCTTCCTAATATGCTTATAAGTTTGTTGTTGGTCTTTAATGTGGATAAAAGTCCGGAGTTTACATAATGGTCTTTAAACAATTCAATTTCATAGGATTGTTCTTTAAGCGTGTAAAAGGCTTCGCCTACTTCCTGGCATGAGATGAAGTAGTCGATACTTCTGTGTTTAGGTCTATAAAGCCCACCAGTTTTTCTGCTTATATTTATTTTTACTTTGGCTGGTTTTGCCTCAAGCTTATTCGCATGAATAAGATTCGTAATTTCTTTTTCTAAAAACTCCGGAGAAAATTCTAAAGGAATTTGCATTCTTAAAAGTCGCATAGACGACATAAGTCTAAAGTAATGCTCCTCCCAAAAGATTACCTTCGAGTTGAGTACACGTATAGTTTCAAAAACTGAATCTCCGTATTGAAACCCTCTATTTTGAATATCAATATTAGCTTCTTGTTCTAAAAGGAGCTTTCCATTTATATTTATCATAAAATGTAATGCGCTTATTTTGAGCCTAAAACATGTTTAAGGTCTGCGATCATGTTTTCCCAAAGCATTTTACTTTCGTCTATTTCATCTTCTTCTGCAAAGTCAGTAATCATCAAAGACACATCTTTGGTTATCTCGTCTACTTGAATACGCATTTCAAAAAAATAGGATGTATCTTCATCGTCAAGCCAACGTAATTTTATACGTTCCCCGCTTTTTTTGGTAAGCAATTTGGCTTGTTCTTCGCTTTCACCCCAAATAAAAGTAAATATTTCTCCTCTTGAATTTATGTTATCTGCAAACCATTCGCCCATTCCAGATGGTGTAGATATGTATTGGTATAGTAAGGCAGGTGAAGCTTGTATCGGAAATTCTAATTCAAATTTTACTTTATCGCTCATGAGTCAATTATTAATTAAATCTTGTGAGCAATATATGGAATTAATTTTTTTTTCAACACAAATTTGAAAAATTAGTAAATAATTTATCAGTTAGGTAATAGCCTGATAAAAAAGCTGTTTTTAATTCCTTTTTAATTCTTGCCTCCTCATAGGCATGCCATCTATCAGGCTAAATAGATTTTCTAAGGCTAAAAACTCATCTTGCTTAAGTTTAATACCGCCATCTAAGCCGATAAGCAGGATTTCAAAATTTTCTTTAGGTTTTAAAATGCCGTCTTTAGTATTAGATATTTCAACTTCTTTGTTTTTGCTGAAGTCTAACATTTTCAAGATAGCATCATTTGCAGTGTAGATAATTAATTTTCTTTCGATAATGCCTTTTTTGTCCGATAAGACTTCTGCTAATTGTTTATAAAATACATTGTTAGAGTCTTGATTGGTCTTAATTATCAAAATTCTATTTTTCCATTGGTGTTGTTCTAATTCTTGAGCATTCATGTTAAATAAAAGTATTGAAAATACTAAAGTTAAATAGTTTTTTTTGATCATAATGTTCATTTTTAAAATGCCTTAGATTCACCATCTTCAGGAATCCAAACTTTATCAGATAGATTATATTTCAGAAGTTCTTCATTTAATTGCTTTCGTGACGTCGGGCAATGATTTACAGCTTCAAGATGATTAGCAATCACTTGATTGGGAGCGTCTTTAATGAAAGATAAAATGTCCTGAAGTGTCATTAGAATAGGTTCATGTTCATCTAGTTGAGCAGACCCGCAGGCCACTACAGCAATGTCTGGTTTGTATTGTGTAAGTACTCGTTTTACATCCGCAGTGTAAATGGTGTCTGAACTTAAATATATGGATTTTTGATTTGGAATTTCTATAACATACCCCATGACGTTACCCATTAGTTTAGCCACTTCGCCATAGCCATGAAGTGCAGGAATCCCTTCTATTGTAATACCTGATATCGAGCTTTTTTTCCAATAGTCTATGGTTTTTACAATTTGTAGTCCTTTGTTTTCTAAAATAGTACAGTCGTTTAGGCTACAGATGACGGGAATATTGTGCTTGGTTAGAAAGGCTATACCTGTTTCATCCAAATGGTCAGAATGTAAATGTGTAATTAGACAGTGGGTTACTTTTTTTAGTAGCTCAGAGGTGTTTTTAGGTAAATCTACTGTTGGATTTCTTTGCGGATTGAAGCGCTTTTCTGTATAACTTGGCATAGTGCCTTTAGGCGCAAGTAATGGGTCGACAAGAATACCGATGTCTTCTGCTTCAATGAGCATAGTGGCATTACGAATATGATGTATTGTGAGCATTTTAAATTGATTTAATTTTTTATTGGTTTTTTTAAAGGTAAAAATTCACTTTCCATTCTACTTTCAAGCCTTTTCTTAAGCTTTGAGTTGAACAAAATACATATCAATTTCGCCTTTACCTTTCGCCAAAATTTTACCGCGGTGTTCAAAATCGAATAGAGGATCATCTTTGATGAGTTCGTAGGTAAACTGGGAAATATTCACCTTATTGACTTGACCACTAGATTCCATTCTGGATGCTGTGTTTACAGTGTCTCCCCAAATGTCAAATTGAAACTTCTTAACACCAACTATGCCTGCAACGATTGGGCCCGTATGTATGCCTACACGCATTTCGAAGCTCACTCTATTGTCTATTTCTGCTTTTTCTCTTCGTTTTATGATAAAGTCTTGCATTTCCAGTCCGGCTAAGACTGTATTTTTCACATAATTTTTATAAGGAATTGGTAAACCCCCTGCAGCCATATAAGCATCGCCAATGGTTTTAATTTTCTCAATTTTGTATTTTTCAATAATATGATCAAAGGCTTTAAAGCAGTCATTAATCTCATTCACCAAAGCTTTAGCGGTTAGCTTTTCTGCTGCTTTTGTAAATCCCTTAAAATCGGTAAACAAAATTGACACTATATCAAAATCTCGTGCATCTGCTTTCCCTTTTTCTTTAAGCTCTTTGGCAATATCAGCAGGTAGTATGTTCAGCAATAAGTTGTCGGATCGTTCTTTTTCTTTTTCGATTATGGCTTTCGATTTTTGAGTCGATTTCCAGCGGCTGTACAATCCAATTGAGATGATAATTATAAAAGCAGAAATAACAAGAATGATATTTCGTATCCTGTTTTTTTGCTGAACTTCAAGTTGATGCGCCAATTTTAAATCAAAACGCTCTTTGGCTGCCTGTATGCTGTCGTTTAAGGCTTGCTTTTCGACTTCCATCTGGGTTATCTTGTTGTAAGCTTCTTGGGTTTTCAAACTATCTTCAACAGAAATAGATTCTTCTAAATATTTTAAAGCAATTTTCTCATTATTTAAAGCTTTGTAGGCTAGGTAAAGACATTGGCTTGCTCTAATTTTTTCGCTTATTATACCAGAGTCTTTGGCATTTGCAAGACCAATTTCACAATTAGCTTTTGCTTTGTCAAACTGCTTTATCTTGATGTAAACATCACCAATGCTATTGTATAAATAACTTTTAGATTCTGATGAATTTTCGACTATCTCGGAATTTGCACATTTTTGAAAATATTCTAATGCCTTTAAATATTCTTGGTTAATTGTACTAATTTCTGCAAGTATGAAGTATGCTTCCAAGGTTCCATATTCTTCCTTTTCTTCTTCAAAAACAAGTATGGCTTCATTTAAGTAGGACTTGGCCTTTTCGGTGTTTCCTTTGTCAATTAATACCCTACTAATTAGATTTAAAGAATTGGCGTAGCCAATGCGGTCGCCCATTTCTTTTTCAAGAGTTTTGCCTTGTTCGTAGTATTCCAAAGCTTTGTCAAAATTTTTAAGCGAATAATAAATTCCACCAATATTCGTAATGCATAACTCCATGGTTTCCTGATTGCCTTGTTCTTTGCTAATTTTAAGACCCATCTGGAAGTATTCAAGAGCTTTTGCACTATTGCCGAGGTTTGATTGCAAAATGCCTAATGTGTTTATTAGACTGGTAAACTGCTTTTCTTGTCCAAGCTGGACGACTATGTCATAACTTTTATTAAAATTTTCAAGAGAATTGGATAATAGACCTCTTTCATAATAACCTTCCCCTATCAATCTGTAGCCATACGAAACTGCAAGAGGGTAATTGTTCTGTTTACCAAATTTAATAAGATTGTTGGCTTCAGTAATCAGCGAATCGATATTTGTGTCTATGTATTTGCTGTAAATAAACTTGTCATAAGCATCTGCCCGTAAAGAGTCACTATAATTTTGGTTGGTCCAAACACTATATAAAGAATCCAGATTAGATTGTGCGTTGAGAGAAACGAACAACATGCATGTTAATATGAGCGTAAAAAACCTTTTCAATTCTATTTTTTGTACATAATTACTTCCAAATGTACTTAAAATATTCTGGCTTTTGTTTGCGATAGCATTCAGCACTTGCGCTTATTGCCAAAGCTATAATTAAGAACGAATTATTTAATATCGTTAATAATCATTTTGGCATGAATCCTTGAATTTTCGATAAACCATTTGTGCGTTTCCATACCACCACAAATTACACCTGCCAAATATAAGCCATGTATGTTGGTTTCCATGGTTTGTGGATTGTAATTAGGGATTTTACGTTTATCTTCGGAAAGCTGTACACCTAGGGACTGAAGAAACTTGAAATTAGGTTTATAACCCGTTAGGGCTAATACAAAGTCGTTTTTAATTTCTTGTATATTGCCATTTTCATCTTTAAATTCAACACAGTGAGGCTTGATTTCTGTGAGTTCTGAGTTGAAAAAAGCCTTTATGCTACCTTCTTTTATGCGGTTTACAACATCAGGTCTCACCCAATATTTAACGCGCTCACCGATATCAGTCCCTCTCACAATCATAGTCACTCGCCCACCTTTCCTGTAAATTTCTAAAGCGGCATCGACTGCAGAATTGCTTGCGCCTACAACTACAACATCTTGGTTTACAAAATAATGAGGATCGTTATAATAGTGAAAAACCTTATCTAAATCTTCACCGGGAACGTCTAAAGTATTTGGCAAATCGTAAAATCCGGTGGCTAATATGACATTCTTGCTGCTGTAATTGCCCTTTGTTGTATCTATCTTAAATATTTCGTTTTGTTTTTCAATACTATTTACACTTTCAAACAAATTGACGTGTAAAGCATTAGAGGTCGTAACCCTTCTGTAATATTCTAGAGCTTCCTGCTTAGTGGGTTTTGGATTTTTGCTAATAAACGGTATGCCGTCTATCTCTAATTTTTCTGAAGTTGAAAAGAAGGTCATATTTGCCGGATAATTATAAATCGAGTTGACTAATGCTCCTTTCTCTATGATTAAATACTTCAGGTTTTGCTTTTTTGCTTCTAATCCACAGGCTATCCCAATAGGTCCACCGCCGATTATAATGATGTCGTAAGTCATCTTTTTTTTATGTAATAAATGCTTTGTGTTGAGATTATAAAGCGGTTTTTAGAAAGTTTAACAAATAAGGCGTGTATTGAAAATGCTTAATTCGGCCAACATCACACTTGGAGTACTATTAAATTTGAGAGTATCAAATATATTCAATGTAAATCTCTAATTATCAGCATCTTTATTGATTAATTCGCCATCATACCTTATAAAAGTCCTAAATACCGGTGTGATGTGTATAGAAGCTTTGTAGTTTGAGTAGATTTCAATTTTCACATCGTATTTATCATTGTCGTTACCTTTCTGATGTGCAGAAAATTCTAATTCTAATCTTTCCTTTTCTTGATTAATTTGTTTTTTCAAATCGTCTAAAGCTTCGTCAATTTCAATTGAAATATTTCGCCCTCCATATTCACCACCGTCCATGCGGCTTTCTCCGAAAAAGGGCAAATAAGCTTTAATTGAATCATTTGCAATTTTGATATAGTTGCCGTCACCTCTTACGTCTATTCTGTTGGGCGAATTACCGGTATTCATCAGTAGAGTAGTGGCTACTTGGGTTGTCGCTTGTGTGTTAAAAGGGTACACAACATTTATTTCGAAGTCATAATCTTTTTGGTTTTCTAACAAATTTAATGTTGAAAACGTTTTGGCTTGCTCTTCACGGTTAGCAATAGAATTTGTCTTACAGCCCCAAACTAAAACAGATGCAAAGAAAATAAGCGTTAATTTGAAATTCATAAGGCATGATATTTTACCCTCAAAGATAAGGAATACGAGTGAAATCTGACATGTATTTAAGAATTTAAACAGTTGATGATAAATAGATTACGCCAATGTTGTATTTTAAAATTGAAAGATTCTGGTATCTGGTATTAAGTACAAAGAACAAAGTATGAAGTACAAAGTAAGAATTTAAAACTGCTTACTAATAGCTAAAGGCTACCGGCTAAGAGCTAAAAACCACCGACTACTTACTAAATTTTCACGCAATGGCTTATGATGCTAAAGCTTTTAGCCCCTTAATCGTATCTATAGGCTCCTCAGATTTAAAGACATAGCTGCCGGCAACCAATACGTCTGCTCCTGCATCGACAAGTGCTTTGGCGTTTTTGTTAGTTACTCCGCCATCGATTTCAATTAAAGTGGAAGCGCCTTTTTCTTTGATAAGGGCCTTTAGTTCTTTAACTTTATGGTAAGTATTTTCAATAAAACTTTGTCCGCCAAAACCAGGATTCACACTCATTAAACAAACCATGTCGATATCCTGAATAATATCACTTAACAAATGCACAGGCGTATGTGGATTTAAAGCCACACCAGCTTGCATGCCATTGGCTTTTATGTCTTGGAGAGTGCGGTGTAGATGTGTACAGGCTTCATAATGTACGGTGAGCATATTGCTCCCTAAGTCTGCGAAAGTTTTGATATAGCGATCAGGATCAATAATCATTAAATGTACATCGATAAATTTTTGGGCATGCTTAGAAATAGCCTTCAAAACAGGCATGCCGAACGAAATATTAGGCACAAAAACACCGTCCATAATATCGATATGGAACCATTCGGCTTGACTCTTGTTTACCATTTCTACATCTCTTTGCAGGTTTCCAAAATCTGCAGCTAAGATGGATGGGGCGATTATTGTTTTATTCATTAATTTTTAAATTACGTAATCACTACTTTTTATGTATAACTAATCTATTAGTCTTTCTACAGAAATATCTTCATCGAGCTCTTCCCAATGGATACCTTCTCCATTACCTATAAAACGCCATTTTATTAACTGTTGTTGACTTGCATTTCTAAGTTTGGGAAACCATTCTAGTGGTACAGATAGTTCTCTGCCATCTTCCAATGTAATGGTCATTTTGCTTTCTGAAAAGTTAACGTCGGTAGCGCTTTTCGATTTATTTATTGATAAAATACTCATTCCATTTTTCAATTAAATATTCAACGTTTTCATCGACTAATTTACGAATTTCAGACAATTCCTGTGCTTTTAGTGTTCTAGAATAAACAAGCTCAACATTTGGTTTTAAATTAAATTTGGCTGTTTTATCATCTTTTTCAATATGTATATGAACAGGTAGATGCTCGTTTGTTTAGAAGAAAAAGCGATAACCTTTTATCTTTAAAACTGTTGGCATGGTCTACAATTCATAAATTTTAATATTTTAAAAATTGAAATACATGTGTATCACTATTTACTTAAATACATTTTACGTCTTGCATACAGTTCATAGAAGTCGTCGTCTTTAAGGTTTTCTATAAACAAAATGCTTTCGCCTGTACTCTTCATTTCAGGTCCTAATTGCTTATTTACTTTAGGAAATTTATTAAAAGAGAACACAGGTTGTTTTATGGCATAACCATCAAGTTTTGGGTTAAACTCAAAATCTTTTACTTTACTATGGCCTAACATGACTTTTGTTGCATAATTTACATAAGGTTCACCATAAGCTTTTGCGATAAAGGGCACAGTTCGAGAGGCTCTTGGGTTGGCTTCGATGATGTACACTTTGTCGTCTTTAATTGCAAATTGAATATTTATAAGCCCAACAGTTTCTAGTGCCAATGCAATTTTAGTAGTATGATCTATAATCTGTTGCATCACTAAATCTCCGAGATTGAATGGTGGTAAAACGGCATTAGAGTCACCAGAGTGTATGCCACATGGCTCAATATGCTCCATGATGCCTATTATTTTCACCTCTTCACCATCGCAAATGGCATCGGCTTCAGCTTCGATGGCGCCGTCCAAGTAATGATCTAGTAATAATTTGTTATTTGGTATTTTTCGTAACAAATCTACAATGTGTTCTTCCAGTTCTTCTTGATTTATAACGATTTTCATGCCTTGACCACCTAAGACATAAGACGGTCTCACCAAAATAGGAAAGTCTAATTCCTCTGCCAATGCTCTGGCTTCTTCGGCATTTGTAGCTACGCCAAATTCCGGATAAGGAATGTCGTTATCTTTTAAAAGTTTTGAAAAGCTTCCTCTATCTTCAGCTAAATCTAAGGCCTGGTAACTAGTGCCAAGAATATTGATGTTGTAACGATCTAGTTTTTCTGCGAGTTTTAAAGCTGTTTGTCCACCTAGTTGTACGATAACACCTTCTGGCTTTTCATGTTGAATAATGTCATAGATATGCTCCCAAAAAACCGGTTCGAAGTATAGCTTGTCTGCAGTGTCAAAATCTGTAGAAACCGTTTCCGGATTACAATTGATCATGATGGTTTCGTAATCACATTCAGCAGCTGCTAATACCCCGTGTACACAGCAATAATCAAATTCGATACCTTGTCCAATTCTGTTAGGTCCGGAACCTAAAACCACAATCTTTTTCCTGTCTGTGACGATACTTTCATTTTCTGTAAAGGACTCACCATTGGCGTTTATAACTTCTGCTTCGAAAGTAGAGTAGTAATAAGGCGTCTGAGCCTCAAACTCTGCAGCACAGGTATCTACCAGCTTATACACTCGTTTGATGCCAAGGTCATTTCGTTTGTTGTACACTTGGCTTTCAAGACATCTTAGCATGTGCGCTATTTGTCTGTCGGCAAAGCCTTTTTGTTTGGCCTCAAGCAACAATTCTTTAGAAATGGTATCAATTGAATATTTTGAAATTTCTACTTCCAGATGGTATAATTCTTCGTATTGCTTTAAAAACCACATGTCTATTTTAGTGATGTCGTGGATTTTCTTCAATGAAATTCCTGCCTGGATGGCATCGTAAATCACAAAAACGCGATCCCAGCTGGCATTGGTTAGCTTTTCTATAATTTCATCGTATCTGGTATAACCTTTACCATCTGCTCCAAGTCCATTACGCTTTATTTCAAGCGATTGGGTAGCTTTGTGAAGTGCCTCCTGAAAAGATCTTCCAATACCCATAACTTCACCAACAGCTTTCATTTGTAGACCCAGCGTACGATCAGATCCTTCAAATTTGTCAAAATTCCATCGTGGGATCTTAACAATCACATAATCTAATGTAGGCTCGAAGAAGGCTGAAGTTGTTTTGGTAATTTGATTTTCTAATTCATCTAAATGGTAGCCTATGGCCAGTTTTGTTGCGATTTTAGCGATTGGATATCCGGTAGCTTTAGAGGCTAATGCCGAAGAACGCGATACCCTGGGGTTGATTTCTATGGCAACAATATCTTCTTTTTCGTCCGGACTTACCGCAAACTGGACATTACAACCACCTGAGAAGTTACCAATGCTTCTCATCATTTTAATGGCAAGGTCTCTCATTTTTTGGTAAGTGGTATCGCTAAGCGTCATCGCTGGTGCCACGGTAATCGAATCACCTGTATGGATACCCATCGGGTCCATATTTTCGATGCTACAAATTATGGTAACATTATCATTTCTGTCCCTAAGCAGCTCCAGCTCATATTCTTTCCAGCCGATTAAAGCTTTATCTATAATCACTTCGTGAATTGGCGATGCCTCAAGACCTCTGGTTAGGAGCTCGTCAAAATCTTTTTCTTCATAAACGATAGACGCGCCAAGTCCTCCTAAAGTATAAGACGCTCTAATTACCAGTGGGAATCCAAATTCCTGAGCGACTTCTTTTCCTTTTAGAAAAGACGTTACAGTTTTAGAAGGCGCCACGCCAACGCCAATGTCTATCATGAGCTGTCTAAACTCCTCTCTGTCTTCTGTAATATTTATGGCATTGATGTCAACACCAATCATTTTTACATTATGATCTTCCCAAATGCCTTTTTTGTCTGCTTCGATACAAAGGTTAAGGGCTGTTTGGCCACCCATAGTTGGTAAAACAGCATCTATTTGAGGATGGTCATTAAGTATTTCTCTTATGGATTTTGTCGTAAGCGGCTTTAGGTAAACATGATCTGCCATGCTCGGATCTGTCATGATCGTTGCCGGATTAGAATTAATCAGAATAGTCTCTATTCCTTCTTCTCTTAAAGATCTAAGCGATTGAGAACCAGAATAATCAAATTCGCAAGCTTGTCCTATAATAATTGGACCGGAACCTATGATTAAGACGCTTTTAATATGGTCGTGTTTTGGCATTATATGGTTTTTTTCAAAAAAATTGATAAAAAAAAAGTGTTACCTAAAGTAACACTTTTCTAAATTATAATATGAATAATTTCATGAATTATTTTCTTCTCATGCTCATTTCTGATGAAACGCTCAGTTTTTTTCTTCCTTTCGCTCTTCTTCTTTTTAAGACTTTTCTGCCGTTAGCAGAAGCCATTCTTTCTCTAAAACCGTGTTTGTTTTTTCTTTTGCGCTTAGATGGTTGAAATGTTCTTTTCATCAGTTTAAATATTGAAAATTATATACCTAAATTTTTCGAGGTGCAAATATACAAACTCTTTTTGTTTATGCAACAAATATTTTTAATTCATTTTTGTAAATTTGTCAAATCAAAAAAATATCATGTTTAATAAAACTATAAAGCTTGTCTTAGCAGTACTTGTTTTTGCATTTGCAATATATCAATTCGTTGAAGGAAATATTGGCAATGGCATTTTTTCTATTCTTTTAAGTGGAATTTTCGTATTTCTTTATTTTAAGAACGAATTTATCCTATTGGCATTTTTTAAACTGAGAAAGCAAGATTTTGAAGGCACAAAAAAATGGTTGTCTAAAATTAAAAATCCTGAAGCTGCTCTAACAAGAAAACAACAAGGATATTACAATTATCTGCATGGGTTGATTCTATCTCAAACCAATATGACAAAAGCTGAAAAGTATTTTAGAACAGCAATTCGTTTAGGATTGTCTATGAAACATGATTTGGCTCTTGCAAAATTGAATTTGGCCGGTATCGCGATGACAAAGCGACGAAAGAGAGAAGCGCAGACTTTACTTAAAGAAGCTAAGGAGCTCGATAAGCATAACATGCTGGGTGACCAAATTAAAATGATGAAGCAACAAATGAAAAAATTCTAAACTGCAAAGTTTAGTGTGTTGAATTATTCATTTAAAAATTGAATTCTTAATTACAACCATTTTAGCTGAAATCATAGGCTGTAGGCCGTTTCCACTTTTACTTCTTCTAGCACCAAAGCATTATGCATGGTAGAAATACCTTCTACGGTTGAAAGTTTGTCGTTTATAAATTTGTGCAGTTCTGCCACATTTTCCACAACAACTTTTAGTAAAAAGTCATAATTGCCGGAGACTTTGTAGCATTCCATTACTTCGTCCATGTCCTGGATGTGATTTCTAAACGCATCTGCAAGGGTCTTACTGTGTTGTGTTAAGCTAATCTGACAATACGCCATGATGTGCTTTCCAATTTTAGCTCTATCTACCAAAGCCACATAAGAAGTAATGATTTCTTTTTGTTCAAGTTTACGTATTCGGTCGTAGGTTGGGGTCAGGGACAGGTTTACGTTGTTGGCAATCTCTTTGGTTTGAAGTTTTGCATTGTTTTGCAATTGCATCAATATGTTTTTGTCAATTTGATCCATGGTAGAAAAATTTACTTTTTTCGATTTATTTTAAATTTTTAAACAGTATTATTAACTGAAAAATATATAATATAAAAGAAAAAACACTGTATTAAATTATAAATATAGTAATAATTATTTTATATCGTAATTTTGAGGTAAAATATTACTAATATGACAACTCAAGATATTTCACAACGTTTAGACGATGTTTTTAACAGAATCGTTCAGGAAAATAAGCATATCATTGGCTATCCACTTTCCAAGGATTTTGATTATGCTTCGCTGTATCACTTCTTAAATTATCCAATAAACAATGTTGGCGATCCTTATGAAGATGGAACTACTAAAATCCAAACACATAACTTGGAGAGAGAAATTATCGACTTTTTTGCCAGATTATTTAGAGCTAATCCTAAAAATTATTGGGGTTATGTAACTAATGGGGGTTCAGAAAGTAATCTGTACGGCCTTTATTTAGCCAGAGAATTGTATCCCGACGCAATGGTATATTATTCGGAATCCACACATTATAGTGTGATAAAAAACATACACCTGCTTAATATTCCAAGTATTGCAATACGATCTCAGGAAAATGGAGAAATAGATTATGATGACTTAGAGCACACACTACAGTTTAACCGTCAAAAGCCTGTAATCGTATTGGCCAATTTTGGCACAACAATGAAAGAAGCCAAAGACGATGTGGGCAGAATAAAAGGTATACTCAGACACTTGGCTATTCAGCACCATTACATTCATTGCGATGCGGCTTTAGCAGGAGCTTACGGCAGTTTTATTACGCCTAGAGTGCCTTATGATTTCGAAGATGGTGCGGATAGCGTTTCGATTAGCGGACATAAATTTATTGGTTCCCCTTTCCCGTGTGGTGTTATTATTGCCAAGCGTTCTCTTAAGGAAAGAATCTCAAGAAGTATATCCTATATTGGCTCGCATGATACCACAATCTCGGGTTCACGAAATGGGCACAGTGTTGTGTTTTTATGGTATGCACTTAAAAAAATGGGAGTAAAAGGATTGCAGGAGCGCTATAAAAACTGTTTAGAAGTGGCCCAATATTGTAAAAATAAACTGAATGGCTTAGGAATACCTGCTTGGCGAAATCCTGGAAGTATAACGGTAGTGTTTCCTAAAGTAAACAGTAGATTAAAAGAAAAATGGCAATTAGCGACAGACGATGTTACGCATATTATTTGTATGCCAAGTGTTAGCAAGGCTCAGATTGATGAATTTATAGAGGACATGATAGCAATTCAGCAAGAACCTGAAGCCAATCCTATTTCAGAACTTGATTTTTGGTACAATTAAATTAAAGTCGAAAAGTAAGCTTGATATACAATGGGCTTACTTTTCGTTTTTAAGTAAAAGTTTATTTTCAAAAGACCGGAACAGAAAATTAATGCCGCTCATAATTACGATAAGCGAAAGTGTTCCTAGGGTAATCCATTGCCAATCCGGCGAATCGCTATGTTTTAAAAAGCCGCTTTCTACAAGTAAGCAAAGGCCAAAACCTACAGCTAAACATCCAAGTGCGCCAAAGATCCAGAATTCTTTTTTTGGGTTTTGTGTTTTCATCTTAGTTTAATTCTTTATTTTCATACTAAATTACGATTTAAACGTGAATGTTTTCTAAACAAAAAATTAAGCTTTTGGATAAAAGTCGATTTAAAAAATACCTTGCTTATGCATTTGGAGAAGTTCTTTTGATTGTAATAGGCATATCTATTGCTGTTTTTATCAATAAACGCGTTGAGCAAAATAACCGTAAAGACCTTTTACAAACCATACTGGTAAACATCAAAAATGATTTAGAGACCGATCTTCGAGAAGTTGATATTCTCTTAGATAATTATAAAAGAAGCGAACCCTTTTTTGATTATGTATTGGACAGTCTGGAGGCAGGAAGGTCGATGAAAGATTGTTTGTATTGCCCACAAGTGCTTACTAACGCAATGCCATTCTCTTTAAGGACAAGGGGTTATCAGCAGCTAAATGATTTTAAGGAAGATAGAATAAACAACACCGATTCGTTAATTTTTAATATCTCCAATTTTTATAACTCCTATACAAAACTCACCGAAGTTGTAAATAAACTCTTGCTAGACGATACAGACGATAACTTAAACTACTTAAAGGTAAATTACGAATACTTCCGGTATTTATTTACTGACAAGGAGATTGACGGACGTATGGATTTTTTTGAAAACAATATAGAATTTGTTAACAGGGTAGCCCTTAGAGAAATCCTTAATTATGCCAATCATGTCCAGCTTTTAGAGTCCTACAAGGAAGACTCTAAAAGTTTATTAGAGGACATAAGTAATAAAATAGAGTAGAGCCTTACTCCTTTAATTCTGTAAAGTACTTATAAAAATATGGGATGGTCTCAATTCCTTTTAAGAAGTTCCACACGCCAAAATGTTCGTTAGGCGAATGTATGGCATCCGAGTCTAATCCAAATCCAAGTAATATCGTCTTGGAGTCGAAGGCTTCTTCAAACAACGCAACAATAGGAATACTGCCTCCGCTTCTTAATGGTATGGCAGACTTTCCAAATACTTCCTGTATAGCTTTGTCGGCCGCTTGGTAGGCGATACCATCTATTGGCGTGACATAACCTTGTCCACCGTGATGGGGCGTCACTTTTACAGACACACTTTTTGGAGCAATAGATTCAAAATGAGTTTTGAATAGTTGAGTGATTTCTTTCCAGTCCTGGTGTGGTACCAAGCGCATAGAAATTTTTGCATAAGCTTTGCTGGCTATTACTGTTTTGGCACCTTCTCCAATATAGCCGCCCCAAATTCCGTTAACATCTAATGTTGGTCGTATTGAGTTTCTTTCATTCGTGGTGTAGCCCTTCTCGCCATGCACATCGTTAATACCAATCGAAGATTTGTAGGCGTCAAGGTCAAATGGTGCTTCAGCCATTTTCTCACGTTCTTCTACGGTCAACTCTTCTACTTTGTCATAAAACCCAGGAATGGTAATTCGATTGTTTTCATCCGTAAGCGAAGCAATCATTTGGGTTAAAATATTAATAGGATTGGCTACAGCACCGCCATAAAGACCAGAATGCAAATCGCGATTTGGTCCTGTAACTTCAACTTCAACATAACTTAAGCCGCGTAACCCGGTTGTTATAGATGGATGTTCTTTGCTTATCATCCCTGTATCGGAAATAAGAATAACATCGTTGGCAAGCATGGCATTATGCTCTGTAATAAAAGCCTCTAGGTTTCCGCTTCCAACTTCTTCTTCGCCTTCTATCATAAACTTTACATTACAAGGCAAGGTTTGCTCTTTTACCATAAGTTCGAGCGCTTTAACGTGCATAAACATTTGACCTTTATCATCGCACGAGCCTCGAGCGTAAATTGCGCCATCCGGATGAAGTTCTGTTTTTTTTATGACAGGTTCAAATGGTGGCGAATCCCATAAATCTAAGGGGTCTGGTGGTTGCACATCATAATGCCCATAAACTAACACAGTTGGCAGATTTTTGTCTACTATTTTTTCACCATAAACAATGGCATGCCCTTTTGTTGAAAAAATTTCAGTTTTATCACAACCAGCCGATTGTAATTGTTGTTCTACCATTTCCGCAGCTTCTTGCATGTTTTTTTTATACTTAGAATCTGCACTTATTGAAGGTATTTTCAACAAATCGATAAGTTCGTTTATAAATCTATCTTTATGTTTTTCTACGTAGGGTTTTGTGTTCATGTTACTTTTTAAAATTTAATTATAAATATAAATATAAAAATATATGAGTTAACTCTTTAGCTTTAATCCATAAATGTTTTCAAATCTCTTTTTTGTGTTCTCAAATTGAGCTAAAGGTATTTCAATATTAAAATTACAATCTAAGCCGTGGTTTTGCTCAAGAATCGTAAGATTTAAGTCCTTAACTACTCTCATCACCTCATTCATAAGTGCATAATCGCAAGTAATCCTTAAAGATTTAGTAATGTCTTTTGTAAGGATTTTAGTTTCTTCTATCGCCATCTTAGCCGCTGTTTTGTAGGCCGAAATCAGGCCGCCAACGCCAAGCTTAGTCCCGCCAAAATAGCGAACTACTACAATGAGGCAGTTTGTAAGTTCGAAGGATTGTATTTGACCATAAATGGGCATACCAGCCGAATTGGACGGCTCTCCGTCGTCGTTTACTTTGTAAGTACTGTAATCTTCACCGAGTTGATATGCGTAGCAAAAATGCCTCGCTTTAGGATGCATAGACTTTAATTCCTCTAAAGCATACTGTATATCCTCTTCAGATGTTACCGGATAAACATAAGCGTAAAATTTGCTGCCTTTATCCTTGTAGATAATTTCATCAGACTTTCTAGCGGGATGTTTAAATTGAGAATCTATCAATTTTTGAATAAACTGTATGTCAGCTGAAAAGCTACAGTATCAAATTCTGCTGAAAATTCGTTGCTGGTCTCAATGAGATAAGTGTAAGGCAGATAGCTGAACTCTATACCAAAGCGCTGGTATTGAAAGCCTACACCTACATAAGCATTTAATATAGATCCTATACCAACGTCACTATCTTTACCAAGGAAATTCATTGTAGAATTCACGGGAATTTCAACGAAAAAGCCGGCATTGGCATACAGTCTGGTTTTACTTTCAGCAGAATTAAAATAATACCTTCCTCCAAATTGCATTTCTATGGCTGCGTAGTCGAAGGTGTCTGTGAATTCTTCACCTTCAGAAGATATATTTTCTCTTTCAGCAGATATAAATTTAACCATTGGTGAAGCTGTAACTGCCCATTTTTCGGAAGTGTTTGGAATAAAATATTCCATTTCGAAACCAATTCGTAAACCGGTATCATTTCCAAAACTTGGAAATTCTCCTATAGATGTATTATCTATAACTATTGGCGTAGAACCGGCTCCAACTTTAAAATACATATTTACTTTTTCTTTAGAAGCTTTGTAAAATTTAGAATATATGACGTTTGTATCGGTGTTATATTCCGAGACAATATTTAAAATATCATTTCGATTATATTTTACGTTTTTTATTTTTTCGAGGTCTAATTTATTAGAGCCAAATGCCTCATAAAGTTGTCCTCTAAATTTATTCTGTGTAACGGCATCACCAACTCTTCTGGCGGAGTACCGGTATTGTAGTTCGTAAATGGTTTTTTCTCCATCCTTTTTGTAAAAAAAGACATTGGCGCTTTTACTTCTATAGTGGTAAACGCTCACTTTACCTTCTAATAGAACATTTAAAAAAACGGGCTGGTCTAGCGTTTCTCTAGGTAAAAATTTATCTTTTCTTACAAATTTGAAAAGAGAATCGACTCCAAAAGCTTTGATATCTTTAAGATTTCCTGTTTGAATGTCGCCGCTCTTATCTAGTTTATAAAAGAATGTAGTTGGGTTATTTTTCCATTTTTCTTCTAAAATTAAACAAGATACTTTTTCCCCATCGTTATTTATAAAATAGCCGGATTTAAAGTCTGTTTGTGCAATAACAGATTGGCTAAACGTGAGAAATAAACAACAAAATACTAAATTTTTAAATAATTTCATTTTAACTTTTTTTACTTAATAATTACTAGATAAAGCTACCAAAATAATACTAATTATGGCAATAGAAACACCTATTTTATTTCGTCTTAATAAGTGTTCTTTAAAAAATAAAATGCCTAAGGCTGTAGATAACACAACAATAGAAACATTATTAATAACAAAAATGATAGAGCTGTCCAAATTAGGATGTCGCAAGGCTTCAATCAAAAAATAGATGGAGAAATAGTTTGGAATACCCAGCAAAATTCCTGCGAAAACATCTTTGATCGAAATAAGGGTTTTGGTTTTTAAATACCGAATAAAAAAAATAAAAAAACCTGTAATAGCTGCAAATAAAAAAATCGAGGCCGAAAACACAGGAGTTTCTACAGAGGGTACAAAATCGTTCTGCAAAACTTTAATGCTGGATTCTATAATCCCGCTTCCCAAAAACACGCCAAAGGGTAATAATAAATGTTTTGGATTAAGCTTCGTGTCGTCTTTCGGTTTCGAAGAGACTAAATACACAGAAGTTAATGCCAAAAGGATGCCTAATACTTTTAATATCGAAAGACCTTCACTGTAATAAAAAATCACGAAAATTACCGGGATGCTCAGGCTCATTTTACTTGCAACCGATACGACAGACATGCCGTGCTTTTTTGTGGTTAAGGCCATTAAGTAGAAAATGCTGATAAAAAGAATACCGAGAGCAGCAGCAGGTAAAAACCAGTTAAAACCAGGCAATTCTAGTAATTTTACCTCTGTTGTTTGTAGTAAATAGCCTAAAAAAAACGCAGTTAAATAATTAAAAATAAGGGCGTTAAGTATATTTATGTTATGCTTGTCAAAATTTTTGAAAACAACATAAATTAGGGTAGAGGAAAGGACACTAAATACCAAGTATATCAAGAGCGTATTATTTTATCAAAAAGTTCTGTGACATCGTCAAGCTTTGGATTGAGGTGCCAAGTGGCTATCCCCAAACTCCTTGCAGAAAGGATATGTTCCTCGGTGTCGTCTATAAACAAAGTGTCTTCGGCTTTTAGCTTATTCTCATTTAAAACATGCGAAAAAATTGCTGCATTCGGTTTTCTTAAGCCCATCTCATAGGACAAATAAAAATCATGAAAGCAAGATTTAAAGCTGTCGTAATCCTTATAATTTTCCTTTACCCAGTCTATATGAAGTTCGTTGGTGTTGCTTAACAGAAAAATTTGGTATTGCTTGGCTTTTTTAAGCTCTTTTAAAAACTGAAGTCGGTGGTCCGGCAAATCTTTTAAGATACTGTTCCAGCCTTTGATGAAATCATCTTTTGTTAACTGAGGGAATGTATTTAAATATTCGGTAATAAAGTCATTTGTGGAGACCTTTCCTTGTTCATACAGCTTATTTATCTCTATGATAGAAGTTGGTAAAGTCGTAATACCAAATTTTTTAAGATGATGTTCTGTTGCCGGTTTATCTAAGTTTATAAAAACATCTCCAAAGTCGAATATAATGTTTTTCAACATGTGTCTATTTTTCTATGCTTGTATCTGCTCAGCTATAAAGCGTAATACTTTTAATTTTAATCATTTAGCTTTAAAACGGCCATAAACGCCTCTTGTGGAATTTCTACATTACCCACAGCACGCATACGTTTTTTACCTTTCTTTTGTTTTTCTAACAGCTTACGTTTACGTGAAATATCACCACCGTAACATTTTGCAGTAACATCCTTACGTAATGCTTTTACCGTTTCTCGTGCAATGATTTTACTTCCGATAGCCGCTTGTATAGGGATGTCAAACTGTTGTCTTGGGATAAGCTCTTTTAGTTTAACACACATTTTTTTACCGATGTCGTAAGCGTTATCAAAATGGATTAAAGCAGATAGTGCATCTACTGTATTAGCATTCAATAGAACATCCACTTTTACCAATTTAGATGGGCGCATGCCTATTGGCGAATAGTCAAAAGACGCATAACCTTTAGATACAGTTTTCAGTCTGTCGTAGAAGTCGAATACAATTTCTGCTAGCGGCATGTCAAAACTCAGTTCAACACGTTCCGTGGTTAGATAAGTCTGATTTTTAATTTCACCTCTTTTTTCAATACAAAGCGACATGACAGGGCCAACGAAATCGGCTTTTGTGATAATACTGGCACTGATATAGGGTTCTTCCACCCGGTCCAAGGTTGATGGGTCAGGTAAATCTGATGGATTGCTTACTATGATGGCCTCGTCGGTATGTTTTGTCGTATAAGCGTGGTAAGATACGTTTGGTACAGTGGTAATAACGGTCATGTCGAACTCTCGTTCTAATCGCTCTTGAACGATTTCCAAATGCAACATGCCTAAAAAGCCACATCTAAAGCCAAAACCAAGAGCCGCAGAACTTTCCGGTGTAAAGATAAGTGAGGCATCGTTAAGCTGTAATTTTTCCATCGCAGCTCTCAAGTCTTCATATTCCTCAGTATCTACTGGATAAATCCCTGCAAAAACCATTGGTTTTACATCTTCAAAACCTGAAACGGCTACTTTTGTAGGGTTTTCCGCGTCTGTAATGGTATCCCCAACTTTTACTTCTCTGGCGTCTTTGATACCTGTAATCAAATACCCCACATCACCTGCTTTAACCTCTTTTTTAGGGTGTTGCACTAGCTTTAAGGTTCCAATTTCGTCTGCGCCGTATTTTTTTCCTGTGGCAACAAACTTTATTTGTTGATTTTTTTTAATGCTTCCGTCAAAAACTCTAAAGTAAGTTTCTACACCTCGAAAAGGATTGTAAACCGAGTCAAAAATCAATGCTCGTAATGGCGCATTTTCATCACCACTTGGTGCAGGAATTCTAGTTATGATGGCTTCCAAAATGTCCTGAATACCAATACCGGTTTTGGCACTGGCAGGAATAATTTCTTCCGGATCGCAGCCAAGTAAATCTACGATATCGTCCGTAACTTCTTCCGGATTTGCCGATGGTAAATCTATTTTGTTTAGAATTGGTATGATTTCCAAATCGTTTTCTAATGCTAAGTATAAATTAGAAATGGTTTGGGCTTGGATGCTTTGCGCGGCATCTACAACTAGTAGTGCGCCTTCGCAGGCAGCTATGGAGCGCGATACTTCGTATGAAAAATCGACGTGTCCAGGTGTATCAATCAAGTTAAGGATATACTCCTCGCCATTGTGAATATGAGACATTTGCACAGCATGACTTTTGATGGTTATTCCACGCTCTCGTTCCAAATCCATATTGTCCAAAAGTTGTGCTTGCTTGTCGCGTTCTGCAACAGAATTTGTAGAGTCTAACAGCCTGTCTGCAAGTGTACTTTTGCCATGATCGATATGGGCAATAATGCAAAAGTTTCTTATGTTCTTCATATTCGATTTCTAAAATCGCAAATATACAAGAATTAGCAATGCGAAATATTTTACAAATTATAAATTAAGTTATCATTATTGAAATTACTTTTGCACCTCATTTAACTAAAATTGATTGATTTGACATGAAAAAGCAAGACAAAACCCCTCAGCCATTTCTTAAAAAACATTGGTCTAATATTTTGTTTGTTGTCTTGCTTATAGTGCTTTTGGTGCCACAAACCAGAGCCTATTTTCAAGCATGGGTAGTTTTGCCGATAATTGGTTCGCCTGAAATTCTGGAGGAAACAGAAAATCAAAAGCTTGCGGATTACAATTTAATTTTAAACGACCTTAATGATCATCGAGTAAACCTCAGTCAATCCAAAGGTAAGCCTATGTTAATTAATTTCTGGGCGACCTGGTGTTCTCCATGTATTGCGGAGATGCCGGGTTTGGTAGAGCTTCATGAGGAGTTTGGAGACGAAGTAGATTTCTATTTTATTTCAAATGAAGAAAAAGCATTACTTCAAAAATTTTTAAAATTAAAAACCTATGACATTCCGGTTTACAATCCGGTGTCTAAAATTCCGACATATTACAATACAAATGCGATTCCGTCCACATATTTGATTGATGGAGATGGAAATATGATAGCTAAGGCAGAAGGTATGGCTAATTGGGATAGCGATAAAGTGAAAGAAACAATTAGAAAATTACTGAACTAGTTTACAAGCCAACAAAATGCTTTAGGTGCTTCTCGAAATCTTCGTTTGTAAGTATCGTCTCACTTTTTTTAATGTTACAGTCTTCATCTAAAAACAAAATTTTGTTCAGATAATTTCTATAAAACTTTGAATGTTCTTCAGGAATGATTTGGTATTCGTTTTCAATATTGGCATTGTGTTCTCGAAGAACTTTTAACCATTTTTCAGGATTATTATAATCGATATTGATGCCTATAAGTTGAATATTAGGATAATACTTTTTAATCGACTTTATTTTCTTAAGCCTAAGCTTGTGATGGTTGGGAGAATAAATAGACCATGAGTAAACAATACAGTGCGAGTGGTTTACGATATCCTTTAGTTTAAAAGTATTATTTTGTGGAGACTTAAGTGCCGTCTCGCTAATATTTTTGTTTACAAAAAACGATTCTTGAAATTTGGCCAACAGCTCTATGTCAGATTTTTCTTGTTCAGATAAATCGACCTTAGACAAATGGCTTATCGTATGTTCAATCTGGGTTTTGTTTTTAGAATTTACGATTTCTTGTTGGATAAATCGATCTAAGTAGCGTTTTCGAATATAGTCGTTGGTTAACAGGCTATCCACAAGCTTAATCCTCACGTCAAGGTTTTCTATTGAGCTTAGATCATTACAATTGGACCAATTCCTTTTATGGCAGGTCTCGATAGACATATTTTTAAGGTAATTGTCTAAAAACCTTCGGTATCCGATTAAATCTATGATGTCGGGATCGTTTAGGTTTAAATTTTCTCTGTAATCGAAAAATGAATCGCTTATCTTACTAGCCTTTTTAGGAAAGAATTTTTTAAGGAGAAAGGCGTATCGCTCTCTCATGTCAAAAAATTCAAAATCAATACTTTTCTGAGCAATGTTTTTATAGGTCTTGCTCAAGCCATAATTCTTATCAAGGTGTTCCAGTTTTTCCTGTCTCACATTTTTTATAGAATCTGTAATATTTTCAAAATCGTCTGGTGCAATTTTATAATAAGACATGATGAGGTTGCTGTTTTTTTGATTTAGAAGAAAATTTTCAATCAAAAAGTTATTTTCATGGGCCTTGTCGCCTGCGTAAACCAGAGATTTATCAAATTCTTTAGTATTTAATCGCAAGGTTATGCTGTCGTAAGGCTCAACATACAGCACCTGGAATTCGTAGTCGTGTTTAAAAGTGAAAAGGCCGGGAGTGTCTAGATTAAACTTACATGAGAAATAACCAGAAGAGTCTAACGGGATAGTATCAATAACTTTGTCTTGCTTGTATAAGACAACATGGTCTGACATGGGGTTGATAATCTTACCTCCAAAATAGGTAGCCTCTGCCTTTTTTTGACAAGATGTAACAAGACATAAAATAAGTAATACAATAAACTCCCTCATATTGATAAATACCGAGCAAAGATAGTGGTACTTCAAATAAGCTTTTGTTAACCCATAGTTAAATGAAAACTAAAGATTTTTCAAACTAAAATTATAATTTCACAATTTAGGGATTAGATTTTCAATGATTTTTTAAAATTGATGTTAATATATTTTCATTTTTGCTAATCTGATAATCTATAAATTTAATTTTGAACCTAATTTAAACTATGAAAAATCTGATATCCCTTTTCTTTATAAGTATCTTATTTTTATCATGTTCTTCGGATGATAATACTGCAAGTCCAAAAGTGGTAATCAATTACCTGGCGCTTGGCGATTCTTACACTATTGGCCAGGGTGTTGAGGCTGTAGAGTCTTGGCCAAAACAACTGGTTGTTGAGCTTCTTAAAAACCAATATATTGTAAACAATACTAAAATTATAGCGCAAACAGGCTGGACAACCGAAGATTTGCTAGCAGGTATAGAAGCAGATAACCCAATGGGGTACAATTTGGTATCTTTACTTATTGGTGTAAATAATCAATTTAGAAACCAGTCGCTTGAAGAATTTCAACCAAAATTTGACACAATTCTGCAAAAAGCAATAGAATTATCTGGTGAAGACAGAAAAATATTTGTGGTCTCTATACCGGATTATAGCGTTACGCCTTTTGGAAGCATTTCAGGGCCGGATACCTCACAGGAAATAGATATGTATAATAGTTACATCGAGCAGCAGTGTTTGGTGCGAGATATTCCATACATAGATGTGACGGAAATATCTCGATCTCTGGGCAGTTCAGAAGGGGCTTTAGCTGAAGATAATCTTCATCCAAGTGGGCTGCAGTATGCGTTGTGGGTCGAGGAGATTTTACCGGTAATAACCCCAATGCTTTCACAATAGTTTTCAAACCTGATACTAGCGTATTTGTCACCAGCATAAATTCAAGGTTTTGTTAATGATTTAAGTAATATAAGTTTTGTGATTCATCAAATTTCTTTTAGATGCCTCCATCAAACTACAACTTAGATTTGTAAACATTTGTTTGGGAAGTAGTTTAATAAGCACTAAAGTTTATATATTATTTCTACTTTTGCAAAAAATTTCAAATTATGCTTTCTGTATCTAATTTATCTGTACAATTTGGTAAAAGAATCCTTTTTGATGAGGTAAACACCACCTTTACATCCGGAAATTGCTACGGTATTATTGGAGCAAATGGTGCCGGAAAATCTACTTTTCTAAAAATAATATCCGGCAAGATGGATCCTACATCCGGTCATGTTCATCTAGAACCAGGAAAAAGAATGTCTGTACTGGAGCAGGACCATACAGCTTATGACAACAGTCCTGTTTTAGAGACTGTGCTTATGGGAAATCAGCCTTTGTATAAGATTAAGAAAGAAATGGATGAAATCTACGCCAAAGAAGATTTTAGCGATGCTGATGGCGAAAGAGTAGGAATCCTTCAAGTCGAGTTTGAAGAAATGGACGGCTGGAATGCAGAAAGTAATGCAGCATCTTTGTTGTCTAACTTGGGTATAGCACCGGATTTACACTACAACCTGCTTAAAGACTTAGATGGTACACAAAAAGTAAGAGTACTTCTTGCAAAAGCTTTATTTGGAAACCCTGATGTACTTATCATGGATGAGCCAACCAACGATTTGGATTACGAAACCATTAGTTGGTTAGAAAATTTCTTAGGCAATTACGACAACTGCGTCATCGTTGTTTCTCACGACAGACACTTTTTAGACGCTGTTTGTACGCATATATCTGATATCGATTTTGGTAAAATAACCCATTACAGCGGTAATTATACATTCTGGTACGAGTCCTCTCAATTAGCAGCAAGACAACGCGCACAACAGAATAAAAAAGCCGAAGAGAAGAAAAAAGAACTTCAGCAGTTTATTGAAAGATTTAGTGCCAATGTGGCCAAATCTAAACAAGCGACTTCTCGTAAAAAGATGATCGAAAAATTGAACATAGAAAGCATTAAACCTTCAAGCAGAAGGTATCCGGCCATTATTTTTGACAGAGAACGAGAAGCAGGTAATCAAATTTTAAACGTGACTAATCTTTCTGCAGACTTAGATGGCGAAGTGCTTTTTGATAATGTAAATATCAATCTCGCTAAAGGAGATAAAACTTACATATATTCTAAAGATTCCAGAGCGACCACAGCCTTTTATGACATTATAAGTGGTAAGCAAGCGCCAAAAAGCGGCAAAGTAGAATGGGGTGTTACCACATCGCAGAGCTACCTGCCGAATGACAATTCTGAGTTTTTTGACAACAAATTGTCTTTGGTCGATTGGCTGAGACAATGGGCTACAACGGACGAAGAAAGAGAAGAAGTTTACATTAGAGGCTTTTTAGGCAAAATGTTATTTAGTGGAGACGAAGCTCTAAAAACTGCCGATGTACTTTCCGGAGGTGAAAAAGTAAGATGTATGCTCAGCAGAATGATGATGATTAGAGCCAATGTTTTAATTATAGATGAGCCAACCAACCATTTGGACTTAGAATCCATTACTGCTTTTAATAATGCATTGATTAATTATAAAGGCAACATACTGTTTACTACCCACGACCATCAATTTGCACAAACAGTTGCCAACAGAATCATTGAGTTAACGCCACACGGTGTTATTGATAAATATTCGACCTTTGAAGATTATATGAGTGATAAGAGTGTTAAGGCGCAGCGCGAAAAGCTCTATGCAGCAGCAGTTTAACTATAAATTTAAAAGTAAAATAAAAGCCTGATGTTCAATCTCTCGGGTATAAACGAAGCGAGCTTGGTGCTAAGTGGTGGTGGCGTCAAAGGCGTTGCCCATATCGCTTTACTCGAATTTCTTGAAGAAAAAGAGATCGAAGTAAAATCTATTTCTGCCAGTAGTTCAGGTGCTTTAGTTGGAGCTTTGTATTGTTCAGGACTACAACCAAGTGCTATTTTAGACTTTTTTAAAACAACTCCTGTGTTTAAATACACTTGGGTAAACCCTTTAAAATATGGAATCTTTGATTCGGAACGTTATGCTATTATTCTAGAAGAAAAGATTAAGCATTTTTTTGAAGATCTTTATATTCCGCTGACCATTACGGCAACAAATATCGAAAAAAATAAACCCGTATATTTTGATAAAGGCCCAATAACAAAACCCTTATTAGGTTCCTGTGCATTTCCAGCTGTATTTTCTCCTGTAACGATTAATGGTGAGTTGTATTCGGATGGTGGAGTTATGGACAATTTTCCCGTTCTGCCTTTGTTAGATCAAAATTATCCGATATTAGGCAGTTACGTTAATACACCCACAAGTAAGAAGCCGAAGGACCTCAATTCTATACTTAAGGTGACAAACCATGCCAACACCTTACTTCTAGAAGCTGCCAACACCTATAAATTTAACCATACTCTACATACGTTTAAATTTCCCGTAGGGCATTATGGCGCATTTGATTCTAAAAAAATAGATGAGATTTATCTCATTGCAAAAGACTATCTTAAGACCTTGTAGTTCTTTAGGTGTAAGAAATTCCAACCTTGTCATTACTAATAAATGTAAATAGACTTACACTGATTTGCAATATTTTAATATGTAAATAGGGTCTGATGAATTCAACTTTAAACCATTAAAATGAGATTTGTATATTGTATATCAGTCAATTAATTGTTTGTATTTGGATGGTGTTCTTACAAATACCAATTTTCAATCAAATACTAAAATCTCAAAACTTCTCAAAAGCAGATGTGTATTACAGAGAAGATTTTAGGACTATAATTGCTAGTAATACACTTATGACAAATGCTTTGATTGAAGGCGCGAATAGAGCATTAGATAACTTTAATGAATTACATTTAGTGATAAACAAAAAGCTTAAACAAAATTAAGCTTACAACTAAGCTCTTTAAGAAGTAGATGGAGCCAATTGCATAATGCTTAGCATCTGTATCAAATAGCATGAAAACAATATAGAACACTATCTCCATATTCTTCGCGCAGAGACAAGTTGATTTAGTTGACAAACCCCTATATTTTTAAAAAACTAAAATGATATCCATTTAGGATTATGTCGCCAAAGTTGTTTTAGTATTTTAAAATTCATAAAGCAGAAAATATATACATTAAATAAGTTTTTAGTCATCAGAATGTTTGAAAATCAACTGGTTTTATTAGATTAAATTAGGCTTCTTAACATAATCATAATTCGTTTTTATGTATTTTTAGACGTACTAATATCTCTCGCAATAAAAATCTTTAATCATGAAATCACTATTAACCACCATTTTATGTTTTTTTCTTGCTACAACCAACGGACAAGACTCCGGAACAAAAGAAACACAAGCCAGCTCAAATTCTGAAGGCTATGAAGCCAAAATGATACAGACCTCAAGAATGAACATGGAGTACATGGATTTCGGAGGCGAAGGTAATGTCCTCATACATATACAAGGAGTACACAATGCTTCCGCCATGAAAAACAACTTCAACTATTTCCAAAACTATTTAACCTGGAAAAACAATCTCACTAAGGCATCAAAATATTATCGCGTTTATGCACCCATATATAGAGGCTACGGGAATTCTGATAAAGATGGAGATGAGATATACAAAGTAGAAAATATTGCTAAGGATATACTGGCCTTTATGGATAAAATGAAAATTGAGAGTGCAACGTTTATAGGTAGAACTACCGCACCGCAGATCATGCTGTATCTTGCCGAAAATTATCCTAACAGAGTTGATGCCATGGTGGCAAGTGACAATAGTATATATAAGACAATGCCTATTCATAATGATGAGATAAAGAAATTCATGTTCTATTGTTCCTATGCAGCAATGGATTTAGGTGATCGTGCGCCGGAGGTTGTTATGCCTAGCTACGATTATGAGCCAAGCTTTTATAAAGATGAGAATAAGAAAATTGATATCCCTTTTTATTGGCCATATTCTGAACAAATGAACGTGGTGCTGATGAACTTAAGTTTACTTAATTTCCTGCAAGCTGATAATCCATTTATACCAAACGAAAAAGCGAGGAATTATTTTAACAACCTCTATGCAGATAAAGAACTCCAGAACCGAATTAAACAATACTATGCGGACAATGATCCAACCAAAAATAATATGGATGCTTTAAAAAGAGCGTTTGGGGATAATTTAACTCTTCAAAATATGGATGATATTCAAGAAGTGGATATAATGAAGAAATTTGAAAAGGCCGATGAGATTATGATGCAGTATTTGATTTCACTTCATACTGAAAACTAAAATGATTTGAATGACCATAAAAGTTTTATAATTTGATAAGCTAAATATCAATAGCATCATGAAAATTATTTTCAAATTATGTTTTTTACCATCTCTAAATTTAAATCCTATATGAATAAGAAATTATTAGTCTACATATCAATCATCTGCTTAATCTTAGTATCATCTTGCACAAAGAAATTATCTTCAATTGAAGATATGACAACAGATGAAATAAATGCGGCATATGAACTATTGAAAGATGTGTCATATGGTTCTGATGCAGAGCAAAACATGGATATTTATATTTCGGAATATGCAAATTCTTATGGGAAGAAAAATTATACCATTGTTTTCCTGCACGGAGGAGCGTACTATTTAAGCGACAAAAGTTTAGAGGAAAAATACATCCAGCCCTATCTCAAAAAAGGGCTAAATGTTGTAAATATGAATTACCGGTTAAAAAGAGGAATTCCAATGGCAACCGCAGATCTAACAAATGCTTTAAATTTTCTGAAAGCCAGTAATAGCGATTACAACTTGAATCTTAGTAACATTATTCTTACCGGTTTTTCAGCCGGAGCTCAAATTGCTACAAATGTTGGCTTGTCTACAAACAACGAATCGTTTCCAGACAAACTCGATGAAGGCCTAGTCATACAAGGTATTATTAACTTCTCCGGACCGGTAGATGATTTAGATGTCATAGAAAAAATCTTTATTGATTACGATTATGACCTTTTTAGTAAAGCCGGTAAAGCACTTTTTCCATCAGAGGGTTATGAAAAGAAAGAAGTAGTAAGTGTTTACGAACCCATCACTTATTTTGATGAAAATGATCCACCTGTATTTTTATGGCATGGCGGAAAAGATATTCAAATTCCACCACACACTTTTGAAGATTTTAGTTCTAAATTACGCAAAAATAAAGATGTGCTAAGTTACATCCCTGACGGGAAGCACAGTCCAACGGAAGTGCAATTGGAAGCTGCGTATGTAAAAATATTTCAGTTTTTAGAGGATTTGAAATGAAAATAACTTCATTAACCTCCTTTTGTGTAGACTTTTTTCCTGAATTAGATAAAATTTATGTCGGAGGAAATTCTTTAAACTTTGCTACGCAGTGTAAAGTCTTAGTAGTACAAAACACCTCAGTAATTGGAGCTGTTGGAAACGATAATTTTGCAGAGCATATAGAAAATCATTTAGATAAATTAAATATAAATCGTTCTAAATTATACAGGCTTAATGCACAAACGGCATCAAATAAAATTTTTATAAATAAAGAAGGAGATAGGTACTTCAAAGAAGATAGCTGGAATGGCGGTGCATTTGACAAATTTAGATTATCGGAAGAAGATTGGAAATACTTGAAAGGTAGAGATTTAATTGCAATGCCAGCGGGAGACCCAAATTTGAAGGAACTTTTAAGGAGGCGACATGATAATCAACTGGTAGTTATAGATTTTTTGGACTATTTGAGTATAGATTTTATCAAATCGCATATAGACAAAATCGACATTACATTCCTTAGTGGTAAAGAAGAAATGATAGATGACCTGCAAGAACTTTCTGCCCGGAAGAGAAAATTGATAGTTGCTACTTTAGGTCCAAAAGGCAGTGTGGCATTAATAGAAAATAAAAGATATTACCAAAAAGCGATAGAGGTAGATCATATTGTCGATACTACTGGTTGTGGAGATGCTTTTCAAGCCGCCTTTAGTATAGAATGGCTAAAAACCAGAGATGTCGAAAACGCATTAAAAAAAAGGGTCTATTGCTGCAAGTAAAGTTTTAAATTTTGTTGGAGGTGTCGAACAGCTGTAAGACCTATATAATTTCTTGTCATTAGAGGTATATGATGGCTTTAAGAAACAAACCGCTACACTTAAAATACTCAAAAAAATCTCATAATCAAAGACATATAAGCTTCATGATTGTGCTATTAGCAATTGAAGGCTAAACTATAGCAAGGATTGAGCTCTTTTTGGCTATTCTTAAAAATTTACGTTTATCGACTGTGCTATTAAGTTAGTACCACACGTACATTTAATTGTTTACCAGCCATTAAATTATCTCAAGTCTCAGTCTTATAATCTGTAAAATAATTGCACTATGTTGGATGGTCTTACTTTATTTCATAAATTACGAACTTAACTAATAAAGGACTTTTAGTTCATTTAAAAAACCAATAAATTATGCGTAAAAACATTTATGTCATCTTAATTTCAATGCTTATTGTTATAGGAT
>CAYNCI010000010.1:0-82601 GCA_964396065.1 uncultured Mesohalobacter sp. | reverse complement strand
AAACTTCGGGACAGCTAGTCTACGCGACCGGATTTATAAAACTACTCAAGGTAGTGTTTTATTTTTTCAGTATGTCATGGTCTGCTTAGTAAGGCATCCCGAAACTTCGGGACAGCTAGTCTACGCGACCGGATTTATAAAACTACTCAAGGTAGTATTTTATTTTTCAATATGTCATGGTCTGCTTAAATACTGACGTAATTAAACGCTAACCATACAAAGAACTCAACTTTCTTAATTTGTACTAACTAATAACGTTAGCTTCTCAAATCGGGTTGCAAAATTAAAACATTTTTTCATTTCAGAAAATATATACGTAATAAAACTTCAAAAAAAAATCGGGACTAAGTTTCATCTATAATTTTAAGGCTAATATCTCTTACAACTTCGAATTGTTTTATATTTACGACGGATTAGAGATTCGTATATTTTTATAATTATTACTTAACTCTAGCTATTTTAAGAACATTTAAATTCAACATTGACCTGATAAAACAATATTAGAATGGAAAACTATACTGAACCAAAATCTCAAAACTTAATGTATGCCTTAATTTACGGTCTCTTAAGTGCTTTAGTACTTTATCTACTCCAAAAACTTTCTATAGAAACACCAGGGATATCAACTTTATTACATTTTGGTATTGCCACGCTATGTATCCTCATACCGGTTAATCAATACAAAACTTCAAACGGAAACCAACTTACGCTTGGAAACTCCATTAAAATTGGATTTTTAGTAGGATTGATAGGAGGGCTAATTTATGCCGTGTATGTATTTTTTCATTATGACATTATCAATCCTGATTTTGTAGCAGAAAGATTGGCCATTGCCAAAGAAGAAATGCAAAAACAAAGCACGCAAATGACAGAAGAGCAAATGGAACAAGCGCTGATGTTTAGTGAGATGTTTATGCACCCGGCAGTGTTTAGTATTATGGCATTTATTGGCGCCTTATTGGAAACACTTATTGTGTCTCTTGTTGTTGGGTTAATCAAAAAGTCAAATTAATTTCCCCTTATGGATAACAAAATAGATTTCAAAAAATCAGCATCCTTATACGGTTTTATCTTTGGATTATATTCATGTCTTTTATTGTATTTTGATTATAAATTCAATTTAGAAAAAACCACAATAATGTCGCTTTTAAGTTTCACTATTGCAGTATTGTTGATTTTTTTTCCGGTTCATCAATACAAACTGAATAATTCCAATACCTTAAGAATTTCGGATGCACTAAAAATAGGATTAATTATTGGCGTGATTGGTGGCTTAATGTACGCAGCTTACACCTACTTTCATTATACACAATTAGACACTGAGTTTGTAACCCAAGCGCTAGAAGATGCCAAAAAATCTGTTGAAGAAAATTCCGGTAGTTTTTCGGAAGAGGATTTAAAAAATTCTGAAGAAATGGTAAATTCTTTTGTATCGCCTTTTACATTTGCTACAATAAATCTGATTGCTATACTGTTTAAAACATTTATTATTTCAATTGTTTTAGGTCTTATCAAAAAAAGTTAAATGCTGATTAGTGTCGTTATTCCATTATTAAATGAAAAAGAATCCTTAGATGAATTGCATTCAACTTTAATACAGGTTTTAAAAGAGAATCAATACAACTACGAAATAATTTTTATAGATGATGGCAGTATTGACGGATCTTGGAAAACCATTAAAAGTATAAGCGAAAAGGACAAACATGTTAAAGGCATCAAATTTTCTAAAAACTTTGGAAAATCTCAAGCCCTTCATGCAGGTTTTAATCTCGCAAATGGTGATGTAGTTGTCACCATGGATGCCGATTTACAGGATTATCCTGAAGAGATACCAAGTATGATTAGCATGCTTTTGAGTGATCAGTTAGATCTTGTCTCCGGATGGAAAAAGAAGCGATACGACTCCATATTATTTAAAAATATACCTTCTAAATTGTTTAACTATGTAGCGAGAAAAACATCCGGAATTCAGCTAAATGATTTTAATTGTGGACTAAAAGTGTACAGAAAAGAAGTTGTAAAAACCATTGATGTAAAAGGTGAAATGCACCGCTACATTCCAGTATTAGCCAAAAATGAAGGTTTTTCAAATATTGGTGAAAAAGTTGTAAAACATCAGCCAAGAAAATACGGAAAATCAAAATTTGGTACATCTCGTTTTATAAATGGCTTTCTAGATTTAGTATCTTTATGGTTTTTTACAAGGTTTGGCAAAAGGCCTATGCATTTTTTTGGAGCTTTAGGTGTATTAATGTTTGTAGTTGGCTTCGGTTCAGCGTTTTACATCGGTGCCGCGAAGCTGTATAAACTATACAATGGCTTACCAACAATTTTGGTGGTAAACAATCCTTTTTTTTACATATCACTCACAAGTATGATCATAGGCGTTCAACTTTTTTTAGCAGGTTTTATAGGAGAACTTATTTTAAACAATAACCAACAAACAAAACGATATAACATTTCAGAAAAAATTTAGTTATGGAAAATACTTTTATAGAAAAAGCAAAACAATGGCTAGCTGCACCATTCGATCCAGAAACTCAAAAACAAGTTCAAGACTTATTTGACAACGATCCAAAGGCGCTAGAGGAAGCCTTTTACACCAATATCTCTTTTGGTACCGGAGGAATGCGAGGTACAATGGGTGTAGGCACAAACAAAATAAACAAATATACCCTAGGTAAAAATACGCAAGGGATATCTGAATATTTGAAGAAATCATTCCCTGGCGAAGAGCTAAAAGTAGCCATCGCCTACGATTGTAGACACAACAGCAAAAGTCTTGGTAAAGTCGTTGCCGATGTGTTTTCTGCAAATGGTATAAAAGTATTTTTATTTGACGATTTAAGACCAACACCGGAGTTGTCTTATACTTTAAAAAAATTAAACTGCCATTGTGGTATTGTGCTTACAGCAAGCCACAACCCGCCAGAATATAATGGCTACAAAGTATATTGGCAAGACGGTGGACAACTTGTCCCACCTCAGGATAACGAAATTATTAACGAAATTAATGCGCTGAGTTTTTCTGATATTAAGTTTGAGTCTAATCCAAATCTTATCGAAATGATTGGAGAAGAAATGGACAATCGCTTTGTAAAAGATTCTGTTGAAAATGGCACTCAAAACATTTCAATAGAAGCCAGAGAAAATCTTAAAATTGTCTTCACATCACTACATGGCACCTCCATCATGTCTGTACCTCAGGTCTTGGAAAAAGCCGGATATACTCAAGTGAAAATAGTTGAAGAACAAGCCAAACCCGATGGTGATTTCCCAACTGTAAAATCGCCTAACCCGGAAGAGCCTGAAGCATTAAAAATAGCTCTGGAACAAGCTGAAGCTTCCCAAAGCGATATTGTAATAGGAACGGATCCTGATGCAGACCGTTTAGGTATAGCTGTAAGAAATAGAGCCGGAGAATTGGAGTTGTTAAACGGAAACCAAACCATGATTTTGATGACATGGTTTCTTTTAGAGCAACAAAAAGAGTCCTTTAAAGGCCACGAATTTATAGCTTCCACAATAGTATCTACGCCAATGATGCGAGTTTTAGCAGACAGCTACAATGTAGATTATGCCGAAACGCTTACCGGATTTAAGTGGATTGCAGATCAAATAAAGAAAAGACCTGATCAATATTTTGTAGGTGGTGGAGAAGAAAGTTTTGGGTTTATGGTTGGCGATTTTGTTAGAGATAAAGACGCTGTGACCTCTACTCTACTCATTTGTGAAATTGCTGCCAAACTAAAATCGGAAGGCTCTTCTGTTTACGAAAAACTAATTGAATTGTATGCAGAGCACGGTTTTTATAAAGAAAAACTCATTTCTCTGGTAAAAAAAGGCATTGAAGGTCAAAAAATTATTAAGCAAAAAATGGAAGATTTACGAAACAATCCATTAAAAAGCATAGCCGGCGAACAGGTAGTATTAATAGAAGATTACCAAGCTTCTACAGCACAAAACATACAAAGTGGTATGACAACTGAAATGGACATTCCGAAGTCTAATGTATTAATCTATTATACTGAAAACGGCACAAAAGTCGCTGCTAGACCAAGTGGAACCGAACCTAAAATAAAGTTCTATATGAGTGTAAATGCAGAATTAGATACGGTTGAAGACTACGATACTGTAAACGCAAGTTTGGATAAAAAACTTGATAAAATCCTGGATGAGCTTGGGTTATAGAGTATATTGAAATTGAATAAAAAACGTCATTACGATTTAGGTATTGTAATGACGTTTTTAGTTATTATCAAAAATTAATAAGGATATTATTTTTTCAAAACACCTTCAATATCTGGTTTAAAATAATTTGGGCCTTTCAATACTTTACCATCTTCGCGATAAATGGGTTTACCGTCTTCGCCAAGCTTGCTCATGTTGCTGCGTTGTATCTCCTCAAAAACCTCTTCAATTTTGTGTTGCATGCCGTGTTCTATAATAGTGCCACATAATATATAAAGCATATCGCCCAAAGCATCTGCTACTTCAACAAGATCGTTATTGTTAGCAGCTTCGAGGTACTCTTCGTTTTCTTCACGCATAAGTTTATAGCGCAGTAAATTTTTCTCGATAGAAAGTTGTGCTGTAGGTTCGTTCTTTATGCCTAATCCGAAAGCCTTGTGAAATGCTTCTACAGCTTCTATTGGTTTTTTAATCATATCGTATTAAATTTTAATTTAAAATTTCTTCAATTATAGAAAGATAATCTTCTCTGTTATCTACAAAATTTTTATCTGAAACATCGATAATTATGGTTTTGAATTTCGTTTGTTGCTTAATAAAATTTAAGTAACCTGCATTAATCTTATCTAAATATTCAGCAGAAATATTTTGCTCATAATCTCTTCCCCTCTTTTTAATATTTTCTAATAAGCGTGAAGTGTTTTGATAAAAATAAATGTATAAATCCGGTTTTGGAATTTCTTTGTAAATGATGTTAAATATTTTTTTATACAATTGAAATTCGTCCGGTTGTAATGTAATTTCAGCAAAAATCAAGCTTTTAAACAAGTCGTAGTCTGAAACGCATAAACTTGAAAATAAGTCTAACTGAGCGATATCGTCTACCAACTGCTGATGCCTGTCTGCTAAAAAAGACATCTCTGTTGGAAAAGCAAAGCGTTTAGGGTCTTTATAAAATTGGGGTAAAAAAGGATTGTCTTTAAAACGTTCTAAAATCAATTTTGCCTTGTAATCATGGCTAAACATTTTTGAAAAAGTCGTCTTACCGGCACCGATATTACCTTCTATGCAGATATATCTTAATTCCGACTGTATAAGCTTTGGTAAGTTTAGTTCTACATCTACTGCTTCGATTTCAGTTTTGGGTAATTCGGAAGTTAACTGATTAATAGATTTATTCAAAATAGGATGCACAAATTCCGGACAAAGATCATTTAAAGGCAACAACACAAAATCTCTTGTATGCAGATGCTTGTGTGGTATGGTTAGGGTTTCATTATTTAATATATTGTTTTCAAAAAATAGAATGTCCAAATCTATTGGTCTGTCTTCATAACCCTGAGTTGTTTTCTTTCTTCCAATTTGCTCCTCAATAGTTTTAAGCTGCTTAAGCAACTGTGGTGCTGAAAAAATCGTATCCACTTCTATGCAAGCGTTATAAAAATAATCACCATCAAACCCGAAAGCAGGTGTTTTGTAAACTTTGGAGACAGAAATAATGCTTCCAACAGTTTTAAAAATCTGATGTATTGCATAGTTAAGGTGCGTTTCCCTGTTATGAATATTACTACCGAGTGCGATGTAAGTCCTTGAATAGATGTTCAATTTATTAAGAATAATTTATAAGTTGCTGTATTTCAATAACAGACTAAGCCTTTATTTTTGCTTGCAATTTAAAATAAATCCCAATTTTGGAACATATACATCGTAAAAAAGAAGCATTTTTTATCTACATGATTTTAGCTGCTTTGTTTATAGCTTCGCTAGTTGCTTCTAACCTGATTTTTAAAAAATTCTTTTTTTGGGACTTTTTTGGTTTATACACTTTTGAAATTTCTGTTGGTATACTTCCCTACCCTTTAACTTTTTTAATTACCGACACCATCAGTGAAATTTATGGTAAGAAGAAAGCAAATCAAGTCGTAACAGCTGGTATATTTGCTTCAGTTTTTTCTTTACTTATCATTTTAGTATCTAATGCAGTTTCTGCAACCGAGTGGTCACCGATTAATGACGAGCTCTTTAATGAAGTTTTTGGCGCAACGGGAATTGCGGTTTCAGCCTCTATGATAGCATATCTTTTGGCGCAGTATATAGATATTTCGATATACCACTTTTGGAAAAACCTAACCAAAGGCAAACATTTATGGCTTAGAAATAACTTTTCGACCTTCACTTCTCAATTTGTAGATACCATGGTGATCTTAATGTTACTCTGTAGTTTTGGAGAGATAAGCTGGGATAATTTTGGATCGCTATTGCTTTCAGGCTTTCTGTTCAAGGCGTTAGTAGCCTTGGTAGATACCCCTTTTTTATACCTAATCGTTTATGGCTATAAACGCCGATTTGGATTAAAAATGAATGAGGAGATAGATTTCTTTAAATAAAATTTTTCAAACTATCTTATTTTATACTTAACTCTAGCATCTACTTAACTAAAAGAATTTCTTATAGTTTATATTTGCGAAAAACTTTTTAGGATGCACAACTCTGTAAAGCCTTACAAAAATTCTAATGATCATAAAAAAAGACAGGTCGAACAAATGTTCGATAACATTTCCACCCATTACGATGGCTTAAACAGAGTAATTTCTTTTGGGATAGACCAATCCTGGCGTAAAAAAGTAATTAACATGGTAAGCAACACCAAGCCGGAAAAGGTGATGGATGTAGCTACAGGCACTGGCGATTTGGCTATCGCCATGGCAAAAACAAGTGCTAAAGAAATTATTGGTATCGATATATCCAATGGCATGTTAGACATAGGCAGAAAAAAAATTAAAGCCAAAGCCTTGTCTGAAAAGATTGAAATGGTACAGGCCGATTCTGAAAATCTGCCTTATAAGGATAATACCTTCGATGCCATAACGGTTGCCTTTGGTGTTAGAAACTTTGAAAATCTTGATAAAGGCCTAAAGGAAATATTTCGTGTTCTAAAACCGGGAGGCATTTTTGTAGTCCTGGAGACCTCTAATCCCACTAAATTTCCATTCAAACAAGGCTACACTTTTTATAACAAATTTATTTTGCCATTAATTGGCAAGCTTTTTTCGAAAGACAAAAGCGCATACTCGTACCTTAGCGAAAGTGCTTCTGTTTTTCCTTTTGGTGAAGCCTTCAACAATATTTTAAGAAAAAATGGGTTTAATAATGTTGAAGATTTTCCTCAAACATTTGGGGTAGCCACAATTTATAAAGCATCTAAGTAACATATGTTTTCAACACCTTTGTATAGTTCTGTTTTTCAGAAATTTGATAAATGTTATAAACCATCCGTATATGGTTTGATTATCTTTTTCAGTTTGGTATTCTCTGCGCCTAACCTATATGCACAGGGATTTTTCAATAAAGAAAAAGTACCCAACAATAGGAATTACCTAGACCAAAGGCGCTGGTCATGGGGGTATTATTTGGGATTTAATAATTTAGATTTTAAAATAGATCGGTTTGAAGAAGGCGACGCTATTTTGGTAAATAAAAATGTAGGATTTAATGTCGGCCTAATTGGCAATGTAAAACTCCATAAATACCTGGACTTAAGACTTGAACCGGGCGTTATATTTTCGAATAGAAATTTTGAATTTACTGAGTTTGAAGACATGCTTTCTAGAAACAGAGAAACACGTTCTTCGTATATATACATTCCACTTGTACTAAAAGTATCTACTAAAAGGCTCAATAATTTCAAACCTTTTGTAAGTGGTGGAATAGCTTATGTCAACAATTTAAGCGGTAATGAAGAAAGTCCGGATGATAATGCGGTAAATCAATTCCGTTTAAAAACGAATAACTTCTTTTACGAAATAGGATTTGGTATAGATTTCTACCTGGAATATTTCAAATTTACACCTTCAATAAAGGGTGTATTTGCGATGACTAACGAATTAGTTCCCGACAGAGACCCTAATAGTCCATGGACTGGCAATATTGACAACCTGGCTACTCGAGGGATTTTTATCAATTTTTCGTTTCAGTAGATTGCCTCTTAAATTCGCTTAGCATAATCGAGGTAGCCATCGCAACATTTAAGCTTTCTGTTTTGTTGTGCATACCAAACTTAGGTATTGTTAAAGCTGTGGCTAAATTTGATATTTCTTCAGATACGCCGTGAGACTCATTTCCCATCACTAAAATCGAATCTTGACTGAGTTTTGAGTCGTATAGGGATTCCCCATGCATATCGCTGGCATAAATAGGCAATGTGGTAGTTTGTAACACCTCTGTTAAATCCACATAATGTAAATCAACACGTGCTAAAGACCCCATAGTGGCCTGAACAACTTTTGGGTTATAACAATCTACTGTTTCTTTTGTACAAAGTATCCTTCTTACATCAAACCAGTCGCATAATCGGATAATAGTTCCTAAGTTGCCTGGATCGTTTACCGTGTCTAACGCTAAAGTAAATGAATTGATATCTAAAGGCTTAGGCTCTTTTATTTTAAATAATGCTAAAGCAATCTGAGGTGTAGACAGAAAGCTGATACTTTTTAAACTTGCGTTGTCTATAATCTTAGATTGTCCCTCAGGAACTTTAAACACGTCCTCTGTGCTGTATAGCATTTCGAGTTTAAAATTACTATTTAAAAACTCTTTTATAACCTTGACACCTTCTACCACAAAAAGTCCATACTTATAACGGTATTTTTTATATTTTAGGCTTTTAATTTGCTTTTGCTCAATTTTGCTTACTTTTTGCATAATGTGATTTAAACTAAGTCATTTTCAGTTGAAAAACATAACCACAAAAATATCATTTCTTTTTATCTTCACTTCTATTATAGTGTCTTGTAATAGTACAAAACACGTTGGTGAAAATGATTTTTTGATAAAAGCAAACACAATAGAGACCGGTGTTGATACTATTAATCAAAATACACTAAAACCATATTTGGATTTAAAGCCAAATGCTAAGTTTTTACTTGGCATACCGCTTAAACTTCATTTGTATAATTTAGCCAAGCAAGAACCGGATACAGTATTTATCAGTTGGCTACAGAAAAAACCCAATCGCCAAAAACGACTAACAAATTTTCTTTCTGAAAAACAATTGAAGAATCTTGGTGAATTTTATGTTGGTCTGAACAACGGGCTTAAAAAGAGTGGTCAGGCCCCTAGTATTCTTAACCAAAAAAAAATAAATAAAAGTATTGAAAACCTTAAAGGTTGGTACTATAATCACGGTTGGCTTAATGCTTCTGTCGATTACAATGTAAAAAAGGATACTGCAAAGAAGAAAGCAGAAATTTTTTATAAAGTAGATCCAAAACAGGCGTATTTTATAGATAGTATAAGTACAAATATTGCGTCGAAAGATGTAGATTCTTTATACAACGGCCTAAAATCCACTTCTCTGGTAAAAGAAGGAGAGCAATTTATTACAGAAAATTTTAATCAGGAAAGGCTAAGGATTGAAAAGTATATGAAAAACAATGGGGTGTATCACTTCGACAGGGAGTATATCAGCTTTATTGTAGACAGTATTAAAGACAATCCACAGCAACTCGATGTTGAGCTTAACATTAAAAACAGAGAGGTAAAGCTGCTAGATACAACCTATCAACTTCCGTTCGAGATATATCGACTTACACAAGTTAATGTTTTTACAGACTATGTCGCCGGTGAAGAATACATTGCGCGAGACTCTGTAAATTACGGTAACATGACTTTTTTTGCTAAGGAAAAAATACAGGTAAGCCCAAAAATTCTAGCCGACGCCATCTTTATGAAAAAAGATGATGTCTACAGAGAACAAGACCGAATAGATACATATAATCGCTTCTCGAATATTAGGGTGTTTGAATATCCGGATATAAGATATCAAGAAGACCCTAGAACACCTGGTGAGAATAATCTGATATCCAATGTATTTTTAACCCCAAAAAAACGCTTTGGATTTTCGCCAAATTTCGAGGTCTCGCAAAGTAATATTCAGGATTTTGGGATAGGTCTGAATACCTCCTTTCTAGCAAGAAATGCCTTAGGATTTGCCGATGTGTTAGAACTATCTTTTAGAGCAAACCTGGGTTCGTCTAGCGAAATAGGCAATACGCAGGATCAATTTTTTAACATTAATGAGTTTGGAGGAAACCTGAGTTTAAGTTTACCAAAAATTATATTTCCTTTTGCAAAAACCTTTTTCAAAAGAAACAACACACAACCCTTTACCAGAATAACCTATGGCTTCAGTACCCAAGAAAATATTGGATTGGACAGGCAGAACCATCTGTTCAAGTTTGACTACAACTGGAATCCAAACAGAAAGACTTCTAAAAGATTAGGATTGATTGATTTTCAATTTGTTAATAATCTTAATGTCAACAATTACTTTAATATATTTACTAACTCTTACAGCGAATTAAATCAAATATCCCGCGACAATTTAAGTCAGGTAAATCCTGATTTTTTAAACACCAATAACAACCTTACCATACCCACAGGTACCGATGGATTTATTGCCAATGTTCAAAATAATAGCATTAATTTGACTCAAGATGAAAATCAGCTTTTCAATAGTATTGTAGAGCGAAAAGACAGGTTAAGTGAGAATAACCTGATTATTGCCTCAAACTATACTTACGATTATTCTACAAGAGAAAATATAAACGATGAAAACTATTTTCAGTTCAGGTCTCGATTTGAAGTTGCCGGGAACTTAATGCAAGCCTTGAGCAAAGCATTGAACTTAAAACAAAACAACAATGATCAATATTTAATGTTTGATGTTCCCTTCTCTCAGTATGCTAAAATGGAGTTGAGCTATATCAAACATTGGGATTTAGACAATAAAAACATCATCGCTACACGGATGTATGGTGGTATTGCTTTGCCTTTTGGAAACTCTAATTCCATCCCATTTGCACGAAGTTTTTTTGGTGGTGGACCCAACGACAACAGAGGATGGCAACCCTATGATTTAGGCCCCGGAAAAACCAATGGTGTAAATGATTTTAACGAAGCAAATTTTAAACTATCCTTTAATTTTGAATACCGTTTTAATGTATTTGGCAATCTTAATTCGGCATTGTTTATAGATGCAGGAAACATTTGGAATGTCCTAGACAATATAGAAGACCGTGACGCTACTTTCGATGGTTTTCGAGATTTAGCAGATTTGAGTATAGCTACAGGATTCGGACTAAGGTATGACATTAGCTTCTTAGTCATACGTTTAGACTTTGGATTTAAAACCTATAACCCCGGTGATCCAGATCAAAAGTGGTTTAATGATTACGACATTAAAAGCATGGTGTTTAATTTCGGGATTAACTATCCTTTCTAGGTTCAAACTTTTGTTTAAACTTTTTTACACCTTGTGCGTACATCCAAAAACAAAAAAGAGCAATGAGTGTTCCTGCCAACATCCCTGTTAATACGTCTCCAGGGTAGTGCACACCAACATAAATTCGGCTGTAGGACACAAATAATGCCCAGACAAAAATCAAAACTGTAAAGTATTTAAACTTCCCTCTAAACAATAAAGATAAAAATGTAGCTAAGGCAAAAGAACTTGTGGCATGGCCTGAAAAATAGCCGTATCGACCACAATACGTGACTAATCTCACCATACCCTCTAGAGTAGGTTCTCCACATGGTCGAGGACGCATTACAGCATTTTTTACTGCGTAAGAAATTTGGTCGGTAAGGGTAATCATTATCGCAATACTTAACAAAGCCAGCAATGTTTTTTGAAGGCCAAACTGCTTATAAATTAAATACAACAAGAACACATAAATTGGAATAGAAGACCATTTGTTGGTAATTACAGCCCATAATCCATCCCAAGTAGGTGTGCCTAAACCGTTTAAGTATAAAAATAGTTGCTTATCTAATTCGATTAGAGAATCCATTACTCTTGGTATTTTTCAATTTCAGTATCGTAAAAGTCAAAAGCTTCTTTTACTAGTGTGTCATATTCTTCTTTAACCTCTTCTTCAAAAGATTCCCAAAATTCTAATTCGTCATTTACCGTGTTTAAGATAAATCTTGGGAATTCAGTATGGATGACATAAATGATATCGCTTTCAGAATTGTCTGCTAGTAAAAATCGAGGTAGTTTCATTTAAATATATTTAAATACAAAATTAATCCTTTTTTAATAAGCGGTTGCTAACATAATAAAATCTTGCATACAGCATGAACATGGATGCTGTGAGCCCGGCTAATAAACCTAACCAAATGCCGACACCTCCTAAGCGCTCTGGTTTTCCGAAGTAAAATGAAATCGAAAATCCAATAATCCAGTAGGCAACAAAACAAATAAATGTCGGCACATTAACATCTTGTAATCCTCTTAACGCACCTAAAATGCCAACTTGAAGACCATCACTTATTTGAAATAATGCTGCTATAATTAAAAGGTTTGCTGCAAGGGTGATTACCTGAACATCGTCAATATAAATTTGTGGCAACATGTTTTTTAGCAATATAAAAGCAAGTGCGAAGACAATTTCAACTAACAATATTTGAAGAAAAATAGAATGCGCAATACGCTTTAATTCAAAAAATTGGGCTTTTCCTTTTTGATTGGCTACCCGTATAGTTGCCGTCACCCCTAGCCCAACAGCAATCATAAATGTCATAGAAGCTAAATTAAGTGCAATCTGATTTGCAGCCTGTTCGTTTGTACCAAGATTACCCGCTAACAAAACAGAAGCTGTAAAAATGCCACCTTCAAAAAGCATTTGTAAGGCCGTAGGAAAACCCAACTGCAGTAAGCGTTTAAAAATTAAAACATCAATTTTCTGAATAAGTTTTTTGAAATAAGGCTTTAATTTAGGTCTGGATTTTAAAATAAATATGAGCAGAAATAACATTAACACTCTAGAGATTAATGTTGAAATCGCAGCGCCTTCAACTTCAAGCCTTGGAAAAATCCAAACGCCGTATATTAAAAAGTAATTAAATACAATATTTACGACATTAGTAATCAGAGTCGCATACATGGCATATTTTGTAAGCGACAGCCCATCTGCAAATTGCTTAAATCCTTGAAATATCATCAATGGAATTAACGAAAAAGACACAATATCGAGGTAAGGATAGGCTAATTCTACAACTTGCTCTGGTTGATTAAGTAAAGGGCTGTTTAGAATAGGCTTTACCAAAACTACTGCTATAAATAGAAGTATACCATTAATAGTACACATCACTATACCATTTTGAAAGATTCGCCTGCCACGGGTAAAATTTTCCTCTCCATCTGCTTCGGCAACTAATGGTGTTATTGCAAAGCTAAATCCAATACCAATAAATAAGGCAAAGAAAATTAAAGTATTTCCCAGAGATACAGCAGCTAGTGGAGCAGCTCCTAATCTGCCAATCATAATATTATCAGCAAGTCCTACCAATACATGCCCCAACTGTCCCAACATAATTGGAAAGGCCAACTCAAAATTCTTCGGAAACTCTTTGAAATATGCTTTTAGCACTACTCTGGATTTTTGCGATGCAAAAGTAGAGTTATTAAATACTTATAGCTTAAGATGATGTTATTTTTAACTTTTAAAGGGCCAAAATATGAAAAATGCTTTTCTTTCTTTAAAAATATGTACGTTCAAACGAAGAGGTATTATCCATTTAAGCCTGATTTATAGGTTTCTAAACAGCGCTCTCTGGCCATTTTATGGTCTACCATAGGTTTGGGATAAGATGAAGATTCAACCTCCGGTACCCATTTTTTGATGTATTTCTTTTGCTTATCAAACTTATCAGTTTGAGAATAAGGGTTAAACACTCTAAAGTAAGGTGCCGCATCTACTCCAGATCCTGCTACCCACTGCCATCCACCTACATTGGAGGCCATTTCGTAATCTAATAACTTTTCTGCAAAATAAGCTTCACCCCAACGCCAGTCTATTAACAAATGCTTACATAAAAAGCTGCCCACAATCATTCTAACGCGGTTGTGCATCCAGCCGGTTTTATTTAGCTGGCGCATGCCGGCGTCTACAATAGGATAACCCGTTTTCCCATTTTTCCACTTCTCAAATTCTTCTTCGTTGTTGCGCCATTCGATATTGTCGTACTTGGGTTTAAAGGCTTTGTGAGAAGATTCCGGATAGTGGTACAGAATCATCGCATAAAACTCACGCCATATTAACTCATTCAAATAAGTGTCGTCAGACGATTGAAGCGCTTTTTTAACAACTTCTCGGTAGCCCACTAATCCAAATCTCAGGTAAGGACTTAGACGTGATGTTCCTTCTACGGATGGTGTGTCACGTGTTTCACCATAATTGTCTATTAAAGTCTCCGTAAGCTTGTAATCAGGGACTTTTTGGGTTGAAGTTCTAAATCCCATGTCTTCCAAAGTCAAATTTGGTAAGTCAACATTCTTAACGAGATTATCTAAATATTTTTCAGAATCAACAACATTGAAATCAATTTTTTTAAATTCTGATTTCCATTTTTTCATGTATGGAGTATAGACCAAATAAGGTTCCCCGTTGTTTTTAACAACTTCATTTTTTTCGAAAATGAGATGGTCTTTATAAGTTTTAAAACCTATGCCCTTACTGTTCAATAGCTCTGAAATACTTTTATCTCTTTCTTTTGCGTAAGGCTCATAATCTCTGTTGGTAAAGACGGCGTTGATTGAATAATCTTCAATTAACTGCTTAAAAACCTCCAAAGGTTTTCCATGATAAAAAGCTATTGTTGTATTGTAATCTTCTTTAAGACGTTTTCTAATCTGTTGAAGTGTCGAATGGATAAAGGTGACTCGAGCATCTTGCTCCGGTAAATCGTCTAATATGTCTTTATCAAAAATAAATACGGGTAATACCTTGTTACCCGAGGTTAATGCAGCTTTGAGACCAACATTATCATTCAAACGTAAATCTCGTCTAAACCAAAAAATATTTATTCTTGACATTCTTCTGATATAAAATTATTAAAATTAAATTCCCCAATTGAGGGAATCATGGGGCTTAACTTACGTTTAAACTCGACATTCCACCATCGACACCAAAAACCTGTCCTGTAATCCAAGTACTTTCTTCACTTAATAAGAAAGCAGCAATAGAAGCTATATCTTTTGCTGTCCCAACACGTTTCATAGGATGGCGTTGATTCATCATTTCTTTCTTCTTTTCATTGCCTAACAATCGTTTAGCCAATGGCGTATCGGTTAATGATGGAGCAATAACATTTACTCTAAAACTTGGAGCGTATTCCGCTGCAAGAGATCTTGCAAAACCTTCAATTGCGCCTTTAGCTGCCGCCACACTGGTATGAAATGGCATACCTGTTTGCACGGCAACAGTACTAAAATAAACTATACTGGCCTGATCCGATGCTTTTAAGCGGTCTAATAATTTGTGTGTAATTTTTACTAAAGCCATAAAGTTTAAGCTCATGTCTTTTTCAAAATCTGAAATCTTCAACATTTTGAAAGGCTTCAGGTTGATGCTACCCGGACAAAAAACTAAACCGTCTAACTTTTCAGGTAAATTCATCATTGAAATATCATCTACCAAAGCATCAAAGGTAAAATGATTAACGTTTTTGCCTTCAAGATTCTCATTTGTGCGTGATGCAACAAAAATATTATGCTTGTTTTCTAAAGCTTTTACAATTTCTAAGCCTATTCCTTTAGTTCCTCCAATCAATAAAATATTCTTCTTCATAATTCTTATTTGAGTTTATATTCACCAAAAAGCTCGTGCATCTTTTCGGTTCTTGTTTTAAAAATGCTTTCTAACTTCGGTTTTACTACGATGGGGTGCAAAAGCTGTCCCAAAATACCATAAGGCACTCTATAATGCACCAAATCTTCAATTAAAACGCCTCCCTCAATCTCTTTGATAAAGTGTTTGTGATGCCATAATTTGTAAGGACCATACAACTGAATATCAACAAAGTAATCTGGTTTTTGTACATGTGTTATTTCTGTAACCCATTTGGTTTTGAAGCCTTTAAAAGGCGTAACATTATATTCGATAAGCTGACCTGCATAGACTGATTTGTCTGCTCCCGATAAAATATCAAAACCCATATCATGAGGCATAAGCTTTTGCAAATTCCTCGGGTTTGATAAAAATGACCAAGCTTCCTCCCTAGAAATTGGCAATTTTATGCTTTTGTTGATTTGGTAAATTTTCATTCTTCAAAAATAAAATTCATTTTGTTTAACTTAAAAGATTATCAGTTAAACAATTGTTATAGTTAATTTTTTAGATTTATATTAATGATGCGTAACTTATTTTTAAAGAAAAATTTATGTTAAGACCTTTTATAATCTGTATTTCTGTTTTGTTACTATCTTGTAATGCGAGTAAAAACAATTTAGACACAAATAAGAAGAAAATGACTGATTGCCCGGATGATGTAGACTGTTTTGTTGAAGTCTTAGACAATAAAACTATGGCGCTTTTTGAAGATACTACCGGTGCCTTGTATATAAAGATGGAAGACAAAGAAGGCAGCAGAGTTGTAAAACACGTTTACCGTTACGAAGGAAGCCCAATGATAGCTGATGATGGTTACGAAGAGGTTGTGTATTTTGAGTTAGATGCTACTACAGAAAAGCTTGAAGTAAAAGACAAATCGCTTTCAAACCACAAACTCATTGTCCAAAAATCCTGTTTTTGTACCGATGCAGGTTATGAAACGATTCAAGAAGGCAAACTTGTTTACAGCAAAACAAAGACTGGATTTGATGTCAAAATCTCCTATAATTCAACAAAGAAGTTAAAGTTATACGACTTAGAGTTTTCTTATAACCACTATAAATAAGTAATAAAAGTTTAGAATTACTGCATACTGATGTTGTACCTCAATAAATATAAAAATAACTGGTATTTTAAGGACTGACCATCCAAAATCGGAAAATGTGAAAGTCGAAACCAAAATAAAATAAGAATTAGACCGGCATAAAGCCGAAATGAATATTTAATCTAGTATTGATAAAAAACAGAATGTTTATCAATGTTATTTTCAGTATGTTCTTTATACGTTTATAGCTTACAAGATCTAGTTCTATTCCCTTTTTACACGGATTTTGTAATCGCTCAGAGCTATACTTTTTAAGAAGTTGAATAAGTCACATAACACGTTTATAGCCTGTTTCCGGATAAGGGACATTGGCGATGATGTGCTTCACGCATTTTGAGACATACTCTCCATGACGTAATGCTAGTTTTTCGAAGTATTGCGGACTCCAATCGACATAGTTCTTGTGTGTACTGCTTAAATGGTCTTTGTTGGTGTTGTAGGAACCTTTGATAGGATTACGCTGGTGTATAGCAATACGTTGACGATTATAATAAACCTCTATGGTGATGGATGTAACTTCAATAGTAGTATGGTGACCAATATAGCGATAGGGAACGCTGTAATAACTTTTGTCGGTTGAATAATATACATAACCTATCTTTTGAACTTTTGCTCTTTTATATCCTTTAATTTGATAGTGTTGTTGTGGTAATGGTTTTAAAACACTGCGTTCCTTACGTTGAAACAGCTCTTTGCGACTAGCTTGTTTTCTGCTTAGTAGCATGTCGTTATAGCGTTGTAAATGCTTCTGTATTTGCTCGTTTAAATCAGACAAACTAAAGAAGGTCATCTCATGCAAAGGATAATATATGCGCTGATAGGTAAGATGAACAGCATTTTCAACTAAAGCTTTGTCTTGAGGACTGTAAGTTCTAGTAGGGTTAACCACACAGTTATAATGCCTTGCAAAATCTTTAAAACTTCTATTGATTTGTGGCTCGTATTTGCTGGAAAAAGTTAGAGCTGACTTTAAATTATCACAAACTATCATCTTTGGACTACCACCATAAAAGCGCAAAGCATTTTCACAGCAGCGAATAAAATCTTGTTGTTTTTGACTTCTACAGGCTTCAACATAAGTGTAATGACTGTTTGGAAGTAAGACCACAAAAACTTCTACATCTTCTAACTCACCAGTTTGCTTGTTTACAAGTTGAAGTTTTTTGCCAGCATAGTCTACAAACAGGGCTTAACCAGCAATATGTTCCAACTTTATAGATCCCTTTTCTTTGGGGAACTTACGATGGTAATGTTCTAAAAACTGAGTATAGCTGTAAGGATTCTTTGCCGAATTACGATAACACTCATAGTGATAAGCATAAGTGAACCCAGGATGATTGAGCTTACTGTTCATCGTATCAAAATAACGCATTAGCCCATTTATGACGCGCATTATCAATGGTAGTATGTATCGAAAAAAGACGCTCTAACTTTAGATTATCAAAATCTAAAAGGTCTTTTAAATCATATTCGCTAGCTTTAAATAATTGGACATAACTGTTTATCGTATTGCGAGATATACCTAAGGCAATACCTATTTTACGATTACTTAAACCGTCTAAATGTAAGCTGAGAATTTGTTTTAAATCAATAGGATCAAGTGTGTTTGCCATGCTGTTGTTTTTAAATTAAAACAGCAAGGTAATTGCTAACTTAATCTCTACAAGTAGACACTGAGATTAACCCAAGTGTGTGGCACGTTTTGAACTGTAAAAAAAATAATATGACATTTAATCTAAGCCATACTGGCACAAGTCAAAGCGAAATAACCACCTTTTCAAATATCAAAACCACTCCCAAAGAATAAGAGTCAAGGGGTTCTTTTTTAAAAATTAAATTTTGAGATATACAATTATTTAGGACACTTTTGATATTCAAAGCATAATCTGAAAAAAATAAATTAAAAGATATTCATTTTATAACCTCTTTAAGCATTAGCAATTCCTAAATTCTTAAATTTACCGCGCTTTTATTTAATATTTACAAATCAATGCAAAATCAAGACGTTTACAAGCCTAAACACAAAGTAAGAATTGTTACAGCCGCTTCCCTATTTGATGGACACGATGCTGCAATTAACATAATGAGAAGAATAATTCAATCTACAGGTGTAGAAGTTATTCATCTTGGCCATGACAGAAGTGTTGATGAAGTGGTAAATTGTGCTATTCAGGAAGATGCCAATGCTATTGCGATGACATCTTATCAAGGAGGGCATAATGAGTATTTTAAATATATGTACGATTTGCTTCAAGAAAAAGGAGCAGGACATATTAAAATATTTGGCGGTGGTGGCGGCGTAATCCTTGAAGAAGAAATAAAAGACCTCATGGATTATGGCATTACAAGAATATACTCTCCAGATGATGGTAGAGAAATGGGCTTGCAAGGTATGATAAATGATTTGGTGCAAAAAGCAGACGAGGTATCTGCCGATAGTACTGATAAAGGAAAAATTTGTAACGAAGATGGAGACTGGCTTTTTGAATTAGGTAATGACAAAGTATTAGAAAATCTGAAAGCCAAAGATGTAAATACGATTGCAAGGCTTATATCTTTAGCAGAAAATAATCAAAAAGATTTTAAAGAAATATTTTCATATGGTGAAGGTGAAGCAAAAGATACGATTCCCGTTCTAGGAATCACCGGTACGGGTGGCTCTGGCAAATCGTCTTTGGTGGACGAGCTAGTGAGACGTTTTCTAGTCGATTTTAAAGACAAAACATTGGGAATCATTTCAGTAGACCCATCAAAACGAAAAACTGGCGGAGCTTTACTCGGCGACAGAATTCGAATGAATGCTATAAATTCCCCTCGTGTATATATGCGTTCTTTAGCAACTCGACAGTCCAATTTAGCCTTATCCAAATATGTACAAGATGCCGTAGATGTGCTAAAAGCTGCGCATTTCGATTTAATAATTCTCGAGACCTCAGGTATTGGTCAAAGTGATACCGAAATATTAGACCACAGTGATGCATCGCTTTATGTCATGACACCAGAGTTTGGGGCAGCTACACAACTAGAGAAAATAGACATGCTCGATTTTGCAGATTTGGTCGCCATAAACAAATTTGACAAAAGAGGTGCCTTAGATGCACTACGTGATGTGAAAAAACAATACCAGCGCAATCACAATTTGTGGGATACCGATTTAAACCAACTTCCTGTTTATGGGACAATTGCGTCTCAGTTTAATGACCCTGGCATGAATGTTTTGTACAAGTCTATAATGGATAAAATTGTAGAAAAAACAGACACTAATCTAAAAAGCGATTACACCATATCTGATGAAATGTCTGAAAAAATCTACATCATTCCACCACAACGTACCAGATATCTTTCGGAAATAGCTGAAAACAACAGAGCTTACGATACAAGTGCAAAATCGCAAATTGAAGTTGCTCAAAAGCTTTATGGGATTTTTCAAACTATTCTATCTGTATTAAATTCTTCAACAGAAGATGAAGCAAATTTCTTAGATAAAAATGGACTAAATGAAGAAAACATTCTTAAAACTATTAATACAGAAGAAAAAAAGGACTTTATTTCACTTTTAATAAAAGAATTTGATAGGGTAAAGATGAATCTTGATCCTTACAACTGGGAGAAAATACTAGAGTGGAATTCTACTGTACAACGCTACAAAAATGAGGTTTATAGCTTTAAAGTAAGAGATAAGGAAATCAAGATACAAACACATACCAAATCACTATCTCATCTTAACATCCCTAAGGTTGCCTTACCTAAATATAAAGCATGGGGCGACTTATTGAAATGGATGTTGCAAGAAAATGTACCTGGACAATTTCCATTTACATCCGGGCTTTATCCTTTTAAACGAACTGGCGAGGATCCAACACGTATGTTTGCCGGCGAAGGCGGACCGGAACGAACAAACCGACGTTTTCATTATGTCAGTCATGGGTTACCTGCAAAGCGATTATCAACCGCTTTCGATTCGGTAACGCTATATGGCAATGATCCGGATTACAGACCGGATATTTATGGTAAAATTGGAAATGCCGGAGTTTCCATTTGTTGCTTGGATGACGCAAAGAAATTATATTCCGGATTCGATTTGGCAGATCCGATGACATCGGTGAGTATGACAATAAATGGTCCTGCACCAATGTTGCTTGGTTTTTTTATGAATACAGCGATAGACCAACAGTGTGAAAAGTATATTAAAGAAAACGGCCTGGAAGAAGAAGTAAATTCTAAAATTGATGAAATTTACAAGGCTAAGGGTACAAAAAGACCTACTTATCAAGGCGATTTACCAGAAGGCAACGATGGCTTAGGCCTCATGCTACTTGGAGTTACAGGCGATATGGTGCTCCCTAAAGAGGTGTATGAAAACATAAAATACAAGACTATTTCAGTTGTAAGAGGAACTGTTCAGGCCGATATTCTAAAAGAAGATCAAGCACAAAATACATGTATTTTTTCAACCGAATTTGCATTGCGGTTAATGGGTGATGTTCAGGAATATTTTATTAAAAACAAAGTAAGAAATTTCTATTCTGTATCTATCTCCGGATACCATATTGCAGAAGCTGGTGCGAATCCAATAACGCAGTTGGCGCTCACTTTATCAAACGGATTCACTTATGTAGAATATTACTTAAGTCGAGGAATGAACATCAACGATTTTGGGCCTAACTTGTCTTTTTTCTTCTCAAATGGTATAGACCCAGAATATGCTGTAATTGGTCGTGTGGCAAGACGTATCTGGGCAAAAGCAATGAAAGAAAAATACAATGCTAACGCTAGAGCGCAAATGCTGAAGTACCATATACAAACTTCCGGTCGTTCGCTTCATGCTCAGGAGATAGATTTTAACGATATAAGAACTACGTTGCAGGCATTATATGCAATTTACGACAACTGTAACTCTCTACATACTAACGCATACGATGAAGCCATTACAACACCTACAGAAGAATCTGTTAGACGAGCAATGGCCATACAATTGATTATAAACAAAGAATTAGGACTGGCTAAAAATGAAAACCCAATACAGGGTTCTTTTATAATCGAAGAATTAACAGACTTGGTAGAAGAAGCTGTTTTATTAGAATTTGATAGGCTAACTGAAAGAGGCGGTGTATTAGGTGCTATGGAAACCATGTACCAACGTAGTAAAATTCAGGAAGAAAGCCTGTATTATGAAACGCTGAAACACAACGGAAAATTCCCGATTATTGGTGTCAATACATTTTTAAGCAGTAAAGGTTCGCCAACAGTTAAGCCCAGAGAAGTGATCAGAGCGACTACCGAAGAAAAGGAATACCAAATAAACAGCTTGAATAATTTACACGAAAGTTATAAAGGCAAATCTGAAAAATTACTAGAAGAGCTTCAAACAACTGCAATTCATAATAATAACATGTTCGAATGTCTAATGGAAGTCACAAAATATTGTTCTTTAGGACAAATTACCGATGCTTTATTTGAGGTTGGCGGTCAGTACAGAAGAAATATGTAAGTGAAATTTAGTAGTTGTATTTCAGCTGAAATTACTTTTTAAACAGATGAAAAAAACACAGCTTAGAAAGTATTGTTTAGTGTAATAGTAATTATGATTGTTGTAGATATTAGAACTTTATGAAATTTTCACTTCCTTTTAAAGACTTTCAGTCTATAGCAGATTATAAAAAAGTTGATTTATCAAAATCTCATCTTGAGAAAATCAAAGTTAATATTCTAGACAATACATCCCTTTCTAATTATTTAGAAAGTTTAATAAAAGATGAAAATGGCCATATTTTGTATGGTGGTTATTTAGAAGAACGCGCTTTATACAACGACAAATCACATTTTCAATCTGGTAACAAACAGCGAAATATACATTTAGGCATAGACTTTTGGGCAAAAGAAGGAACTCTGGTAGTTGCCCCTCTAGATGGAATTGTGCATAGTTTTGCAAACAACGCAAATAAAGGGAATTATGGCCCAACAGTTATTCTAAAGCATAACATAGGTGTCGATACTTTTTATTCTTTATATGGGCATCTGAGCTTAGATTCTTTAAATAATATTAAAATAGGACAAACAATCAGGCAAGGCAGTATTTTTGCAAAATTAGGTGAAGAAAAGATAAATGTAGGATATGTGCCACATTTGCATTTTCAACTTATTAAGGATTTAGAGGGTTACAGCGGAGACTATCCTGGTGTTTGCCATAAAGACGATTTAGAGTTTTATACTGCTAATACTATAAATCCAAATACATACTTTAACTTAAATTAAAATCTATTGGAATTAAACATTCAAAACGAAACATCTAGATTAAGAAGGGTAATTCTTGGTCGTGCAGATAGCAACGGACCGGTACCTAGTCTTGAAGATGCGTATGACCCAAAATCTATTGAGCATATCAAAAATGGAACTTATCCGAAAGAAGAAGATATGGTCAAAGAAATGGAGGAAGTACTTCAGATTTTTGACAAGTACGATGTAGATGTTTATAGACCTGATTTGATAGAAGATTACAATCAGATCTATGCAAGGGACATTGCGTTTGTAATAGAAAATAAAATCATCAAATCGCATATTCTTCCTGATCGTGATAGAGAAATCGAGGCTATTCGATACGTATTGGATCAGATTCCTCAAGAAAATCTCATCAAATTATCAGACGAGGCTCATATAGAAGGAGGTGATGTCATGCCGCATAACGACTATATTTTTATTGGTACTTACAAAGAAGACGATTATGCAGAACATATCACGGCAAGAACTAATATGGTTGCTGTAGAAGAAATTCAGCAGCTTTTCCCACACAAAAAAGTCAAGTCTTTTAATTTGAGAAAATCTAATACAAATGCCAAAGAAAATGCACTTCATTTAGATTGTTGTTTTCAACCTGTTGGTGACAAATATGCCATTATTCACCCAGACGGTTTTTTAAATAAAGACGAACTGCAGTGGTTATATGATTTCTTTGGAAAAGAAAATTGTTTTGAAATCGATGCTCAAGAAATGTATGATATGACTTCAAATATTTTTTCGATTTCGGAAAATGTAGTTATATCCGACAAAGCCTTTACCAGACTAAATAAATGGTTAAGAGATCGGAACATTACTGTAGAAGAAGTAGATTATCGAGAAATCGCTAAGCAGGAAGGTTTATTGCGATGCACTACTCTTCCACTTATACGAGATTAGAAATTTCACTCAAAAATTAAATAAAAAAAACAAACTAATTATTCGCTCAATGCAAAGCACCGATAAAATTCTTATGATAAGACCAGCTAGCTCCGGATACAATGAAGAGACAGCAGAAAATAATTTTTTTCAAATAAAATTAAACGAAAATCAAGATACTCTAATTGCCAGAGCCCAAAAAGAATTTGACGATTTTGTCGAGGTTTTACGAAATGCCGGTATAAAGGTATTTGTATTTGAAGACATAAAAGAAAACAATACCCCGGATGCTGTATTTCCAAACAATTGGATTAGCTTTCATGCCAATGGAGACATTGCTATATATCCTATGTTTGCTGAAAATAGAAGACGCGAAAGACGTTCGGATATTTTAGATCGCCTTGAAGAAGAAGGACTTGTCTTTAATAAAGTATTTAATTATACAGACGCAGAAGATGATGGCGTTTTTCTGGAAGGTACAGGCAGTTTAATATTAGATCGTGTACATAAAAAAGCGTATTGTGCACTTTCGCCCAGAGCAGACGAAGATTTGTTTATAGAATTTTGTGAAGATTTTGAATATATGCCTATTGCTTTTGAGGCATTTCAAACCGTTGGAGAGAAAAGGCTACCTATCTACCACACTAACGTTATGATGTGTGTAGGAACAGATATCGCAGTGGTTTGCTTTGACAGTATTGATAAAAAAGCACACAAGAATTTAGTTTCTAAAAGTTTGTTGGACGATGGCAAAACCATTATTACAATTACCGAAGCTCAAATGGAATCTTTTGCAGGAAATATGCTGGAAGTCTGTAATCAAGATGGAGAAAGGTTTTTAGTCATGAGTACACAAGCCTACTCCAGCCTTTCAAAAACTCAAATTGAAAGTATCGAAAAGCACCTCAAAATATTACATAGTCCTATTAATACTATTGAAGCATTAGGTGGTGGTAGCGCAAGATGTATGATGGCAGAAATTTTTAATCCAATCAATAATATCAGAAAGCTTAACTAATGTAGCTTTCCAACTACTATTTTCTAAATTTATTCTTAGTGTAATCAAGTTGCATATGGATTATGTATGATTTCAATTTTAGCTTTAAGCTTTCATTGAAGATAAAATCGGTTATTTTTGCCACATGATTCAAAAAATTCTCTTTGTATTTATTGGTGGAGGCCTAGGAAGCGTTTTACGCTTTTTAATATCTAAGCACTTTAATTCATCTTTTGATAATTTTTTTGTGGGAACCTTTCTGGTTAATGCTATAGGTTGCCTTTTAATTGGTTTTTTTATTGGCCTAGAGGTAAAATATCTTATGAACAAACCTGAATTTTTTCTTCTAGTAGCGGGTTTTTGTGGAGGATTTACGACCTTTTCTGCATTTGCACTCGAAAACTATACACTTTTTAGAGCAGGAGATTATAGCGCAGCATTATTTTACATTATTATCAGTTTAATTATTGGGATTTTAGCTGTAGCTTTAGGTTTTTATTTTGCAAGACAATTATTTAACTAGACTTATCATGAATATCGTTTTTATTGAACCGTTTCGCGAAAACTTATTACCATTTACATATACAAAACCAACCTCACAGCTAAGATGTGGAATTCTTACGTTAGAAGAAAAATGGAAACATTATTTCCCTAAAGCAACATTTTCAAATCTCACTGAAACCTATTTAAGTCAAAAATGGCCTTCAACGATTAAGGAAGATAACTATTTTGTAAATGCTTCGATTATACCAAACCAAACTCTTGTTGATGAAATTTTGAGCTTAAATAAAAATTATTCTTTGGTTACTAATGATGATGTATTAGTCGTAAAAAGGTCAGAGTCCTTCAACACAAAAGTCGAATCGACTAATTATACCCAAGAACTAATGATTATTAAACATACTTGGGACATTTTTAGCTTAAATCATAAAGCTATTGAGGAAGACTATTCAATTTTAACAAAGGGAAGACATAGTCAGCCAATTCCTAAACATGTTATCACGTACAATTCTGATCATATTTTTATCGAAGAAGGAGCAAAAGTTTTTAATTGCACGCTTAATGCAGCAGACGGTCCAATTTACATTGGAAAAGATGCTGAAATTATGGAGTCTTCTAACATTCGTGGACCATTTGCATTATGTGACCATGGGGTTATCAAAATGGGTGCAAAAATATATACGGGAACCACTATTGGCCCGTATTGTAAAGTTGGTGGCGAAATAAGTAATTCTGTTATCCAAGGCTATTCTAACAAAGGCCATGATGGTTTTTTGGGCAACTCTGTTATTGGAGAATGGTGTAATCTAGGTGCAGACACAAACACATCCAATCTTAAAAACAACTACGCTCCAGTCAAATTATGGGATTACACAAAAGGTAGATTTTCGAGTACAGGCCTTCAGTTTTGTGGGTTGATGATGGGAGATCATTCAAAATGTGGTATTAATACCATGTTTAATACAGGAACTGTTGTTGGTGTTAGTGCTAATATCTTTGGAGATGGTTTTCCTAGAAATTTTATTGCGAGTTACTCCTGGGGTGGAAAAAACGGATTTATGACCTATAAATTGAATAAAGTTTTTGAGGTTGCAGAAGTTGTTATGAAAAGAAGGGAGATGGAATTAACTGATATGGACAAAGCCATCATGGAAGAAGTCTTTAATTTAACAATGCACTACAGAAAAAGATATTCAAATTAGAAATAACAACAATCCCTGTAAATCCATTTTCTATTCCTTTTTAAGTTAAAATCGACTCTTAATATAATTTCATGAGAGTTTAGGTTTGGTCCAAAGGCCGCGAGAAAATTCTCGTAAGCGTAACCTATTCGAAATCTATCGTAAAAAATGACAGACGCCATAGCGCTTATAGAATTTTGGTGTCTGTAGGAAATACCCGTTTCAAATTTATTATTGAAATTAAAATTTGCATTTAAATCTACTGAAAGTGGTAAAGTAGGGCTGTATTTTATTAAAGTAGAAGGTCTAAAAGTTATCGAACTAAATTTTGAGAGCTCCATTATAGTTCCGCCTGTAAGAAAATAACTACCTCTTTCTAAGCCTTGTACAGTTTGAATATCATCTTGTATTCTAAAAACTGGCGACTCGAAAACGTTAAGAACAGACAATCCTAGATAATACTTATTTGAAGTATATAAAAGGCCAAAGGCCATGTTACCATATTGCCCCGTTCTTGAAGCATAAACTTCATTATCTACTGTAATTCCGCTTGCCAAATCGTTTGTAAAAAAAGATAAACCGCCTTTTATACCAAAAGACAAAAGAGAAGTATCAGACAGCGGTACACTATAAGAAGCGTCTATATTTAAGTCTGTGTTTTCTACTAAGCCTATGTTTTCTGCAACAACAGTTGCTCCAATTCCCCATCCAGAGTTGAGCCTTGTATTTAAGGAAAAAGTTACCGTTTCCGGTGCGCCTTCAACATTAATCCATTGCCCTCTTGATAACAAAGTTGCATTTAAATCCGATTTGTGTCCTACAAATGCAGGATTTAAAACCTGCATATTATACATGTACTGTGCATAATGTGGTGCTTGCTGTGCATTTCCTACATAGAAATTAAAGACCATTACTAATAAAAGTAATATCCTAAAACATCTTATATGAATCACATTAAGCATCATCTTACTAGCTGAATAAATCCTGTTTTAGGTTTTGTCTTTCCATCATTAAAATCTAAAGTATAAAAGTAGACACCTTCTATAACATCTCTTCCATTATTAGTTCCATCCCACCATTGTGGATTTGGATTACCATTATTACTATAATTATAAATCTCACTACCCCATCTATCTATAATAAAAAGTTTGAAATTTGGAAAGTCTTCTATGCCGTCTATCCTAAATATATCACTCTGTCCATCCCCGTTTGGAGAAAAGAGATTTGGAATATCATTATCCTTTATTGTTCCTAGACCGGCAACAATATTTGAAGGATTAGAAATTGTACCTGAGGTAACTTCGACTGTAAAATTGAAGGACTCGGTTTCTTCATTTAAATTATCATCAAATGATCTTACGAGTTGAGTAAAGGAAATACCAGATGCAGGTATAGAATCTGTAATTGGAAAGTATTCGTAGTCTCTATTATTTGTTGTAGTAATATCTACAGTATAAATATCAAACACTATTGGCAAGTGGTTTTGCATTGGTTCGCCTTGACCATTTAGCATTGTAATAGTGAATTCTAAGGTTTCGCCTTCTACAACCGTGTAATTATTTATTGAAAGAAATGGATAGGGGTCAATATCTATTATGGTTCCTAATTTTGTAAGATCTATATTTCCAATATTACTAGTCATAACTGTACCTATAACGTCCAGGTATTCTTCGTCAGGTTCATTTAAATTGTCTAAAAGCGTTTCAATAGTAAAAGACGAGGTCGTATTAGGAGCAGAAGGGTCTAAAGTTCCGTCAATTATTAATAGTGTAGAAACAGGTATAAAGTCCAAATCTGCAATTGCTGTATTATTAAAACTACCAATCATAATTTCTGTAGGTCTAGAACTTGGAATATCCATCACGATTTCATACTCTAGAAATTCGCCTTCGAAGACCGTATCGTTATTCATGGTGATGCTAGGCAGTGGCTCATTATCAAGTATTGTTCCTTCCCCCAGGATTTCAGTATTGATTGTGTTTGAAGATGTAATTAAACCGTTTAGTGAAAATAATTCATCTAACTCTGAAATATTATCATCTAAGGATGTCACCGTAACCTGAAATGTGTCTGTAAAGGCTGGTATATCAATGTTAATGTTATTTAAAGCCAGATAATCAAAAGGCGATACTGCAATTTGATAAGGTTCTGAAGTTAGAGTCCCGTTGGTTGTAGATAAAGTTATCTCGATTGGAGTTGGAGAAACTACAGGTATGGAATTATCACTAAATAAAACCAAAGATATTGTAAACTGAAAATCGTTTCCTTCAGTTTCGAACACATCATCTATTAATACTACAATCGCTGTGGGTTCACGCCAATCTCTTTCAGGGGTTACATCGTAATCTACATTTGGAAAATCTGTAGGAATTTGAGCGTTATCTGGGATTACCTGAATAATATCTATATCAAAACCATCATCAAGACCATCATTATCAGCATCAATTCCTAAGGGAACATTTTCCGGATTACCATCGTTATTAAAATCCCAACCTTCTAATACATCGTCTTCTAAATCTCCATCAGAATTAATATCTAGATAATCTGGAATATCATCGCCGTCAGTATCTATAGCAACCAAACCATTTGGATAAGCAGTATCTACTCCGTTTTCGTCAATTACATTATCTCGTGGCAGATAGGAGTCTGTGAGTTGAGCTTCAATATTATCAACTATACCATCTGCATCGGAATCTATATCTAAATAATTATTTCTAGTGTCACCATCGGTATTTGTAATTGCATATGTAACCGATGCGTTTACGGTATCATTGGTTTCTAGCGTATCATCCAAGCCATTAACACCAACCGGACTATCAGTCCGTCCATTTGAACCAGTATCATTTCCAAAATTTCCGACTTCATAAATATCCAATAACCCATCGTTATCGGAATCTAAATCAAAATGGTTAGGGACGCCGTCGCTATCAAAATCAAAAATATCTACAATACCGTCGTTATTTAAATCTGCTCCAAAATCTGTATCTCTGTAATCAGGAATAAAATCACTATCATGATCTAATAAGGGGTCCGTACCACCTGTTTCTTCTATATCTAGAATCGTATCATTGTCATCGTCTATGTCGTCAAAATCCGGTATTCCATCATTATCAGTATCGGTTGAAGGATCAACATCTATAATTGAGGTCGATGTAATAACTTCTCCAGCTGGATTTACTGCTTGAAAATTCATTGTGTTTTGGCCTATACATTGTTCAAAAATCACAACTGTTATTTCTACAATAATAGTTTGTCCGGTTTCCAAAATCCCTGATGTACCATCAAAAATATTTATATCGGTCACACCATCATAATTAGGATTAAGATTGGGGTTTTGTGTGGCACTACTAGATGCAATTACAGGCATAGATATGGACAGAGGATCCAAACCACAAATACCTGATAAATCATCTTGTAATTGAAGCTGGATAATATCTAATATTGGACTCACATTTGTCATCGATAACTGAAAAGTAATCTCTTCATGTTCTAAGACACCATTTGGCGAAGTGTTTACATTAGATATTGTTTTTTCGGTAATTGCTCCAGATACTAATTCAAATGACATACCTAAGGTAGAACAAGTGCACTGGTCATTAATTGCCGGCTCTGTAATATCTAATATAGGATAATATCTATCCAAGTGACTACCTAGATTATCTTCCCAAATAACAAAAGAAAAGAGTCTAGAGTTTTCTGGCAAATTTTCATCAAATCCATCTAAAATACCTTGAGTTTGGGAAAAATTTGGTTGAGAAAAGTTGTTTTGTTCCTGGGTTGGAACCGGAGGAGTTAAATGAAAAACTTCTAATGTAATACTTTCACCCGGACCTAAAGAATTATTGGGTTCTAATAAAAACGTATTTGTTTCACCATCAAAATTTGGATTGATAGTTACGGCTGGACCACCTACTTGAGTAACAGTTAGTGTAATAAATGAAATCCCATCATCAATAAAATTTCCTAAACCAAGATTAAAGTTTATATTATTTGCAGTTGCGGTGCCTTCATTAGTAATCACTAATGTATTCGTATAATCATAGGTGCCGTCAGGGTTTATCGGCGGACTACCTTCCGGAATATAAAATCCTGCTGTTACGATTGTCTCTGTAGTATGAAAATCTTCTAACAAAAATTCTTCAGAAAAGAAACCTCCGGTTGAGTTTACTTGAAACACCGCATTAAAATCTACTCCTGAACCTGAAGGTGTTGGATTTGGTCGTCCATTACAAAAGGGTTCTACAATTACACAAAATCTAATATTCAAGATTTGCCTTGGATAAAGCCTTCCATTTCCTATAGCTTCTTGAGAAAAAATCATAGAGGAAGTGCCATCGATAAAATCTTGATTAATAGCAGTTAAATCAAAATCTACCGGGTATGAATTACCTATAAAATCATCTGTGGGAACGGTGTTTATGTTAAAGTTTTCTATAGAAGTTACACAACCTGCGCCATAAATGGCATCTAAATCCTTCGAAAAATCAATATTTTGAATAATGCTAGAGCTGTTAAAGTCTCTGGCTTCGGTCATATTTCTAATCCGAAGACTGTACTGAATTTTGTAAGTGCCATCTAAGGTATAACCTTGATTACAAGAATTTAAGTTTTGAATTTCTATAATATTTTCAGTTTCTTCTACCGTTAAAAAAAGTGAAGCTGTACTCGAATTGCCACCAGCAGAAATTGTGTATTCAATCTCTGGAACAGAACCGGTAAACCCTCCTGAAGGCACAAAATTGAAACTACCATCGGCAAACAAGCTAAAACTACCTCCTGTGATATTGGCAGTTTGACCCGCATTGTAATTTGTTCCATTAATCGTAAAGGAAACAACATTAACAGAATTGATGTCTTGAAATTGGTCATTAGAGAGTACACCAGGAGCAGAAACATTTAGTGGCGTATTAATATCTGCTGTATCAAAATCGTTTTGAGCACCAGGGCCACCATTTATTGGAACTGATAAAAACAAACTCCCAAAGCTGTCGTTAGTTCCATCTGAAACCACATAGATAATAGGTGGCATACTACCTGTAAAACCATTGGAAGGATTGAATGTAAAACTTCCATCTGTACTTATTGTTATATTACCCTGTGGAAATGAAGCATTTTGACCAGCATCATATTCTACACCACCAATAATAAAACTCTCTATACTTAAAGGATCACCGTTTGGATCAGAATCATTTTGTAATAATCCATCAGCTGAATTTATATTCAAAGTTGAGTTTAAAGGTGTAATGTAGGCATCATTATTAGTTAATGGTTCTTGGCTAAAAAGAAATGAGACAAAAAAAACACTTAAAAATGTAAAATATATCTTCATTTTCATTTATCAACTAAACTTTATTCCAAAAAAGTTAAAGAGGGACTAAATATAATGATTAAGATTATCATAACGTTAATTTAATTCATTTTTAAAAAGAAAAAATTAACATTCATAAGCGTTCGCTTTTTTTATTATTCATTGTATTTATAAGGACTAACAAAGGATTTTATCTTTGGTAATTTAGAAATTTTGCGTTCCTGTTTTGTGAAATAGAGTTTATTACCTTGCATCTCCACACTTTTCCTATAGCCCAAAGCAAATAAAAGTCGTTTAGGAATAAATCTGATTAGTGCACTAGGTATAGACAATGTGTAATTGTTTATTTTTTGTATGCCTGGTAAAATGGTTAGAATTTGCTCTAAACCTAATAGACGAATAAACTTTGCCACTTTTAATTTAAAGTTGCTAATCTTCTGGATATAAAAAAATCCATCCTCACCTTTTTTCTGATAAAGTGGCATAAAAATTTGATAGTTTTCTGGAGCGGTAATAAGCTTGCCATTTAACATTGCTATTCGATCGCCTTTTTTCAACTTTTGAAAATTCAAAAAATTACCTATCATTTCAAAGGTATCTGAGGATTGAAGGTTTTGTCTAAAAACTATTTCAAAATATTTAGCTTCTTTAAATTTTACATATTTTTCTATTCCTTTATCAATAAATGCTTGATTGTCTATTAACCCTAAATTAGAAATAACCCTATAACAAAATATTTTAAACTCTCTCACAGATTCTTTTGAGGTATGCTCACCTGCTTCAAAACCAAAAGAAACGTGACCTAAATCATTCAACATGTTAAGTAGTGCACCTTCAATAAAAGATTCTATATTAAAAATGACAGGATAGCCTAAGTTTTTTACAAAATCTCTGTTTTTTATAGAATCGTTCATTACAATAAAAGGGCGTGTTGGACCAGATGTTGTGTGAAGGTCTAGGCAATACACAGGTCCTTTCTTGTCTTTTAATATATTGTGTAAGGTGTTGTATATTTCAATGAGGTCGTTGTATTCACTTACTAAAGGAGCTTTTCTTGTAGATTCTTCAATATAAGATTTAGTCCATATCCTGTTTAAATCTTTATTGATAAAACGCTGATTTTGTAAATAAGCCTCCTTATTACCAAAAATGGCATAGAAATTACCTTTTGCACTTTTTTTGTTTTTTTCGATAAAGTCAGTAACCGATTGTAATGCTTCATATCCTGCTCTTTCGTTGCCGTGAATACAGCAAAAAAAGATAATGGTAGGTAATGATTCATCTATGCTTAAATTGTATAAGAGTCTATCTGGCTTAGACATCAATGGAAAACTGTTTAAAATGTTGTCTTGTTACTATTCCAACGAGTTTATCATCAAGTATGACAGGAAGCGCAGTCAGGTTGTATTTATCCATCATTTCCTTAGCTTTAATTAGCTCTACATCAGGGCTTATTGTCTTTAAATCTTGATTCATAATAGTTTTTACAGACCTAGATTTATTTGAATATTGAAACAAGTCAGAATCGTTCTTCAAAGATACTACACCTACGAGTTTATGGTCATTGTTTTCGACTAAAATTTCATGTTTATTATTCCATTTCATCAAGTGCTGTAAAATTAAAATCGGGTCATTCTCATTTACAACAATAAGGTCTGTTGTCATAACATCTGAAACTGTAAAATCTGTAACCTGACAAGGCTTTTTACTGATATTAATATTGCGCCACTCATGCACCGGAATATCTTTGTCTTGATATTTCAACATCTGTTGTGTTAAGAAAAATGCAGTTCTTCGCTTTGTAAATTGGGTTTTTAGCCTGTTAAAATTGGTACTCATCCACTGCGAACCGGTTTTGTTCTTTTTTACACGTTGCTTAACTATGTTTAGATAATATTTTATTTCTTGGTCTTCGATACCTACAGATTTTAAGCCTTTTTCTGCAAGCGGGAGCATTTCGGAAAGAAGTAGTGCCTTGGCTGATATACGTTTACCAAACCAATCGAATTGCGTATTTAAACCATGCTTTGCAGCTTTATAAAAATTTTGTCTTGCTGACTTAAAATTCATAAGGTTTGGCAAATCTTTGTATTCTTTTGGCATAGCTTTCATCACACCAACCCAAAATGCAATATTAGAAACCTCGTCTACAAGTGTTGGTCCCGTTGGCACATATCTATTTTCAATTCTCAAATGTGGTTTTGAATCGCTTACGCCGTAACACAATCTGTTCCATTTGTAGATGTTGCCATTGTGCATAGCTAAAGCCTTCATTTTTGGCGGCTTGCCCTGACTTAAGGCTTCAGACGATTCTTCTTCTACATCTGCAGTGATTAGCAATGGATAATGCGAAATATCGTTTTTAAAAATTTCGGAAACACAATCGTGAACCCAATCGTGACCAAACGTTACTCTTGGGCGTTGTTCTCTTAGCAGGTAAACGGAGTTACGAGAGTCTACTGTTTGCTGAAACAGGGCTATTCTGGTTTCTGACCATAATTCTCTTCCAAGGAAAATCGGCGAATTTGTGCACGCCGCGAGTATTGGAGCAGAAATCATCTGAGCCCAATTGTACATTTCCTTATATTCTCCAGGCTGGAGCTGTAAGTGGATTTGAAAACTTGTATTACAACTTTCTGCCAGTATAGAATCTAATTTCATTGATAACTCGTCTACGCCGGAAATTCTAACTTCAAAGTCGTTACGTTTGGTCTTTAAAAGAGTTTCGTTAAGCACTTTATACCTCTGATAAGGCGTAATATTTTTAATATCAAAATCTGCTCTTTCTATAGTTGGTAAGATACCTGCTAAAGGATATTTAACATTTAGGCTTTTTGTTTTCTCTTTTAATTCGTTTATATGAGATTTTAAGCTTTGGTGAATAGCCTTAAAAACCCCGGATTCCAATAAATGCGGTTTGAGGTTGATTTCGATATTAAATTGAGATAACTCTGTAGTAAATTGATCGTTTTTTACTTTATCAAGAATTTCTAAAGATTTACAAGATGGATTCATCTTTGCATCTGTAATAGCTAATTCTTGCTCGGCTCCTACTCTAATTCTATCTTTTGGAAACAAATTTTGATTAAGCATGTAATCTAATGTTTCTATGTCTTTTAGTAAATGATACGTAAATGCTTTTCTTGCTTTTACATTAGCCGACGTGTTAATTGATTTTCCCGACATAAATTTTGTAATTCTCAATAGTAGATGAATATAAACATTTTTTTAACAATGCCTAATCCAAATTGATTATTATTTTAAATAATTACAATAAATTCTATTATTAATTATCTTAATGTCAGTTACCAAATATTCATGTTCTTTGAAAATTCAAAAACAATAAATTAATAATTAGTTATGGATTTTCATTTACTTTTTGACAACCTTACTAATCCCGCTTTGCTATTTTTCTTTTTAGGCATACTAGCGGTTCAACTTAAAAGTGACTTAGAGTTACCTGAAAGTTCATCAAAATTTATCTCCTACTATCTTTTACTTTCCATTGGTTTTAAAGGTGGTCAGGAATTATCTCATAGTGATTTAAATGCAGAAATTATATGGTCCTTAGTATTTGGGATAATTTTAGCGATAGTAGTTCCTGTTTACACGTTTTTTATACTAAAAAGGAAATTTAGTGTAGAAAATTCCGGAGCTATAGCAGCCGCTTATGGCTCTGTGAGTGCAGTAACCTTTGTAACAGCAATTTCATTTTTAGAAATAAAAAGCATCTCTTTTGGCGGTCACATGGTTGCAGTTATGGCACTTATGGAGGCGCCTTCCATTATCGTAGGTGTGTTACTTATTTCATTTTTTGCTAAAGATTATACCAGCAATATTTCTATGGGAGGTGTGGTAAAACATGCCGTAACCAATGGGAGCGTATTGCTTATTCTTGGTAGCCTTGTAGTGGGTTATGTGGCTAGCGATGCACAAGCAGAAGGTATTAAGCCTTTTACAACCGATATTTTTAAAGGTTTTTTGTCTGTATTCCTTTTAGATATGGGTATTACCAGTGGAAAAAAGCTAAAATCCTTTCTCAAAGAAGGCTGGTTTGCACTTATTTTTGCCATTGTGATTCCAGTGATAAACGGGTGTTTGGTCGCTTACATTTCCTCAGTAATTACAGATAGTGTTGGTAATCGATTTTTATTTGCCATTTTAGCAGGTAGTGCTTCTTATATTGCAGTTCCTGCGGCAATGCGCTTGGCAGCTCCAAAAGCTAATCCAAGTTTGTATCTACCAATGGCATTAGCTATTACTTTTCCGTTTAACATCACTTTAGGCATGCCTTTATTTATGTGGATTATTCAGGGGTTGTAGTATTATTTTTTTGGGATTTGCTTTTACTAAATAAACTAAATATAGCTTCAGAATTCATAAAAAATATAGCCTTTTTGTTGGTAAATTCTTCATCGTTGGTTTGAAAGAAGGCTTTAAAATCCTCATCCTTCAAGGTTTTTCCGTCTACTTTGAAGGTCTTATCGTCTGCAAATTCATAAGACTCTATTAATACGACCATATCAGGAATATCTTGGAGTTGAAGTGTTTTTCCATTGATGATAAATGTTTCAACCTTTCGTAAATCAACTACCTCTGAAAGTTGTTTATTAGTATTCTCTTCTCCGGGTTGTTTTCCGGGCGATAATTGTGTAGAACTCATAAACTCACCCGTTTCTGAATTCTTTGGAAAATCCGGCAATTGGTTTCCAAGTCCAAAAGGTGTTGTAGCAGCTTCGGAATAGTCTCTGTATATGTATATATTGTCTAAAGGCTTATTTGTAATTTGAGTTAGCCCACCTGAAAAGCCATCTTTTGCATCGACACTTAAATCGATACCTATCAGAAAACCATCATCATCGTAACGTAAATCATTATATTTGATAGCCATGTCATGCTGTTCCAAAAGGAATGTCTTAACATATTCCAGATACTCTAAGTCAGCGTACCTGTTAATTTTAATGATGATTCTCTTACTTTTAATGTCTTTTTCTAGTTGTAATGTATCAGATAAGGCTTTATATTGAGATTGTAAACCTTTGTACTCAGTTTTAGTGTTGTATACATTATTATCATCTTTATATTCTATATGAACATCTTTAGCCGAAACCGTCCAGTTTTTCTTGGAAGATGCTTTACTTATTGAATCTTTTCTTGGTTTTTCCTGAGCAACTATTTCAGTTTGAAAATTGATAAAAAACAATATTAAAAATGGAATTAGCGCTACACTTTTGAGTGCGAAAAATGTTGAAGTCTTGGTTTTATTAATCATAGTAATACACTGTTTTATAGAAGATTAAACAAATGCTTGTAATTATATTGAAGTACAACCTAATACACTTTAAAGCATTAAATATTGAAATGCTATGGTTCGTCTACAATCTATTTAATTTGACCCTTATAATATAACAAAAAAATATTAAAACTATGATTCGATAAAAATCTATTCATCTGTTTTATAAGGAATAACATCCAATATATGAGTTATCGCATTCATTCTGGCATCAGATTTTTTATTGGCGTTTATGATAGTCCAAGGCGCATGCTCTGAATTGGTTTGCTCAAACATTTTTTCTTTATAATGTGTATAATCGTCCCATAATTCCTGCGCTTTTTCGTCTACAGGTGTCATTTTCCATTTTTTTAATGGACTGTTTCTAATGTCTTTAAAGCGTTTGGCCTGTTCTTGTTTTGTAATGGAGAAATATAACTTTATCAAATAGGTATTGGATTCTACAAGCATTTTCTCAAAATTATTAACTTGAGACATAAACGTATCGTATTCTTCTTTTGAACAAAAACCATTTACAGGCTCTACCACTGCTCTGTTGTACCAGCTTCTGTCGAAGAACACAATTTCTCCCGGTTTTGGAAAATGCTTGATATACCTTTGGAAATACCATTGCTTTCTTTCGTCGTCTGTAGGAATGTTTAAAGCTACTATTCTAAACTGTCTTGGATTTATGTATTCTGTAACCCTTCGTATAGCACCACCTTTTCCTGCGGCATCTCTACCTTCAAACACAATAATAACTTTCTTATCGTTGTTAATTACCCAATTTTGAAGTTTGATTAATTCTTCTTGCTTTTTCTTCAATTCGGTAACATAGTTTACTTCCTCTACTACTTTTTTTAGATTGAATTTTTTATTTTTTAAAAGTGTATAAAGACCTACTTTAGAATTTAGCAGCTCTACAGTTTTGTCGTCTAACAATGTTTTTTTCATGACCTAAATATCTATTTGAATGACACTTCTATGATACCTCATTATAACGTTTGGATCCGGAATAAGAGAAATATTAGATTTACCTTTTCCCGTATAGTCGAATTGAGACAGCACATACCTCATACTTTCAAGCCTTGCCTCCTTTTTATTGTTGGTTTTTACAATTATCCAAGGGCTAAAGTTAGTATGTGTTTTACTAAACATTTGCTCTTTATAATACGTATAATCGTCCCAAAGTGCCTGACCTTTCATATCTACAGGACTAAATTTCCAGCGCTTTAGAGGATTGTTTAATCTGGAGTCGAACCGCGATTTTTGTTCTTCTTTGGAAATAGAAAACCAAAATTTTATAATTTTAAGATTATCCTCGTATAGCAAATGTTCAAATTCTGGTACCTGCATTAAAAACATTTCGTATTGTTTTGGAGTGCAAAACCCCATAACAGGCTCTACTACAGCACGATTGTACCAGCTCCTATCGAAGAAAACTATTTCGCCAGGGTTTGGCAATTCTTTGATATAGCGTCTAAAATACCATTGTCCTTTCTCTACTTCTGTGGGTTTGGTTAATGCTACTACTCGAGAATTACGCGGATTTAAGTGTTCTTTAAAACGTTTTATCGAACCTCCTTTTCCTGCAGCGTCCCGCCCTTCAAAAATAATAGCGACTCGCATTTTATGTTCTGCAATCCATTTTTGAAGATTAACAAATTCTGTTTGAAGTAGCCTTAACTCGGCCTCATATTTCAGCTTTGCCAGTGTCTTTTCTACAGGAATATCATGTTCTTTGGCTATTTTGATTAGCTGCTTTCTAGAATTTACACCTTCAAAATGTTCCGGTTTAAACATCATAAGCTTTTGGATTTTCTTTTAGATTAGAATTATGTAGACCAAATATAAACGATATTTTAAGTTTTTTTTAAATATTTAAATCAATTCAGCCAAAAAATGATAAAATTCATTTTAAACTCAATTTGAATGCAAGTATACAGCTTTAAAAAAATTCAATTAAAACAATAATATAATACCTGATAGATCAGAAATTATTGAATTCTATTTAAAAGGATTATCCTAAAATTAAAATCCTTCATGTCATTTAGAAGAAAGTTGAAGCCCTAATTCTTCTCCCTTTTTGTACATAAAATCTAAAGCCACATCTCGTTCATTAGGGATTTGACCGTCTAGAATAGCTTCTTTTATAGCAGATTTTATGAGTCCTATTTCTTTAGAAGGGCTGATATCAAATGCTTTCATAATATCTTCTCCGGAAACAGGTGGCTGAAAATTTCTAACATGATCTTTCTCTTCAACCAGTTTGATTTTTTCGCGAACACGTTTAAAGTTATCATGATAGGCTTTAAAGCGTTTTGGGTTTTTCGTTGTTATGTCCGCTTCACACAAAGTCATCAAATCTTCGATATCGTCGCCGGCGTCAAAAATAAGTCGTCTTACGGCAGAATCTGTGGTATCTGCATCTACAACTGCAATAGGCCTCGAACTCATGTAAACCAATTTCTGTACAAATTTCATTTTGTCGTTTAGTGGCATTTTTAAGCGTTTAAATAGCTTGTAAACCATCTTGGAACCAACAAATTCATGTCCATGAAACGTCCAACCTTGTTTTTCATCAAAGCGCTTTGTGGGTGCTTTACCAATATCGTGCAAAAGTGCTGCCCATCGTAACCACAAATTGTCTGTGTTTTTAGATATATTATCCACAACTTCTAGTGTGTGCCAAAAGTTTTCTTTGTGGGTTTGACCATCCTTTTCGTCAACGCCCTTTAAGGCTGTGAGTTCTGGTAAAAATTTATCTAACAGATTGGCTTTAAGTAAAAGTCCAATGCCGTTAGAGGGTTTTTGGCACATCATTATCTTGTTAAATTCGTCGATAATACGTTCTGGAGAAACAATTTTTAGTCGATTGGATTGTGCTTTTATTGCTGTAAGTGTCTTGTCTTCAATCTTAAAATTAAGTTGTGCAGAAAACCGTACTGCCCTCATCATACGCAAGGGATCGTCTGAAAATGTAATTTCAGGCTCTAATGGTGTTTTTATAATACCATTTTTAAGATCTTCCAACCCATTAAAAGGGTCTAAAAGTTGTCCAAAATGAGCCTTATTAAGTTGGAGCGCAAGTGCATTTATGCTAAAATCTCTTCTGTTTTGGTCGTCCTCCAGTGTTCCCGGAGAAACAGAAGGATTCCTACTGTCTTTAGAATAAGACTCTTTTCTGGCGCCTACAAATTCTATATCTGTACCATTATAGTGCAGCATTGCAGTCCCAAAGCGCTTAAATATTTTTACTGATTCTTTTGCTAAACCTAGATGTTTGGCAAAGCTTTCGGCTAGTTTTATTCCATCGCCAACGCATACGATATCAATGTCTTTAGTATTTTGGCGTTGAAGAAAAAAATCACGAACGTAACCTCCTATAACGTAAGTATCTAAATTTAACTCATCAGCAACTTTAGATATTTTTTTAAAAACAGCATGCTCTATGGCTTCTGTAAAAGTTTGCATGTATGTATATCTATAATGAATAAAAAATATGCATTTTAATACTAAAATAATAATGCAACACCTTTTATACGTTTCAAAATGCAAATTTACAATTTACTAAACGCCATAAAAATTTTTGGTTTGAATATCTTTCTAAGTTTATAGAATTTATATCCAGAAATGATAAGGTCTTATTGATGTCTTATCTCATGACAAACTTTAATACCTGAGTTCGATTATTAAAATTTTGATATTATATAAATATATTAGTATTGTAGCGTTTTGTCTCCCTGAGTACTTCGTCAGGCTCATCATAAACTAAAGTTGAAGGGTACTTTTTTCATCTATAATTTTAGTGTGGCTTCGATTGCTTCCGAAATTTCAGGACTTACAAGTATATAACATTGATATTCAAATTTATACGCATAAGATTAATCGATCTCAGGTTTAATAATTGTTTATTTTAAAATTACTTTAGGTTTATCTCTAAATTTTATATCTATGCAAAGGATTTACATTACATAATATTAAAATGTATTAATGAAAATACTTCACATTAATGGCTCAAAAACTTGGGGTGGTAATGAACAACAATTAGTGGATTTAATTCACACATTAGAAAAACAAAAAATAAGTAGTATTGTCTTTGGGATAAAAAATAAGCCTTTGCACCGTTATTGTGACAAGAAAAATTTAAAATTTATTAATGCTTTTGATATTAAAATAAATTTTAAAAAAAACTTCAAGTTTCTCCATATTATAATATCAAAATATAAACCAGATATCATACATCTTCACACTAGTGATGCTGTAACGCTTTATTATCTTAGCGATATTCTCTACAAACTAAATACACCTGCTGTATTTTCTAAAAAAGGAGTCGGAAAAAGCATGAGCATCTTAAGTAAATACAAGTATAATTTCAAAAATGTAAAGCATATTATTTGCGTTTCTTCAACGGTAAAAGATTTTATGTCTGAAAAAGTCATCTTTAGAAAGAATACAAAAAAGCTTTCAATCATATATGATTATATAAACACAGAAAGAATAGATGTCGTAAATAGGAAAAACACGCTAAAGAAAACTTACAATATAGACGAAAATATTAGCATAATAGGTAACATTGCTAACCACTTCGACGCCAAAGACATTAAAACTTTAATAAAATCATTAAATTATCTTGTGAATGTCCTTAACGAAAAAAATATAAAACTGGTACAGATCGGTAAAAAAACCGATAAAACTGAGGAATTTAAAAACCTTATTAAAAAATATAATTTAGAAAAATATGTGATTTTTACAGATTTTGTAGAAGATGCATCAAATTATCTAAAAGAGTTTGACATTTTTACAATCTCCTCACAAAGAGAAGGAGGACCATCTTCTGTGTTAGAAGCTTTTTATTGTAAAGTTCCTGTTGTTTCGACTAAAGTTGGAATACTTCCTGAAATTATTAAAGATGGGAAAAATGGGTATCTAGTTGACATAAAAGATTACAAAAACCACGCTAAGAAAATTCAAAAATTGTTGAACGATAAAGACAAAAGAAAAGCCTTTGCTGAAAAATCCTATCAAATTTTTATAGATAATTTTAAATCTGAAATAGCCACAAAAAAAATGATACAAATTTATAAAGAAGTAGCTCGTAAAGGTGTATAAATTAATGGTTTAATATGTTATGAAGCCTTATTTTTCTTTTACATGAAGCTTAACACGGAAGTTTTCTAAAATCTATCTTTTAGAAAAGTCATTGGATATATAGGACGTCCCTAAAAAAATTATGCTTACAAATATTGATTTATACCATTTACAATAGATGTTAGCCTCTCTTGTTCTGCTCGCTTTTCTATAGTCAAATTAATGTCTAAATGCGATTTTGATTGTTCTTTATGGTAAATATGATAAGCTAAACCAGCATGTTTTAAACGTTTTCCTTTAACACCAATATTGTGCAATCTCTGTATCATTTCAGAATCGTCTATGCCCCAGCCTACAAGAGCTTCATTAAACCCATTTACTTTTATAAAATCTTCTCTCCAAAAAGACATATTACAGCCTCTTAATTTTCTTGAGCGCTCTTCAACTGGTTTTATAAAAGAAGAAAATAAAGGAAAATGAATTGTTCGACCACGTTTTTTAATGCCTTTTGAAAAAAAATGAAACCTAATCTGTTCGTTTTTAAATAAAGTACTTAAATGGTCTTTCTGTATATTAACCCTTGACCCATAAAGATAATTGCCTTTCTCTGCAAAATGCAGATGGTCTTTTACAAAATGCTTGTGCATGATGATATCCCCATCAATTTCTATGATATATTCATGTTTTGCCTTTGCTATAGCTTTGTTCATGATTTTAGGCTTTTGATTGCCTTTATCTTCATGCCAAATATGAATAAGTGGAACAGGAAATTTACTTTTGTAACTATCTATCAATGATTTAGTATCAGGCGAAGAACCATCATCTGCAATAATGACTTCGTCCGGTAATTTGCTTTGGTTAAGGACACTTTTAAGAAGTAAATTAAGCGCTTCCGGCCAATTATAAGTTGGTGTTACCAAAGAACATTTTACAGACTTCATTATTTTTTCAGTTTATATATACCAATAGACTTTTTAAACGTCTTACTAAAAATAACATAACGAACGTAAAGTTTATTTTTAAAACTTAACCATCGCCAATTCTTATAAGGAATAAGCTCGTTTTGTATTGTGGTCTTAATTTTTTCTGAAACCTTAAAATTTTGAGAAATTTCGTCCCAACTTACATCGCCGTAACCATCAAATTCATTCACTTTATTTTTATTATGGATAACGGAAAGCCATAATCTTTTGTTTTTTATTTTTATGATCCTATCTTCTTTTTTCCATAAGTTATGGTCCGTTTTCCAAATGGTTTGAAAATTAGCTCTGGCTTCTATAAGACTTAAGAACGGATTGAAAACATGCTCTTTTTTACCCAACATAAATCCAGGTGAAATCTGTAACGAATACCCTTTTATAACATCGATAGCCATAAAGTTTTGTTTGTTGAACTGCTTCTGAATTTCAGCTATAAAATCTTTATGTATACAGTCATCATTATCTAGTCGTGATGAAATGATAAAATCAGCATCTACGGCATCCTTTTTTATACAACTTACTATAGATGAGTTGAATTCCGACATCCCATCTATATAAAAATGCTTTATAAAATCGTACTGGTCTAAAAGCGCATCAATTTTTTTTTGAAATTTTAAATCTGTTGTAATATCGAAAAAAATAAGCCAAGTAAAATTTCTTTTGGTTTGTGCGACAACACTTGGTAAACAATATGACTGAAATAGTTCAAGGCGGTGGGTCATCCAATCCTCTGTAAGAAGTAGTTCTTTATTTTTTGTAGTACTCCAGTCTGGATTACTAAGATTAAAGCGCGTAATAAGGTAATGTTTAAACATCCAAAAATTATTGAATTCAAACTTACTAAAAAAATAGATTTTAATTCTTTTATTTTTTCAAGTATGCTAAATGATAAATAAATATCACCTAAGAGAACTGAAATAGATGTACAGGTAACTCAGAAATAACTTTAATAATACTTTTTTATATTGAAGTTTATCCACTACTATTATAGATGTATCAATCATTTTACAGCATGCTCTGATTGAATTTCTTACACACTTAAAAAATTTAATTTTATAAAACTTTAGTGTCTTTACTCCAACAATTCAAGGCCATTTACAATCTTTTTGATAAATATATTATTAATTTCGCATAGTGAATTTTAGTACATGCAAATAGAGGTTCATTCGGATTTTAAACATATAAAAGATCAGATTTTAGAATGTATTGACAATTTTGATACAAAAGGAAATTTGATTTACGGAGGCAGTAGAAACAGCATCAAAACTTTTGATCTCAAAGATTTGATAATCAACATAAAAGCCTTTAAGAAGCCTGTTTTTTTTAAGAAAATTATATATACCTATTTTAGACCTTCTAAAGCAAAGCGTTCTTTTGAATACGCTAAAAAACTAAGGTTTTTCAACATAGGTACACCACAACCCATTGCTTATCTGGAAAATAAAGATTGGCTTGGCTTAACCTACAGCTATTATGTTTGTGAGCACCTAGAATACGATTTTCTATTTAGGCAGTTGGTAAGCGACCCCGATTGGCCGGAACATGAAATTATCTTGAGGCAATTTACACGCTTGTGTTTTAAAATGCATGAACATGGTATAGAATTTAAAGACCATTCTCCCGGAAATACACTGATAAAAAAAATAGGTGACGCAAAATACGAGTTCTATCTCGTCGATTTAAATAGGATGAGTTTTCATAAACACATGAGTCTTGAGCTTAGAATGTCTAATTTAAAACGTCTTACCCCAAAGCTGGATATGGTAAGTGTGATAGCAGATGAATATGGTAAACTTTGTGGAGAAAGCTCAGAAAAGTTATTTAAAATGCTTTGGGAACAAACCTCAAATTTCCAGCGAAAATTTCACCGAAAGCAAAGAATGAAAGAAAAATTTAAATAATTTAATCAAGTCTGACATAAAGCTATACAGCATAGATGGTAGTCTACTTTTTATTTTCCTGGTACAGCTTATTTAAATAAGGATAACGACTGTAAACACTATAAGCATTAAGATAGCAAATGGTCAAGCCCTTTCTACCATCCAGTATACCAAGCCTCACGATATATTTGTAAAAAAACTTATACGCAGGTTTGACATAAAAGTGGAAAATATTTGGCTTTACCTCTTTCATATACAACTCTTTAGCTTTTAGCTTTGCATATTTTTCCATCTTTTGCTTGTAACTGGCATAGTCCAAATAAGAATAATGAATCAATTTATGCTTCATGACTCTTGTCCTGCCTTTTACTCTCAAAATTTCATGCACTAATCTTTCTTTTGAGTATTGGGCAGCATCTTTTTTAAACAATCGAATGTTTTTATCGGTTTGCCAGCCACTAAAGTGCAGTGGCTTACCTTTATACATAAACTTTCTGTAAAAATAATAGGCTTCTGCTGTATCTCGCTGCCGAATGGTTTCAAAAATTTCTTGCTTTAGTTTAGGTGTAATTCGTTCATCGGCATCTAAAAATAAAACCCAGTTGTTCGAAGCATGGTCCAAGGCTAAATTACGTTGGTCTGTGAAATTTTCAAATTTGTTTTGAAATACTTTTACTTTATCGTAAGATTTTGCAATTTCAACAGTCTTATCGGTTGAAAAAGAATCTACAATTATAATTTCATCAACAAAACTAATGTTCTCGATTACCTCTCTTATATTTTTTTCTTCATTTAGTGTAATGATAAGACCAGTAATCCTAGGATTTGTTTCAAGCATAATTAAGACTTAGCCAATTTCAAAAATACAATTGTGAATGTATTTCTAGGCCTTAATAGATAATTAATTTAAAAATAAGTTGCGTAATGGAAACTATAAAATGTCAAACTTACTCAACCTCTAAGATTAAATTAAGATTCGGAAAGCTCTTTGACGACTTTTAAGGCTTTTCTGATATGAGAAGTGGCGTCCATGCTGTTGTACTTCATGACGAGTTTTCCTGTCTTATCAAAAACAAAAGTTTCTCTTCCAGGTATCAAACCTAAAAAATTCTTTTTAACGCCTAACTGTCTTCTAATTTTACCGCTTTTGTCTGACAATAAGGTAAATGGTAAGTTGTATTTTTTGGCAAATCGGCTATGCGACTCGTCGCTGTCTCCACTTATACCTATTACTTCAGCTCCTAGACTGACAAATTCATCATTTTTGTCCCTAAAATCGCATGCTTCTTTTGTACAACCTGGAGTAAAATTTTTAGGGTAAAAGTATATAACCAGTGGTTTTTTTCCTACGTAATCTTGTACATTAAAGTCCTTACCATTTTGGTCTTTGGCCGTAAATGGTTTTAGTATATCGTTTGTGTTCATTAATCTTTTCCGTTATACGTTACAAAGTTTCGTGGCGTTTCATATAATGTAATGCTTAGTTCAAACTTGTCGTCGAGTTTAGCATTCAGTTTATTCCAAATAACCACGGCAATATTTTCTGCAGTAGGGTTTAAATTTTTAAATTCAGGGACTTGCTCGTTTAGGTTTTTATGGTCAAAATGGTCTTCAATCTCTGCTTTTATCAAGTCCTTTAGAATTTTCATGTCTATGACATATCCCGTAACAGGATCTATTTCCCCTTTTACAGAAACGATAAGCTCATAATTATGTCCATGATAATAAGGATTGTTGCACTTACCAAAAACATCTTCATTCTTGTTATCTGTCCAATCCTTTCTATATAGTCTGTGCGCAGCGTTAAAGTGTGCTTTTCTGTGTACTGTAACTTTCATTGTGTTTATTTTACAGCTAAATGATTTAAATATTTTTCAAAAATAATTTTGAACCAAGCAGTATAATTATCCGGATTCTTATCTATATCATTTACAATATAATCAAGGCTAGCCCACTTCCAGCTTGCGACTTCATCGGGGTTTGGCTTTGGTTCTTCGTTGTATTTTCCTATTAAAATATGATCAAATTCGTGCTCTGTTAGCCCGTTATCAAAAGGCGCTTTATAAACAAAGGACATCACGTCTTCCAGCTCTACACTAAAGCCCATTTCTTCCTGTAATCTTCTTTTCCCTGCTTGGATATTTGTTTCTCCAAAACGCTGATGGCTACAGCAGGTATTTGTCCACAAACCCGGCGAATGGTATTTGCTTAAAGCTCTTTGCTGGAGCATAAGTTCTTCTTTATCATTAAAAACAAAAACAGAAAATGCTCTGTGGAGCAATGCTTTTTCATGCGCCTCCAGCTTTTCCATTTTACCAATGGGATTGTCTTCTTTATCTACTAAAATGACGTATTCTTTAAAATCACTCATCGTTGTGTAATATTCTGTAAATAAAGAATAAATCTGATGATTTTTAAATAAAAGGAAAGGTTATTAGTAATTATTTAACCAGTATTTTTAATATAAACTTAAATCTGATGATTTTAAAACCAATTAAACAGAAGCTATTAATTTTGTCTAAGGTTTTATTAAAGCATTATTTTAAACCAAAGGTTTACAAAAGTTATTTTAGTGACAATTGATATTGGCTTCAACTTTTTCTGTTGGGGCTTCCATCTTTGGAGAAATATATTTGATGCCTAAGCCCATCCCTCTTAAAATAAATAGTAAGCCCACGATAACCACTGCAATTGGGATTAACTTTTTGTAATTGAATTTCAAGTATTTTTTTATGAAAGATTGTGCGTAAATCACACCTGTCATCATAGGGATAGTTCCAGCCCCAAAAAGAATCATATACAAGACGCTATCGACAAAAGAGGAAGTTGCAAAAGCAGCTATAATTGCCATATATACTAAGCCACAAGGCAAAAAGCCATTTAAAAATCCAAGACTAAAAAACGTATCGTAAGATTTTTGTTTTAGGGCTTTTCCTAATTCTGATTTAATTGTATTGATAAACCTGAAAAATGGACTAAAAATTTTAATTGGTTTTATATAGGACTGTGGAATTAACACCAGTATGATCATAACAGCACCAACTGCGATTGAGATGTGTTGCTGATAGCCAAAAGCCGTAAAACCTTGCCCAACTAACGCAAAAACAAGACCTATAATGCCATAAGCTAACAATCTACCGGTATGGTACAAGGTGATTTGTATAACTTTTTTAAAAGGTTTGTCATGGCTAACCGGCAACATAAATGCTATTGGTCCGCACATGCCCACACAATGCAAACTACCCACTAATCCTAATAGAAATCCTGACCAAAGCAATTATTGAATATTTAAAGTTTTTGAAATAAGGTATTCTTTATCTTCTAAGGAAAATGAAACACTAAACTTCCATATGCCTCTAGCCAAAGGCTTATTAACCAATGCTTCTCTATTTTCGTCTATATTGAGATTGGTATTAAAATCCAGATCTTTGTCAGAAGGCCTGTATGCTTCGACATTTAGGTTGCTTAGAGCTGTTAGAGATTCCGGAAACTGTAATAGTAAACCATTAGTATTTCCAACAAATTTTATGTCCGATTCGAATTCTCTACCATTTTCAATATGGTCTAATTTATCATTAAGCGTTAATTCTTTTTTATAATATTCTTCTACAACCAAATCATGATCATATTCCGGCTGTACAATCATTTGTACGACCATAAACATTATAAAGCCAATAAATAATACCATTGCCAAAACAATAGATTTTCCCCAATTCAATTTCATAATCTTTTCTTTTCTAGATCTCTGCTAAGGAGAGATTTTTTGTTTATGATTTAATTTAACCTCTTTAATTTCAAGTAAAAACTTCTAATACTTAAGTTTTTAATAATAAGACGTAGGCCCTAAGAAATTAGTAGAAGTTTTTTCAATAAGCGTATCTCCTGAATAAACACCAATTTTAATTTTATTTTCTTCGCCTTTTACTTCTTCTTCAGGTAGTTCTATAAACAAGGTACCTTCAGCAAGACCTGCTTTTTCAACTTTAAAGTAATTCCCCTTAACCAATTTTATTTCACCTTTGTGAGACAGTAACCTAAAATTCAGGCTATCCATAGGCATTGTTGTTTTGTTTAACAACTTGTAAGTGTACACATTGCTTAATTTTCCTTGACCAGTTGTTTCATACAATTGCCCGGGTAATCTTAAAATATCAGCTTCTATATTACTTCTGATAAATAGTAAACTAATTAAAAGGACTATAAGAACACTTAATACAGCAGAGTAAGCCTTAAGTCTTGGTGTAAACTGAAATTTAGCTTTCTTAACGATATTATCTTCACTTGCATAACGTATTAAACCTTTAGGTTTATCAATTTTCTCCATTATAGTATCGCACTCGTCTATACAAGCTGTACAGTTTACGCACTCTAATTGCGTTCCATTTCTAATATCTATACCTGTGGGGCAAACGTGAACGCACTGCATACAATCTATACAATCACCATGTCCAAGAGCTTCACGGTCTTCATTTTTTCTGAATTTCTTTCTTCCATTTTCGCCTTCACCTCTTTTATGGTCGTAGGCTACAACTATAGATTTATTATCCAGTAACACACCTTGTAAACGACCATAAGGACAAGCTATTACACATACTTGCTCTCTAAACCAGGTAAAGATGAAATAAAAGACAAATGAAAAAATGATAAGAGCTACAAAGGTTGAGAGGTGTGCGCTTGGACCCTCGATTATATATTTTAATAGATCGTCGCTTCCGATAAGGTAGGCCAAAAATATATTGGCGATTAAGAACGAAATGACATAAAATATAAACCATTTGGTAGATTTCTTTATGATTTTTTCCTTGTTCCATGGCATCTTGCTTAGACGCATCTGCTTATTTCTGTCCCCTTCTATGGCATATTCTATTCTTCTAAACACCATTTCCATAAAAATGGTTTGTGGACAAATCCACCCACAAAATATTCGACCAAAAGCTACTGTAAACAATGTGATAAATACGACCCCAATTATCATCGAAATGACAACAAGGTAAAAATCCTGTGGCCAGAATGGGAATCCGAAAATGTTAAACTTCCTGTCTAAAACATTAAATAAAAGAAATTGATTTCCATTTATTTTGATAAAAGGTGAGACAAATAGAAAAATGAGCAGCGCATAGCTCACCCATTTTCTATATTTATAAAATACACCACTTGGTTTTTTTGGAAAAACCCATTGTCTTTTACCATCGTCTGTAATAGTACCTATACTATCTCTAAAATTTTCATCCATTGCTTCAGTCTTTATTCTAGTGTTGTTTAGCTGTTAAATGAAAGTGCTTGGAAAATAAATACATTCATTACGCATAACAAAAACAAATTATTTTAAACTCGTGGGTTTTGAGCTGTGAAAGGGTATTACTGCATTATTATTCCGTTTCTTCCTCCCAAACGTCTCCTTGTGGCTCTTTACCATCAGTAGGTGTTGTGCCTTGGAATGTTAAGACGTAGCTTGCTACCTCTTGCATTTCAGAAGGCGAAAGTGTGTTTTTCCAAGCTACCATCCCTTTTCCGGAACGACCACCTTCACTAATAGTATTGAACACATTCTTAATACCTCCGCCTAAAATCCAGTGCTTATCTGTTAGGTTTGGCCCAATGCTACCTCCACCATCTACTTTATGACATGCTACACAATTTGCAAGATAAACCTGCTCTCCACTGGCTAGTCTATCGGCATCTTCTAGCATAACTACATTATCTACGTTTACAAAGTCTTTGTTGTTTTCTTTCCAAATAGCAATATCTATTTCGGCTTGAGCAACTTCAGAAAGGTATTCTTCCTCTTGGTCATAGTCGCCAAATACATGAAAACGCGCTAGGTAAAATATGGCAAAGAATATGGTAATGTAAAAGCTATATACCCACCATGGTGGTAACTTGTTATCTAGTTCACGTATACCATCATAATTATGATCAAGTTCTACTTCGTGTTCTTCTTCAACAGCTTTACCTTGAGTCATGTTTTGCATAAATGTTTCGAACTTGGCTTGCCATTCGCTTGCTTTATTAGCGTGCTTTGCATCATAAACGGCTTTCTTCTCTTCTGAAAGTGTCATGTACAAAATCTTGCTTAAAGCTGCAACTGTAACTTCTATAGCTACTGCTACCACAAGCACCATGAATACAAATAGCATTGCAAATGGTTGTTCTAAGACAGCATATTTGCCTTCTGGTAAATCAGAAAAATACTCTGTTCCGATGATGGCTAGCACGACTAGCCCGATTATTCTTAAATAGGATGCGGTTGTTCTCATTGGTTGTTATCTTTTAAATTATCATCAAATGGCATCTCGCTCATTAGTTTTATCTGCTGTTTTGAGGTTGTTAGTACCCACCAAAATAATCCAACAAAAAAGGTAAAGAATATGATGAGTGCTATAATGGGGTATATCTCAACCCCGTCTATGGTTTCTAAATATTGTTTTGCAAATTTCATTAGTCCACTTTATTATTAGTTAGATGCTGTTTCTTCTTTATTTGCATTTTTGATATCTGTACCTAAACGTTGTAAGTAAGCTATCATAGCAACAATCTCTCTGTCTTTCATCTCTACAAATTCTACTCCTTCTTGTTTAGCTTTTTGCATATCTGCTTCATAGCTTTTTACAAAATCAGGATCAGAGTATAAGTTCTTTTCTATTGTAGCTGCTTGCGCTTTTAAGTTTGCTTCAGCATTTGCAATTTCCTCTTCTGAGTATGGCACACCAAGTGTTGCAAGTGTTTCCATTTTAGACTCTAGACTTCCTATATCCAGTTTGTTTTTTATCAACCAAGGGTATTTTGGCATAATAGAACCTGGTGAAGTGATACTTGGATTCAACATGTGTTTAAAGTGCCAGTTGTCGTTATACTTACCACCTACTCTATGCAAATCCGGACCGGTACGCTTACTACCCCAAAGGAATGGTCTGTCATAAACGTACTCTCCTCCTCTTGAGTATTCTCCATAACGCTCTACCTCACTTCTAAAAGGTCTAACCAATTGCGAGTGACAGCTTACACAACCTTCTCTGATGTATAAATCTCTACCTTCTAGCTCTAGAGGCGTGTAAGGTTTTACTGCGCTTATCTTTGGTATATTTTCATCCACAAAAATGGTTGGGATAATCTGAACCATTCCACCAATTAAGATGGCTACTGTAGAAAGTATTGTTAGTTTAACAGGCTTACGCTCTAACCAACTGTGGAATGCTTCGCTTTTCTGTCTTTTAGTTATTCTTACTAATGCGGCAGCTTCTGCTAATTCGTCTTCAACCGCACTACCGGATTTTACTGTTTTAATCACGTTATAAAGCATCACAAAGAATCCTAAAAGGTAAAGTGTACCTCCAATGGCTCTCATCATGTACATTGGCATGATTTCATTTACAGTTTCTAAGAAGTTACCATAAACTAAAGTTCCACTAGGATTAAATTGTTTCCACATGAAGGCTTGCACAAAACCAGCCACATACATTGGTAAAGCGTATAAGATGATACCTAAAGTACCTAACCAGAAATGAACGTTTGCCAATCCTACAGAGTGTAATTTAGTTTTGTACAGTCTAGGGATTAACCAATATAACATACCAAAGGTTAAGAAACCGTTCCAAGCCAATGCACCTACATGCACGTGTGCAATGATCCAATCCGTAAAGTGCGCTATAGCGTTTACGTTTTTAAGAGAAAGCATAGGGCCTTCAAAGGTTGCCATACCATAACCGGTAATGGCCACAACCATAAACTTAAGAACAGGATCTTGTCTTACTTTGTCCCAAGCACCTCTAAGCGTTAGAAGTCCATTAATCATACCACCCCAGGACGGCATGATAAGCATGACTGAAAACGTAACACCTAAGTTTTGAGCCCAGTCCGGTAAAGCCGAATACAATAAATGGTGAGGACCTGCCCAGATATAAATAAATATCAACGACCAAAAGTGAATAATAGAAAGTTTATAAGAATAAACCGGTCTGTTAGCTGCTTTAGGAACGAAATAATACATTAAGCCTAAGAATGGGGTAGTTAAGAAAAATGCAACCGCATTATGACCATACCACCATTGCACTAAGGCATCTTGAACGCCAGAGTATGCAGAATAACTTTTTAGAAAATCTGCCGGTAATGCTAAGCTGTTAAATATGTGAAGAACCGCTACTGTAACGAATGTCGCGATATAGAACCAAATGGCCACATATAAATGTCTTTGGCGTCTGATAAGCATCGTCCAAATCAGGTTGGCTCCAAACGCTACCCAAATTATGGCAATCATAATGTCGATTGGCCACTCTAGCTCAGCATATTCTTTTGAGGTTGTGTACCCTAAAGGCAATGTGATTGCTGCACACACGATGATAAACTGCCATCCCCAAAAGTTTAATCGACTTAAGAAGTCGCTAGCCATTCTGGTTTTAAGCAATCGCTGTGTGGAGTAGTAAAGACCCGCAAAAATGGCATTTCCTACAAATGCAAAAATTACTGCATTGGTATGCAGGGGTCTTAATCTACCATAACTTAACCAAGGAATACCTTCGGTTAAATTTGGAAATAAATACAAATAGGCCACCAATAAGCCTACTAACATCCCAACTACACCCCAAATGATAGTGGCGTAAATAAAGTTTCTGACAATCTTATTGTCGTAGTAAAACCTTTCTAATTCCATAACTTAATGTGTTTCGTTTTTACTTAGCTTGTTTTCTTTAGGTTCTTCATCTACCAATTCGTCATCGAAAAGCATTCTTACAGAAGGCGTGTAGCTATCGTCGTATTGTCCTTTTTTTACAGAAACTATAAAAAGAACAAAAAAGAAAATCGCAACTGTTGTGCTCACTGCAAGAAGTCCGTAAATGATTTCCATCTTATAATTTTTTTCAAAAATATTTAGGTGATGTAGTTCAAAATATGATTTAAATCATATTTCAAAATATTCTTAAGAAAATGCTAAATGTATTTAGACATAATCTAGGTGAACAAATGTTAATTCAGGTTAAAACAAAAATTATGCAGGTATAATTATGATTTTATATACTTTTGAAAAAACCAATTTATATGAAGAAAATTTGTTTTCTAATTTTAATTTCTCTTATAGCAAGCTGTAATTCCATAAAAAATTTTGATCAAACCGCTCTAGTTGAAGATTATTATTCTGAAATTCAAAAAGCCTTAGAAGAAATAAAAACCAGTACGGATAAGGCTAAAACAAATGAGCAGATTGTATCGCTTAAACGAACTTTTAGAAAATATCAAGATGAAAGTTTGGATAAAATTAAACTTCTAAAAAAAGACACATTAACCGATTCAAAAGATGAAATATATTTGGCTTATAAAGAACTATCAGAAGTTCAAAGTACTATTATTCCTGTTTTGCCATTTTATTCAGGTAAAAAACGATTAAAATTCGATTTTGAAGATGTTTCAAGCGAATTTTTGGATGCAAAAGAAATCTACGTCCATCAATTATATGAACGCGCAAAAAGCTTAATGCACAAAAATGAAAGTTTATCATTTCGAGATGCGTTTTCTATTTTTCAAGAAATTGAAGACATAGCACCAAATTATAATGACTCATATGCATTAATGCAGGAATCAAAAATTAAAGGGACTAATTTTATTTTGATTGTAACCACTAACAAAACGGAAATGACTTTTCCGAAAGATTTTGAAGAAGATATTCTCGATATCAACTTAGAAGATTTAAATCGTGAATGGACTGTTTTTCATACTACAAAAGACGAAAGCTTAGATTACCGTTATAAAATCAATTTAATTTTTGATAAAATTGATTTTTCTCCTGAACAGATATTCGAAAAAGAAGAGCAAATCGAAAAAATGATTTCTGTAATCGGCGACCAAACAGACGGAGATGGAAATTTCACTTTAGACGAAAGTGGAAACAATGCATCTAATACTCAAAGCCTTAAGATTAAAGGAATTTTAAACACCATAAAGCAATCTAAGATTTTGAATTTAAACGCTCACCTGGAGTATTTTGATTTGCTATCCAATCAAAAATTAGAACGTTATAAAATTGATAGTCAGTTTATATTCGAAAATACATTTGCAAGCTTCGATGCAGATGAAAGAGCGCTTACCGAAAAACAACTTTTACTCACCAAAGGGAATTCTGTGCTATTTCCAAGTAACGATCAAATGCTGTATGATGTTGCTAAAGATTTTAAAAAGAAATTTAAATCCACCATAAAACCTAAATATTTTAAATAATTATTTTATAATGACAACTACTTTAAAACATACATTCGTTTTTTTAATGCTTATTAACCTGATAATAAGCTGTAAACCATCTAAAGATGAAACAAAGCAAGCTACAGATAAAACGCTAGACGAACTTTTTATGCTAATGCAAGGCTCTTTTAATTCTGAAAACCAGTCGAAAACCGATTCTACATATTACAACATATCCTTACACATGTATCCCATTTGGAAAGATAAAGGCAATTATCTCTATGTAGAACAAGCGCTTAATAATATGCAGGACAAGCCTTATCACCAAAGAATTTATGAAGTAAAGAGAGAAAATGACAGTGTTTTCAGTTCGTCTATTTATACCATAAAAGCAGATTCTCTCTGGATTGGCAAATGGAAAACACCAAAAGCATTTGATACGCTTAGCCAAGAAGACATAAGCCTAAGAGAAGGATGCGAAGTCCTTATAAAACGAATAGAAAAAAATTACTTTAAAGGGGAGACTGGAGAAAAAACCTGCCCCAGTAATCTAAGAGGTGCCAGCTTTGCAACAAGTGAAGTTGAAATTTTTGAAAATAAAATTATTTCCTGGGACAGAGGCTTTGACAAAGACGGCAATTACATATGGGGTGCTGAAAAAGGTGGATATATTTTTGATAAAATCAAATAATTTAATATATTATAACTTTTTAAATATTTCTCTTTATTTTTATGAAAACCCTTTTTAAGTTTTTAATTTTCATCTTCATCTTATGGGGGTGCAAAACAGATAAATTTGAAAAGGAAAATATTGGTGATGCAAAACATCGTCAACTAGATGATATCCTCCAAAGCGACACCTTAAAAGCCATAACAACCTATAGTGGTACAACTTACTTCCTGTACAGAGGAGAACCTATGGGATTTGAATATGAGATATTAAAAGAATTTGCCAAATATCTTGATGTTCATCTGGAAATGGTCGTTGCGAAAGACGAGAACAAGCTTATCGAAATGCTTAATAATAATGAAGGTGATTTAATAGCATACGGATTTACTTTAACTAATGAAAGGCAAGAGCAAATAGATTTTAGCATCCCTTTATACACCTCTTATCAAGTGTTAGTGCAAAGAAAACCAGATAATTGGAGACGTTTAAAATTGCATCAGATTAAAAAAAGATTGGTGACTAACACTGTACAGTTGTTGGGTGATACTGTGTTCGTTAAAAAAAATTCGTCTTATCAGGAAAGACTTGAGAATCTAAACAACGAAATTGGTGGCAACATAAAGATTGATACGATTCCCGGAGATATGACTACAGATGAAATTTTTAAAAATATTTCCAACGGAAGTATTAAAAACACGATAACGGATCAAAACATCGCCTCCTTATACGTATCGGATTATCCTAATCTTGATATTTCAATGAAAATGAGTTTTTCGCAACGCATTGGCTGGGGGCTTCGTAAATCGTCTACAAAACTTAAAGACACGCTCAATCAATGGTTGAAGAAATACAGAAAGACACTTGATTATAATGTGACATACAACAAATATTTTAAAAATAAGCGATCTTTTAGAAGACGAGTGAAGAGTGAATTTTATAGCTTAAATGAAAAGAAAATAAGTCCTTTCGACAATTTGTTTAAAAAGTACGCCGATAGCATAGGTTGGGACTGGAGATTACTCACATCTGTGGGGTATCAGGAATCTAAATTTTTAACGTCAGACGAATCCTGGTCCGGAGCAATGGGCATCATGCAGATTATGCCAAGTACAGCAGAATATTTAAATATTTCAGACCCTACAGACCCTGAACAAAGCATTAGAGGTGCTTCGCAGTACCTGTCTGAATTATATGAATATTTTGATAATGTAAAAGACAGCATACAGCGTCAAAAATTCACACTGGCTTCTTACAATGCCGGTTACGCCCACATAAAAGATGCTCAAAAAATGGCTGAATACTTAAAACTAGATCCTTTACAATGGGATAATAATGTTGAAGAAGCCCTATTAAAACTAGACAAACCGGAATTTTATAAAATGAACTTTATTAAATCAGGTTTTGTAAGAGCAAAACAACCCTACTATTACGTTAGAGAAATATTTGATCGCTACAAGCATTATAAAACCTTTTACTCTAAAATAACTACAGAAAACTAAGCCTAACTTTTGCCAATTTAATTACAGAACCACGTTTTGATTAAATTATCCTTAATATGACATCTCTAAATAAGTTTGTAATTAGATATTTATTAATTTTGCAAAAAATTTAGATATATGAAAGAAATCGTTATAGTTAGTGCAGCAAGAACACCAATAGGAAGCTTTATGGGGTCTCTATCTTCTATCCCCGCAACAAAATTAGGATCAATAGCTATTAAAGGCGCTCTGGATAAAATAAATCTAGATCCTAGTGAGGTTCAAGAAGTTCTTATGGGTAATGTCGTACAAGCCAATAACGGTCAGGCACCGGCTAGACAATCTGCTCTTGGAGCCGGCATTCCGGATACTGTACCTTGTACAACAGTTAATAAGGTTTGTTCCAGTGGTATGAAAGCCGTAATGCAAGCCGCACAAAGTATAGCACTTGGAGACAACGAGGTTGTAGTTGCCGGCGGTATGGAAAGCATGAGCCAAATACCACACTATGTACATCTTAGAAGCGGGCACAAATTTGGCCCTTCTACACTTGTTGATGGGATGCAAAGAGATGGTCTGGTAGATGCATACAATCAAGAAGCTATGGGCACTTGTGCAGATTTATGCGCAACAAACTTTGATGTTTCCAGAGAAGAACAAGACGAATTTGCCATAAACTCTTATAAAAGATCTGCAGAAGCCTGGAAGAATGGCTTGTTTGATGACGAAGTCGTGCCTGTAGAAGTCCCTCAACGTAGAGGCGAACCTGTAATTGTTTCAGAAGACGAGGAATATAAAAATATCAGATTTGATAAAGTACCAAATTTAAGACCGGCATTCACTAAAACGGGTACAGCTACAGCGGCTAACTCTTCGACTATAAATGATGGCGCTGGAGCAGTAGTATTAATGAGCAAAGAAAAAGCAGAAGCCTTAAATTTACCCATATTAGCCACGATAGTAAGTTATGCAGATGCAGCTCAAAAATCTGAAGACTTTACAACTGCGCCTGCAAAAGCACTTCCTCTTGCACTTAAAAAAGCAAACTTGAGTTTAGAGGATATCGATTATTTTGAATTTAATGAAGCGTTTTCTGTTGTTGGACTAGCAAATATGAAAATTTTAGGGCTTAATAGCGAAAACGTAAATGTAAACGGCGGTGCTGTTTCATTAGGTCATCCTTTGGGTTGCTCGGGTGTAAGAATTATCATAACTTTGATTAATATATTAAAACAAAGAAATGCAAAGTATGGCGCAGCGGCAATATGCAATGGCGGCGGCGGTGCTTCTGCTATAGTCATCAAAAGATAAATTTACATGAGATACGGGTGTTGCCATCTCAGTATTGTTCCTGTTAGAGCAATCAATAACGATAGAGCCGAAATGGTCACCCAATTGCTTTTTGGGGATATCTTCGAGATTTTAGAAAAAGAACCAAAATGGATTAAAATTAAAATTGCATTCGACCAATACGAAGGTTGGATAGACAGCAAGCAATTTATCTATATTACCGGAGAGCAATACTATAACCTCAAACAAAAAGAGCTTTTCTGCTTAACAGATTTGGTGGAATATGTTCAGGACAAAACAGAGCATCTTACAACAGTTTTAATGGGCTCGTCTGTAGAAGCGACTTCCATTTTAGGCTACACATTTGTTATCAACAGCTCCAATGGAGACAAAGAAAGGGAAAATATAGTACGCTATGCCCTACTCTATCTTAATGCGCCTTATCTATGGGGTGGCAAAACACCCTTTGGAATAGATTGTAGCGGATTTACACAAATGGTTTACAAAACCTGTGGGTTTAAGCTGTACAGAGACGCCTATCAACAGGCTGAACAAGGCATCACACTAAGTTTTATTGAAGAAGCAAAACCGGGCGACTTAGCTTTTTTTGACGATGAAGATGGGCGCATAATACATGTTGGCATCATTATGGAAAACAATTACATCATCCATGCGCATGGTAAAGTAAGAATAGACAGGTTAGACCATTCCGGTATCTTTAATAGTGATATTCGCGACTACTCCCACAAATTAAGATTGATAAAACACATCTCCTAAAACGAAAAAGTCTTACCACTTTGAGCTAAAGACACCGGTTTAAAGATGGTTTCGGCTTCTCTTTTAAAATCTTCAAGATGTTTATACCTGGCAGAATAGTGTCCTAATATTAAATGGCCGACTTGCGCTTCCTTGGCAATTGTCGCAGCTTCTTTAGCGGTAGAATGTTTTGTTTTTGCAGATAAGGCTTTGTGAAGTTCTAAAAATGTAGATTCGTGATACAGCGCTGTTGCGTTTTTAATAATGGGGATTATACTTGGCTGAAAAGTCGTGTCGCTACAAAAAGCATAAGATTTTGGTGGATTCGGAGGAAAAGTAATCTCTTCATTCTTTATTATAGTACCATCTTCCAGCGCAATATCTTCACCTTTTGTGATCTTTTGGTAATAGGCTTTATCTATATTTAGGTCTTCAACTTTATTCAAATTCAGTTTTCGTCTTCCTTCTTTTTCAACTATAAAAAATCCATTGGTGTAGATTCTATGATCCAGGGGAATGGTTTTTACATAAAACTTTTCTTCATCACAAATGAGTTCGCTTTCAGTTGATTTTAATTCTATAAAATTTAAAGGATAGGTTAGATAAACGCCAGAATATTTTAGTTGAATATGTACAATTTCTTTGGCGCCCGTAGGCGCATAAATGTTGATAGGTGTTGTACGGTTAAGCAAACTTAAGGTGGAGAGCAAGCCTATTAAACCATAAAAGTGATCGCCGTGTAAATGGGAGATAAAAATATGTTTAACCTGACTAAATTTTACACTGTTTTCTCTAAGCCTAACTTGCGTACCTTCTCCACAATCTATAAGTAGTAATTGACCTCTTACCTCAACAATTTGCGCTGTTGGGTAGGCTTTTGTCTTTGGCGTTGCAGAATGGCAACCTAGTATTGTAACTTTTAAAGGAGAACTCATTAAAATCCTAAATCTCTTTCTATGTCTTCCATCTGTATCATATCTTCTGCCTCCTGAAGTGTTGGCACTACTCGTAATTCTTCTGAAATAGTATCTATATCAATATTTGAATTTAAAATTATAAAAGATTTTTTATGGCGGTACTGCACGTTAGATAATTCTAACAAAGTAGATAATTCCTCTTCTGTTATTTTGTTTTGCTTTTCGACATCTACTACAAGATTTTGATCGGAAAATTGTTTTAAATCCTGTTTTAATTCGGCTATAAATTCGCTGAATTGATTTGAAGCGTATGTAATTAAAGTATAATTGTCTTTTTGTGTTGATTCCATCTTTAACCTTTATTGTAATGTTTAAGCTTAGAAGCCAGTAAATATAGCACAGCCATTCTTACAGCTACCCCATTTTCCACTTGGTTAAGGATTATCGCATGGTCAGAATCTGCAATATCACTGGATATCTCCACTCCACGATTAATTGGACCGGGATGCATTATTACAATTTCTTTATTCAGCTTATTAAGGCGTTCCAGGTCTAATCCATATTGAGCGACATACTCCCTGGTACTGGGAAAATAGCTCGTGCTCATCCTCTCATTTTGAACTCTAAGCATATTTGCTACATCGCACCATTTCAATGCTTTGTCTAAGTTTAACTCAACCTCTACTCCAAGGCTTCTAATATGCTTTGGCAAGAGCGTTTCCGGTCCACAAACCTTGACTTCAGCGCCTAATTTCTTTAAACAAAATATATTACTTAAAGCGACTCTGGAATGTAGGATATCTCCTACAATAACGATTTTTTTACCTTCTAAATCGCCTAATTTTTCTCTTATAGAAAACCCATCTAACAGTGCTTGAGTAGGATGCTCATGCGCGCCATCGCCGGCATTAACTATCGAGGCATTGACGTGTTTAGACAAAAACACCGATGCACCGGGATTAGGATGACGCATAACGACCATATCAACTTTCATCGACAGGATATTATTTACAGTATCGATTAAAGTCTCTCCTTTTTTGACCGAAGAAGAGGCTGCAGAAAAATTTATAACATCTGCGCTAAGTCGTTTCTCTGCCAGCTCGAAAGATAAACGCGTTCTTGTGCTATTTTCAAAAAATAAATTTGCAATGGTCAAATCTCTTAAAGAAGGTACTTTTTTTATTGGCCTGTTTATTACTTCTTTAAAATTGTCTGCCGTTTCGAAAATAAGGTGAATATCTTCTTGAGATAATTGCTTAATGCCCAATAAATGGTTTACACTTAATTCGCTCATTCGCTTTGTCTTATGATATATACTGCATCTTCTCCATCATTTTCTTTCCAAGATACAATTACACGTTCTTTGTTTATCGCATCTACCTGTCTGCCTTTATAATCCGGTTGGATAGGCAGATGTCGGCTAAATCTTCTATCTATTAAGGTTAAAAGTTCTACAGATTTTGGTCTTCCAAAAGACTGAAGCGCCGTTAAAGCCGAACGGATGCTTCTTCCTGTATAAAGCACATCATCTACAAAAACTACTTTTTTACCTTCCACTATAAAATGGATATCGGTCTTGTTAGCCTGTAAAATTTTGTTGCCTCTACCAAAATCGTCTCTGTAAAAGGTGATGTCTAGTTTACCAAATTTAATATCAGAAAGTCCGTAATCTGTATGCAGGAGTTGTTTAAGGCGTTCGCTTAAAAACACGCCTCTTGGCTGGATGCCAATAATTACCGTATCACTAAAATCATCATGATTTTCAATGAGTTGACAAGCTAATCTGTTAAGGATTATATTAATTTGATTAGCACTTAAAAGTAATTTTTTACTCATAAATAAGGTATACTTACATTGCAAAAATAGGCATTTTATAAGAGCGACACCAATGTAAACAGAAAGGCTTTCAATTATAACCTAATCTATTACTTATAAAGTCTTATACCAGCTTAAAGCTAACCAAATCTGATGCTCTGTTGTATCAAAAAGAAAGCCTTCTGCTCGCCAGTCAAAACCCGATTCAACTTTGTTATTGTCATTTATATAAAGGCCTAATTTTACTACTACTCTATTGTCAAAATCCCAATCGGAAGATTGTATAGAACTTAGAGCTTCATCTGAAATTGACAAATAAAACTCTCCTTGATCCAGTTCCCGACCTTGTAACGGTAGCTGAAATTCTGCTCTGTATCGAAATCTGAACTCCGGAGAAAAAGATTGGCTGTAAGTCTGGTCTGTTCTAAAGCGATGCCCAATTCTGTAATTAAAGAGATTGTCTGTCCATGAAAATTGTTGAATGAAACGGTGTTCGCTACTTTCCGAATTGTTTATCCTAAATTGATACCCTACTGCAAGCTTAGAAAAAAGCGCCACTTTGCGCTCAACAAAATTTTGAAAATCTAAACGTTCAAAATTTATTTTAAACTTATTATCCTCATCATTAAAGCTTGGATACCTGCTTTCAATTTTATGTATGATTTTGTAGTCCTCGCCCACTTTGTAAGACAAATTGATGTCAGGAAGAAAACCCGCTGTAAAGGATTGAGCGTTTACAATTAAAACTGAAAAAAGGAATATGACTAAAAATAAATGTCGCATTAATAATCTAAAATATCTGTGGATTTCAGCTTTACTTTTCTTTTACTCACTAAGCTACCATTTTCATTAAAAATCATTTCATAAAGACTTCTACGCTTTTTTTGTTTTGCATTGACTTCAATTTCGTAATAGATTTCCAGATTTTGACTAAAACGAGAAGAATGAATAATATCAAATAGTTGTTCTGATGTGCCTTTGTATTCTTTTTGAATTTTTAAAATTTTGTATTTGTTAAAGGCTTTGCTGATTTGCGCATCTATGGTCTGAAGAATTTCCGGTTGAATTTCATTTTTAGAAATCAGAATTTCAATATTTGTGATATTGCCCTCTAAATCGAATTCTACACTCTTTTGCTTCTTATTATAGTTGAATTTTGCTTCATAAACCTTCTTTTCCCCATCTTCCTGGTAGTACCATTTTACTTTTACATTCTCATCAAAACTCTCGTTAAGTTGAGACACCATAGATTGAGGAATGTCATGTACATTAACTCTCTTCTCAAATTCAACTTTAATTTGAGCCTGACTATGGCCAATGCCTAAAATGATAATAAACAATAACCGTAAAGACATTATTTTCTAGAAGGATTATCTACAAAAGGTCTGTTTTCTCTATTTGCCACTTCCCAGGCTGTATAAAAAATAAGCTCCGTTCGCTTGGCTAGCAAATCATAATTAATTTTCTCCGGCGTGTCGGTTTCCATATGGTAATCTTCGTGCACTCCGTTAAAGTAAAAAATGACGGGAATGTCATATTTGGCAAAATTGTAATGATCACTTCTGTAATAAAAGCGGTTAGGGTCGTTTCTGGCATTGTATTTATAATCCAAATACAATTGGGTGTATTCTTCATTTACATCTTCAGACAATTCGTGAAGCTCTTTGCTTAACCTGTCACTGCCAATAAGATAAACATAATTAGGATTGTTTTCGTGAGACTTATCAATTCTCCCTATCATATCCGTATTGAGATTTGTTACTGTGTTTTCAAGTGGAAAAATAGGGTTTTCCGTATAATACAAAGACCCTAAAAGACCTCTTTCTTCTCCGGTTACATGAAGAAATACAATACCCCGCTTTGGCACATAACCATCGTTTACGGCTTCTTGAAATGCTTTAGCAATTTCCATAAGCGCTACAGTTCCCGAGCCGTCGTCGTCTGCCCCGTTAAAGATTTTGTCTCCTTTTTTTCCTATATGGTCGTAATGTGCAGAAAGAACCAAAACCTCTTCTGTAGAGCCATCTCCGGGAATATAAGCTACCACATTTTCACTGCTTGGTATGTTGTCATTAAAAAAAGACGAAGGGATGATTTGAAAATAATTATCATCCCCTAAAGCCGCTTTAACGCCTATAGATTTATAGAAACTCTTTAAATATTCGGCTGCTTTTTTCTGTCCCGGCTGTCCTGTATCTCGACCTTCAAATTCGTCCGAGGCAATGGTATAAAGCTTAGTCTGTAAGGTTTGAGGTTTTATCTGTTTTGCGTATTTTTTCGGATTAGCATTAGTAATATCTTTCTGCGCTTTACAGCTTACGAAAAGCGCAATAGTTAGAATAAAAAGTATGGATTTCATTAATCATTTGTTTAGCAAAAGCTAAAATACAAAACAAGAAATGAACATCATATAATTTTAAGATACTAAGTTAGAATTTAAAGAATTTTCAGCTTGCGCGATAGATTCCAGCATACCCTTAAATGTAAGTTTAATATCGTAATCCAAACCAACAGAAAACCTAACCAACCCATCCGAAAGGTGCATTTCTTTTCGCTCTTCTTCAGAAATTTCGCTGGACGTAGAAGTTCCTGAGGCACTAAATAGTGTTTTGTAGAATCCTAAACTAACGGCTAAGTACCCAAGATTGTTATGCTGCATCATTTCCATAACGGCATTTGCCTTTTCTAGCGAACCAAAATCGACCGTAAAGATTCCTCCAAAGCCCATGTCCTTATTTAGATATGTTTGGATCAAATCGTGTTGACTATGTGATGCCAGTCCGGGATAACCAACTTTGTAGCCTCGCTTTTCGAATGCTTGAGCCAGATAAATTGCATTTTCAGAGTGCTTCTTCATTCGGATTGGAAGCGTTCTTAAATTTTTCAATATCGATGCGGCTCTGTAACTGTCCAAAGTTTGTCCCAGTAGCATAGCCACTCCCGTGTTGACGTCTTTTAGACTATTTATAAATTCTGAAGTTGCACAAATAACACCGGCAACCGTATCTGAGCTACCGTTTATAAATTTGGTTAAACTATGTATAACAATGTCTGCACCAAGGTTTGCCGGCTGTATAAGTAAAGGTGAAAAGGTATTATCTACTACAAATTGCAGGTTATGTTCTTTGCAGGTTTGCGCTACACAATCAAAATTTACGACCTCTAAGAGCGGGTTGCTCACAGATTCGCAATACAACATTTTAGTGTTTTCCTTTACTGCTGCCTTGATTTTCTCTTTATCGGTAATGTCTACAAAAGTGGTTGTTACCCCAAATCTTGGTAATACATTTTTTAGAAATGCATACGTACCGCCATAAATGGTTCTACTGGCTACAATATGGTCGCCGGCAGAACAGATTTGCATAATGGTAGACGTTATGGCACCTATGCCTGAGGCAAATACAGTAGCATCTTCAGTATTTTCCATATTGGCTAAAGCCTTACACAAATACAAGTTACTTGGCGAGCTATGACGACTGTAAAGGTAACAGCCTTCTGCATCTCCATGAAATGTATCGCTCATGCTTTTGGCAGTAATAAACGTGTAGGTAGAACTATCTGAAATTGAAGGATTAACCCCTCCGAATTCTCCAAAAAATTGTAAATCTTGAATTGCTTGTGCTGGATGTTTAGACATGATTGTAAGTATTTTATGTAAAATTAAGTATCACATAATATTTAAACAACATATCTTTGTATAATTAGAATATTTATCTAATAAAATTTTTATGCTAGTTAATTTTTCCACTTTTAACAATTTTTACAATAGAAAACAAAAAAATTATTATGCCTAAAATTGATGACAAAGACAAGCAGATTTTGAATTTGCTACAAGAAGATTCTAATCAAACTACCAAGCAAATCGCCGCAAAGGTAAATTTGTCCCAAACGGCAGTTTACGAACGCATAAAACGTCTGGAAAAGCAAAATGTAATTTCAAAATATGTGGCACTTTTGGATTTAGAAAGTGTAGAACAAGACTTTACTGCATTTTGTATGGTAAAACTGACAGACCATACCAAGAAAAGTTTAGTCAACTTTGAGAAAAATATTTTAACGCTTAATGAAATTGCAGAATGCTTTCATATCAGTGGAGATTACGACTATCTCCTGAAGATAAATGTAAAAAACATAAAGGCCTACAGACAATTTATGGTAAATAAATTGACCACAATACCCTTTATTAGTAGTACACAAAGTGCCTTCAACATCAATACCGTAAAATACAGCACTTCTATAACCTTATAATCTAGTAATGTAACAATGTACTAATGTAGTAATGTAGTAATTTTCAATCTGAGATAGATTGCAAAACAATTTAGCTTCCACTGATTTTTCCGGTTTTACAAATTTTGTCGCTTTTTTTAGTATTGGTATATAATTAAGGACAATAATACATCTACTGACTTACTGTCTGACATCCTGTCACTACTTTTTGCATGGCATAAAGATTGACTATTTTAAATCGACTAAGAAAAAGTAATAAATAATTAAAATAATTAATCATGAGTAAAATAATTGGTATAGACTTGGGAACCACAAACTCTTGTGTTTCTGTAATGGAAGGAAACGAGCCAGTGGTTATTCCAAATTCTGAAGGAAAAAGAACTACACCATCAGTCATAGCTTTTGTTGATGGTGGTGAAATAAAAGTTGGTGACCCTGCAAAACGTCAGGCAGTAACCAACCCTGAAAAAACAATTGCTTCTATAAAAAGATTTATGGGGAACAAATTCTCTGAATCTTCAAATGAAGTAAACCGTGTAGCTTACAAAGTAAAAAAAGGTGATAACGACACACCAAGAGTAGATATTGATGGCAGATTGTATTCGCCACAAGAATTATCTGCAATGATTCTTCAAAAAATGAAGAAAACAGCAGAAGACTACTTAGGACAGGATGTTACTGAGGCTGTTATTACAGTTCCTGCATACTTCAACGATTCTCAGCGTCAAGCGACCAAAGAAGCTGGAGAAATTGCCGGTCTTAAAGTAAGACGTATCATAAACGAACCCACAGCTGCTTCTTTGGCTTATGGTTTAGATAAGAAAAATACCGACCAGAAAATAGTTGTATTCGACTTTGGTGGTGGTACGCATGACGTGTCTATCCTGGAATTAGGAGATGGTGTGTTTGAAGTATTATCTACAGATGGTGATACGCACTTAGGTGGTGATGATGTAGACCAAGTCATCATAGACTGGTTGGCTGAAGAATTTATCAAAGACGAAGACATCGACTTGAGAAAAGATGCGATGGCACTTCAAAGATTGAAAGAAGCGGCTGAAAAAGCTAAAATCGAGTTATCGTCTTCTTCTTCAACTGAAATCAACTTACCTTATGTTACTGCAACTGCTACAGGTCCTAAGCACTTGGTAAGAACTTTATCTAAATCTAAGTTTGAGCAATTGATTGCAGACATTGTAAGAAGAACAATCGTTCCTTGTGAAAAAGCATTAAAAGCTGCCGATTTAAGCAAGAGCGATATCGACGAAATTATCTTGGTTGGTGGTTCTACAAGAATTCCTGCTGTACAAGAAGCGGTTGAAAAATTCTTTGGCAAAAAACCAAGCAAAGGTGTAAACCCGGATGAAGTAGTTGCTGTAGGTGCTGCTATCCAAGGTGGTGTTTTAACCGGAGATGTAAAAGATGTATTACTTCTTGATGTTACGCCATTATCTTTAGGTATTGAAACTATGGGTGGTGTAAACACAAAATTGATTGAAGCCAATACAACTATCCCAACTAAGAAGTCTCAAATCTTCTCTACTGCTGCGGACAATCAGCCAAGTGTTGAAATCCACGTATTGCAAGGAGAACGTTCTATGGCTAAGGATAACAAGACCATCGGTCGTTTCCACTTAGACGGCATTCCACCGGCAAGAAGAGGCACACCTCAGATTGAAGTAACTTTCGACATCGATGCAAACGGAATCATACAAGTAAGTGCCGAAGATAAAGCAACCGGTAAGAAACAAGACATTAGAATTGAAGCGTCTTCAGGCTTAACAGAGCAAGAAATCGAAAAAATGAAGCAAGAAGCGGAAGCAAATGCAGAAGCAGATAAGAAAGCTAAAGAAAAAGTTGAAAAATTGAATGAAGCGGACTCTTTAATCTTCCAAACTGAAAACCAAATGAAAGATTATGGCGATAAGATTCCGGAAGAAAAGAAAAAGCCTATCGAAGATGCTTTAGCTGAATTGAAAACAGCTCACGCTAGTCAAGATTTAGACCAGGTTACCCCTGCGATTGAAAAACTTAACGAAGCATGGAAAACTGTATCTGAAGAAATGTACAAAGCCCAAGCAGAAGCTCAACAAGCTGGCGGTAATGCCGGTGGACCAACAGGAGGAGCAGAAGGCGGATCTACAGATTCAGGATCTAAAGACGACGTCGAAGACGTAGACTTCGAAGAAGTGAAATAAAATAAACCTTACTATTAACTACAAAATCCACTGCAAATGCGGTGGATTTTTTTTTCTAATAAAAGAAAAGTGCAGGCCCTATTAATATCAAATTGTAAAACGCATGATAACCCATAGCCCATACCAATCCAAATCTAATCCTAAAATACGCCAGGCAAAGGCCAATACAAATCTGAGGTGAAACCAAAAGCAGAGAAAACCATAAAATATTCTGTGATATCTCGTAGTTAAATATGTGTACATAACCGAACAAAAGGGCAGAAAAATAAATGATTAGCTTATAATACTTATGCCAGTAATTTTCTAGTATCGCTAATACCTTTATTTGATTTTGCTTTCCGGTAACACCGGCTAAAAAAGCTATAAGATGGATAGGACTATATTTTTTAACAATGTAAGTTCTAAAAATAAGCTCTTCAAAAAATGGTGCGATAATTACCGCTGCAAACAATGCCAAAGCAGGGTTAGAAGTTAACATTTCTACGGCCTTATGGTTTTCTGTACTTATTATTCCAGTACGTTCTATCACAAACATTAAAGAAACGAGTACAGAGACTACTATCAGGTTTAAGATAAAAATAGATAACACCCGACTTAACCGATAAAAGGTGTTTTGGTTTTCATCACGGTTTTCATTGGGTGCTTTTAAAAAAGCAAAAAGATCTAACCAATCCTCTTTAATCTGATGTAACTTGTTATGCATAAATCCTACTAAATTTAATCTTCAAAAAAAGGCCTTTTATAGTTGCGAAGCAAAGGAAATTCTTTGTGGGTTTGGGCTTTTAGTTTTTGTAAATGAATGATAATATGCAAAATAAAATCTTCTTCATCCTTCAGCAATTCTAAAAGCGTATGCCATGCTTTCATAGAATTCTCCAGACCTATAAAGGCAATTTTGGCTGAAGAATGGTGCATATTCTGTATCTCGTCTTCAAATTCCGGGTCGTGTGGATAATAGCGGATAGCAGAAGACAGTTTAATATGCATTTGAAAAAGATACCAGTTTATGATATTTGAGGCTTCGTCGATAAGTCTTAAGGCCTTATCGCTTTCGTCTAAGTCTATGCCCAGCTCTATATTTTTTTCAAGACGCTGCTTGTAAATTTCGAGATGATCATTTTCCTGAAACCATTCATGTACTTGATTTGCATAATCCATAGCATGTTGAGACAAAGCATGTCCTCTGGCCTCTTTTGATTTTTGCCGGTGTTTTTTATAGGCTTCATCATCTTCCAGGTCGTCTACATCTATACCTCGTTCTTCGGCCATTTTGATGAGCAACTCTTTAGCCTTACTGAGGTTTTGAGAAACAATCGCGATAAAATCGTCCTTATTTTGCAGCGCATTATAGTTTTTTCGTTCCTCAAAATAAATTTCGCAGCGATCAGAAAAATCGCACCTCTCGCACCAGCGGTCACAATAATTGTAAATCCCTGAAATAAATTGTTTGTCCTCCATAGTTTTAAATCCCTTGTAAGCAAATATAGGTACTGTAAGCCTAAATCTACTCTAAGTGGCATTTTCTTTTGTTACATCTGTAAATTTGTACAAAGACAATATTTGAGGCCTAAATAGATGACCACTAAAAAGAGCTTTAAAAAGCTTAGCTTGATAATTTCTAAAGCCAAAACACCGTGACTAAAAACCTAATCGATAGCTAACTAAGGTCATATTTAATAATTGATTGTACATCTATCTTTGTACAATAACCAATTTATGAAAGATAACGGCACCTATTATAATTCTAAGTTGCTATCTTGAAAAAATTGGTGTATTTATACGAAATATGCTAGTTGCCACCTATGTAAAAATGAACTCGAACTTAAAACTATTTTTTAATTTGTCTGAATAAAAAATTACTCCCTACAGCAATATTTATGGAAGTACAAATTTGAATTAATATAACTCATAAATAAATATAATGAATACAGAATTTGACTACAGTTTAGAAAAGATTGAAAACTTAAAATGGCTTCCTTTTGTCGGTAAGAATTATTCAAAACAAACAAACAAAGTATTATTAGTTGGTGAAAGTCATTATAGCGACTCTAAAGACCCAAAACAGAATATTCAAAAACCACTATTTACAAGATGGATTGTGAATGAATTAGGCATTGGTAATAGAGATTATAAAGCAGACAGCAATTTTTTTAAAACGATAAATAAGATGTTTGCTAATAATGACTTAAATGGATTTTGGAATAAAATTTCATTTTTAAATTTTGTTCAAAGACCTATGATTAAAACACATTCTGAAAATGAACGGCCAACTAATGATGATTTTAAAAAAGGGTGGGAAATTTTTTTTCATACTGTTAGGATTTTAAAACCAGATTTCTGTTTGTTTTTAGGAAATACCTGTGGAGATAAATTTAATAGCATTGCTGCAAAATTAAATATTACACATAATAAAGTAATTAGACTAGAAAAGATAAATGGTGCATATCTTAAATATGGAACTATGAATATTAATGAACACGAAATAAAACTTTATTTCATTAAACATCCATCTCAGTACTTTACGAGTAATGAATGGATTGAAGCACTTAAATTAAAAAATGAAAATCTAATAAAAGCTTTGTGCGAATAAACACAGCTAGCAACAATATTTATCTTCAATTGCGAGGTTTGGGAGCTGAAACGAAAAGTCTGGGATATATTTTCTAACTATATGATTGAATAATAAAGGGCTGTGCTTTTTTGGTCGCCACTGAAAGATACACTTCCCGTTACCTGCAAGCTGAAAAAAGCCCACCGCACGGTCAAGCACATTTCCTGCTCCGTGCCTCCGCAGCAAAAGAGCTTGCCCTTCCCCACCGCCACCCAAACAGAATATTTACATTTTATACACAGTTTTTTGAGATATTCAAAATAAACTGACTATTTTAGTGGTTGACTAAAATGCGTCTGACAATGAACAGAATTAAGGAAGTGTTGGAACAGAAAGGAATAAAGCAGACTTGGTTGGCTGAGAAGCTCGGGAAAAGCTACAATATGGTTAACGCTTATGCTCAAAACCGACAACAACCACGCTTGGAAACCTTAATGGAAATAGCGGAAATTTTAGATGTGGACGTGAAGGAATTAATAATATCAAACAAGGAAAAATAGATGCCAGTAGACTTTTCAAAAATATTAGTGGTTGGTGTTTCTTCGAGAGCTCTTTTCAATCTCGAAGAAGAAGAGAAAATTTTTAGAGAACAAAATATTCGGGGATTTCGAGAATATCAATTAGCTAATGAAGATAAGCTACTTGAAAAAGGAACTGCATTTCCTTTGGTTGAAGCATTACTAAAACTCAACACACACGTTGAGAAACCAATTGTTGAAGTTGTTGTAATGTCAAGAAACAGTCCTGAAACAGGAGTAAGAGTTTTAAAGGCAATTGAACACTACAAACTTCCAATTACAAGATGGGCATTTTCAGGTGGTGAACCACTTGCACCTTTCATAGACGCTTTTGATGTTGATCTTTTCCTTTCTCGTGATGAAAGTGATGTTCAAAAAATCATTGATACAGCGAATTGTGCAACAGCCTTGATTTACGACCCACCAGAAAATTTTGAACCTGAAACAGACCGAGTAAAATTCGCATTTGATGCCGATGCTGTTGTGTTCTCTGAAGAATCTGAACAAATCTATAAAGAGCAAGGAATAGAAGCATTCCACAAGCACGAAAAGGAAAACGAAGATGTTCCGTTGAACGATGGACCTTTTGCAGTTCTACTAAGAAAACTGTCAGACATTCAAGACGATTTACCTGTCGAAAAAGAACTTTCACCACTTCGTATTGCGATAGTAACCGCACGGAATTCACCAAGCCATATGCGAGTTATCAAAACACTCAGAAAATGGAATGTTTATGTGGATGAAGCCTACTTTATGGGCGGATTGCCGAAAGCAAAAGTTTTAGAAGCCTTTGGTGCTCATATCTTTTTTGACGACCAGCATACACATTTGAGCGACTCGAGTAAGAAAATACCTTGCGGACGAGTGTTGTATAAATCGAATTCTGTTCTCAAAAATTACGAGAAGGAAATTATTGTTGAACCGAAGAAAGTAAAAGAGAAATAATATGCCAACACTCAATTGGATAGGAAAAGACAAGGTGGTGAGCCACCACCAAGATGTGCCATACCGAGTATTGGAACACAAATACGGATTTACATCCGACAAAGGCGAACAAACCGAGCCGACCAAAAGCGGAAACAAAATAATACACGGAGATAACCTTGAAGCTCTCAAAAGTCTATTACCCGAATACGAAGGAAAAATAAAGTGCATCTACATTGACCCACCTTACAACACAGGAAACGAAGGTTGGACTTACAATGACAATGTAAACCACCCAAAGATAAAAAAATGGTTAGATGAAACTTTAAAAGCCAAAGAACAAGATAAAGTAGCTGCAATTGGAGTTGACGACCTAACAAGGCACGACAAATGGTTGTGTATGATGTATCCAAGACTTCAATTATTACATAGACTGCTTTCTAAAGATGGAGTGATTTTTATATCCATCAATTTTCCAGATGAGCATCATCATCTAAAATGTATTTGTAACGAGATTTTTGGAGAAAATAATTATTTAGGAGACTTAACTTGGGAATCGACTACACAACCAATTAATTCAGGTTCAGCAAGGTTCAATCTTCAACAAAAGACAGAACCAATTTTATTCTATTGCAAAAACAAAAAATTTCAAAACGGATTTATCCTTGAAGAAATAGAATCAGGATTAAAGTACCCTCATCAGGGTAAATTAGGTAAATGCCGTTTTGAAATAATCGAAAAGTCTGATGCGGGTGATTATCAAAGAGACACAATGAAATTCCCAATCTTAGGTCAGTTACCAAGAGAAGGAAAACGATGGCAAATTGGAGAAGATACTGCTAAAGACTTGGTAAGTCGAGATAGATTGGAAATCGTAGATGGTATGATTAAAAAAGCAGTATACCCAGAAGATGAATTAGACAAAAAGAAATTTTATCCGTTTTGGTCACACTTCACTGCTGCCGATGTTGGGTCAGCACTGCTTGGAAAAGATATTTTAAATGAAGTTATGGGTAGAGCGGTTGGTTTTGATACAGTTAAACCACCAAAATTAATTGAAGAACTAATATCTCATTTTCCACCTGACTCTATTATTCTTGATTCTTTCGCAGGTTCAGGCACAACAGCACACGCAGTTCTAAACTTAAACAAGCAAGACGGTGGCAATCGCAAATTCATTTTGGTAGAAATGGAAGATTATTCAGAAGAGATTACCGCACAAAGAGTAAAACGAGTAATGAATGGTTATGACTTCCAAGGAAAGAAAAAGGAAATCTATAAAAGCTATTCTGTTAATGTTACTAATTTGAAAAAATCTGATAAAATACTTGAAGAATATGAAAACCTAAAAAAAGATGACTCATATTCAAAAGTATCTATTGAATCCAAAAACGGAAACATTTCAATTATTACAGAAAAAGAAGTAACGGGTAAAACAGAAGGTCTTGGCGGGGCATTTAACTTTTACGAACTCGGTTTACCACTCTTTGACGAAAACGAAAACCTAAATGAAGAAGTAGGCTTGTCAAAAATCAGAGAATACATTTGGTTTTCAGAAACCCGTACCTCGTTTACAGAACCTAAGGCAGAGAATTACTTCTTAGGCAAAAAAGAAGAATCTGCCTATTATTTCATTTACGAGAAAGACCGTTTAACCACCTTAGATTTTGATGCTTTGGAACTCATAAAAACCAAAGGCGAGCAATACATCATTTATGCTGACAATTGCTTGTTGCCAAAGGAGTTTATGGCGAAAAAGAACATCATTTTCAAGAAAATACCAAGAGACATCACAAGATTTTAGATTATGGAATTAAAGAGCTATCAACAGAAAGTAATTGAAAATCTTGAAGAATACTTGACCTACGTTCAAGAGCAAAAAGATTTAAAAACGGCTTTCGATAAATATTGGGAAGATAAAATAGGTCCATACAATCCATTGGATGGCACAGGAATGCAGCCCTACAAAAACAACATCCCAAATGCGGCACACGTTGCAGTCAAAGTGCCAACGGCAGGCGGTAAAACCTTTATTGCGGTAAATGCTTTGCATTCCATTTTTCAGGCTTACGATTCCAGCAAACCAAAAGCCGTGATTTGGCTCGTGCCTTGGAGTAATCTTTTACAACAAACGGTTGATGCACTTTCCAATCCAGAGCATCCGTACAGACAAAAACTCAATACACTTTTCAATCACCGAGTAGAAGTCTATCAAAAAGAAGATTTATTGCAAGGTTCAAACTTCAATCCAACGGTGGTAAAAGACCAGTTGAGCATTTTTGTAATGAGTTTTGCCAGCTTGAGAGCAAGAAACAAAGACGACAGAAAAGTATATCAAGAAAATGGTCAATTAGAAGTCTTCGTTTCTCAATTTAAGAATAACAAACACGTTTTAGATGGTGTGGACGACACCGCTTTAATCAATATTTTGCGTTATCTAAACCCTGTTTTAGTGGTAGATGAAAGCCACAATGCAGAAAGCGATTTGAGTGTAGATATGCTGAAAAACTTAAATCCTTCCTTTATTCTCGATTTAACAGCAACACCAAAAGAGAACAGCAACATTGTAAGCCTTGTTCCTGCCATAGAACTAAAAAAGGAACATATGGTAAAACTTCCTGTAATCGTGTACAACAATCGCGATAAAACAGAAGTCATCAATAACGCTTTGCATTTGCAACGGAAATTGGAAAACCTTGCCAAAAAGCAAGAAGCCGAAGGCGGAAAATACATTAGACCAATTGTGTTGTTCCAAGCACAACCCAAAACTAAAGACGACAATACCACTTTCGAAAAGCTGAAAGCACAATTGTTGAGTTTAGGTATTCCCGAAAATCAAATCAAAATCAAAACCGCAAACATTGATCAGCTAAAAGATATTGATTTAATGAGAAAGGGATGTGAAGTTCGCTACATTATAACCATTAATGCTTTGAAAGAAGGTTGGGATTGTCCATTTGCCTATATTTTGGCTTCACTGGCAGATAAATCAAGCGCAGTAGATGTTGAGCAAATTTTAGGTCGTGTATTACGACAGCCATATGTCCAAAAGCACAAGTCATTTCAACTAAACCTTTCTTACGTTTTAACTGCATCTGTCAAATTCAACGAGACTTTGCAAAGCATTGTCAAAGGTCTACAAGAATCTGGTTTTAGTGAAAAAGATTACCGCAAAGTCGATAAAATGACTGAAGAAGAAAAGAAAACGGCTACTGTTGACCCAGTTGAATTGTTCCTTTTTCCTGAACAACAAACTAAACAAGAAGAAGATGAAAACATCGACACCAATCGAGTAACGTTTGACCCAAACACAGATGAAGAAGAACCTGAAACAACAACGGTAATTGATGAAATTGAAGCCATTGCGGAAGAACAAAACCGACAATTAGAAGAACAAATAAAAGAACAGGAACAACAGCCTGTTGACGAAAATATTTTTCAAGAAATGGGTAATAAAGTAAAAAGATATAGGGTTAAAGAAGCCTACAAAGAGTTTATAGATCAAATCGAGTTTCCACAGTTCTTCATCAAGGTAACTGCAAGCGACATTTTTGGAACAGACGAAGAATTGCTGAACAGAGAATCTCTGCTAAAGGACTTCAAACTTTCGGACGAAGACATCAAAATTGACTTTGACCAAATCTCTTCTGACTTATATAAAATCGACTTGGAAGAAGCCAAGAAAAACGAGTACAGACCTTCATTCACGAAAATTGAAGAAAACTTGGTAAAAGACCCAATTGCGGAATACATTTTGGCAAAACCAAAAAAAAATCAGATAACAGACATTACCCATCAAATGATGCAGATTATCGGAAATATGTATCCGATTCCAGACCAAGAAATCAAGGTTTACATCGGTCGTGTGCTGAATAGTATGAAAACCGAGCAACTAAGAGATATTTTAGTTCGAAAATGGAGTTATACGGACAAAATCAAATCGAAAATCAGACAATTAGCGGACTCGTATGCCGAAGGTCGATTTATGGATTTAATCAAGTCTAAGCGTATCAACACCAAAGGCAATTGGAATCTAAGCAAGGAGATTGTTCCAGGAAATACAGGTTCTTCAATTGGTAATTCACTTTACGAAAAAGAAGGCTCAATGAACAACTTTGAAGAACGAGTTGCAATGGAACTCGGAACATCTTCAAACATTGAGTTTTGGCATAGGAATTTAGAGCGTGGAAAAGGATTTTACATCAACGGATTTAAAGCCAACCACTACCCTGACTTTATTATGCGGACAAAATCTGGCAAGACAATTTTAGTAGAAACGAAAGGCGACCATTTGGACAACACCGATAGTGCTGCAAAATGCCGACTTGGAAACGAATGGGAAAAGCAAGCAGGAAATGACTTTGCCTACTTTATGATTTTTGATAAAAAAGAAGTGGACGGAGCATATACGTTGGACAAAGCAAAAGAACTGATTGGTGGAATGTAAAGCCAACGCTCAGTTCAAGCACATTGCAATCCACGTTCCTGCGGTTGCAAAGAGCTTTCACCCAAACGCTGACGGACTAAAAAAGAAAAAAAGCCAGCAGGTAACAACTAAGTTTTCCCCGCATCAGGCGGGGCAAGCTATCGGGTGCAACGCACCAATCCCGAATAACTCGGGAAAAAATTAGGTTGAACCCCGAAACACTTCGAGGCAGGTCGGAACCTGGTCGATTCAGCTATATGTTTGCAAAAAAATCTACCGAAGCCTCGGTATGGATATCGATTTAGAGAATGGATTCTCTTCAGCTTTTTTTGGAGAGGTTTTCTTTTTTTGAGGTATTTAGTCGCTGATTGTTCATCTACTTTTTATGTTTTTATGCATTTTAAAAAAGAGATTTAAAAAGCTTAACTTGATAATTTCTAAAGCCCATACAGCGACTAAAACTAATCTTTACCTGACTAAGGTCATATTTAATAAATTATAGTACATCTATCTTTGTACAAAACCCAATTTTATATGCTGTACCTTGAGTAATTGTAGCTGTTGCTGTGATTAATAATGGGTGTTTTTATAAGGATATATGCTAGATAGGTCAACATAAAATAAATCAGCTAAAATTAGTGAATTTTATACCAATAGAATTTTATAGAAACTAAGTATTTTAAAAAAAAGGCAAGATGAAAAGATTATTTTTAACATTAAGCATTTGCATTTTTTCACTGTTGAGTTTATTTGTAAATGCACAGAACTCAGTTACTACCGATGAGTTTATATCAGAAATAAGAAAAGGCATACCAGAAGAATTCAAACTGGATGAAAGTGGGTTAGATAAGAAAAACATATACGCCGTATTTAAAAAAACACCACAGGAAGTAATAACTGTAAATTTACAAAAAGACTATAACATTGACTTCCCTGACCAAGAAACTTCAACTATCAATAATCGCAAGACTATTTTTTATTATGCAGGTTTTAATAAAAGTGCTGGACTAGTTGTTTTTTTAAATAACGATTCCGGTTATCTCGTGTTTGGCTATAACAAACCTTATATGGGAGAAGAAATTGTAAAGAAAGAAGAACTGATCGAAATTGTAAAGAATATTGATTTGATCAAATTTGAGTAAAAATAACTTTAATGCGCACGAACATTCTATAAAATTTATACCTGGAACTAAAGATGAATAGGAACATAATAAGGTTTACCAACCACTCCTTTTTCTCTGTATCTATTTTCAGTAATAAAACAGATTAGACTTGATTTATAGTGATTTGATGATATTAAGGTAAAAAAAGTCCAAGCGAAAAAGTGATAAAACTAAACAGTTGAAAGGGTTTATGAAATCTATTAATAATATTAAAGGAGAAGTTGCAGGTTCATTTTTATTGGGCATTTCACAATCATTTGCAAATCTTAACATTTTCACCAAAGATATATTGGAAGACAGTGTTAAAACAATTGATCCTGTCAAGTGGTATCCCTATTCTAAATTAATAGAATTACTCAACTATGTAAAAAGTAATTTTCATAATGAAAGTAAAAGTATTTTGTTTCGAGCCGGCATCAATTTTATTAATCTTTGGTATGAATACGGACCGGGCAAGGAGATGATATTTTCAGGACTAGATTGGTTACATGCGAATACCGAAAGTCAAGGTTATAATTCTGTTGTTAGAGGTGGCGAAAAAACCGATATAGGTTGGTGTAATATTATCAATATCGATGAAAAAAAAGGTATTGTTGTTTACGAAAATGTTACGCCATTACCAAGTGATTTAGTGAAAGGTATATTTTACGGTGGTTGTTTTCTGTTTGATGATATGGAATACGTTTATATTGAAACGACTGAAGAAAAATATGACGAAAATCCATCATTCATTAAAATCATATTAACATTAAGGTTTAGGATAAAGCTAAAAAAACAAAGTATACAACTAGAATCAAAAATTAATGAATTAAAATTTGACAATAACATACAGTTAAATAATGACGAAATTGAAAGCTTAATTTGGCAAAACAAATACCTGAAGTATGAAAATGAAATTAATCAGGAGTATTTTAATGAAATAAGTGAAATTCTAAGTGATACAACCAACAGAGTAATACGTCAATCAAAAAAACTTGAAGAGCTAAACTCTACTAAAGATAAATTATTTTCAATTATTGCACACGATTTAAGAGGTCCTTGTTAGGACTTTCTGATATGTTGATGGAAAATTTTGATAATTTTAATGAAAGAATACTAAAACAGATTATAGAGGATATGAATATTAGTGTGCGTAGTGCTCACATGTTATTAGAAAATCTGCTCACATGGTCCCTTTCACAATCTGATAGAATAACATATGTGCCTGTAAAATTAAATCTTAATAAATTAATATCTAAAGTAATATCTGAATTGAATACACAAGCACGCGAAAAAAGCATTCAATTTATTAACAATACACCAGAATCAACAACTGCTTTTGCTGATAGCAATATGACAGAAATTATATTACGAAATTTAATTTCAAATTCAATCAAATTTACAAGTAAAGGTGGCAAAATAAAAATTACATGTATTAAACAAGTAGATAGCGATTTTATTGAAATATCAGTTGCCGATACAGGTGTTGGAATTCCAAAAGAGACAATTAAGAATTTATTTCATATTGGAAATAATTTATCAACCCGAGGAACCGCAAATGAAAATGGAACAGGATTAGGCTTAATTTTATGCAAAGAATTTGTAGAAAAACAAGGTGGAAAAATATGGGCAGAAAGCGAATTAAGTAGAGGCAGTAATTTTAAATTTACATTACCAATTGGTAAGAATTAAGTTCAGTACAGAAAATCACATTCTAATGGTAAAGTTGCAAACAGCAGAAAATTATTTTGAGAGCTTTTTTAAAAAGTATTATTTTCAATAATTCGAAATAAACATAAATTCATGACACCTAAGCAAACAGAAAGGCTAAAGAATAAAATCAAAAAAATTAAACGTGAACTTCAGGCCGATAAGAAAAGATGGGGTGGATTTTATCACGATGGCCGTGGATTGCGATATTTACCCCCAGAATTGTATCTTGAATTAGAGGATTATTCTGGTGCTCTTAGATATTTCAATTGGTTTAAAAAGAATTTTCCTGATGACATTGGACACCCAATATTTTTTTTCGAATGGACAATTACCCTTTTTAAAACTAAAAGAATCGAACTAGCGGAAAAGAAAGCCATCCAAACTTTTGCATCCAATACATATATTTTTGATGAATTCTTACAGAAAGAGTCACTTCAATTTGAAAAATCAGAATCATCTAACTGGGAATATGAACAATTAGTTCAGAATTTCAAATACTCGAAAAATCAAGATAATCTGATTGACTTCAAAGAGTGGCTAGAGAGCTTTATTAAAAGTGATAAGTTTTATGATTTTACAAACAAGTTTATTTATTTGAAACAAAAGCTGGAAAACGAACCAACTGGAAAATTGAGGACGAAACTTATTAAAATAGAATATGAATTAATGAAAGCGTTTACAGATTGAAAAAACTATAGCCAAACAGCCAAATTTTCGTTTTGTGCGCAGGACAGCCTATCTGACCTTTTTGGCGTAAACCATAAAAAATAGGACTGAACCCTACTACCTATATTTTCGGTATCAGGACAGGCTAAAGTTTGTTGTTCTAAAACTGCTACAGGCAATAGCTCGGATTCTGTTTTCAATGCTAAAAGTCTGAGATTTATTTTCTAAATTTACGATTGAAAAATAAAGGGCATTGCATTTTTGGTCGCCACTGAATCATACTCTTCCCGTTAAACAACCTAAAGAATGAAAGCAGCACTAACCATAATAATCTTATTCTTCTCAATACTATTTGCGACTCATAAGTATGATTCCATAAAGGTATTAATCCTGCAAACGAGCGACCATCACGATACTAAGTTACAGGCCGAAGCATTCAAAACCATTCTTGAAAAAACAGGGCCTTTTGAGATTGATATAGTTTCGGTTCAGGAACACGAAGATTGGGAGCGTCAGAATATAATACTTTCCAATTACCAACTTGTCGTATCATCAGGCTTCGGAGCAGATGATGCTCACGAAAACAATTTCCTCCAGCTGGAAAACTTCATTTCCGAAGGAGGCGGTCTGGTACTTGTTCATCAAGGAGTAGCATCATTTCAGAAATTTCCGAAGTTTCAAGAAATAATTGGAAAAGGATGGTATGGTTCTCATACAGGACCACATACCTATTGGGACCCGAAAAGACAAAGTTGGGCAGAAACACCAGTATTTCACGGTGTTGGAGCGGCCCATGGGAAGCAGCATGAACTTATAATTGATGTACGAAACACAGAGCATCCAATTATGAAAGGCATGCCTTTAAAATGGAAACATGGAATGGATGAATTCTATCATGGTATGCGAGGATCTTCAAGTAATATTGAGATTTTGGCTACATCTTATTCAGACAAACAGCAATGGGGTTCAGGTGAACACGAACCGATAGCATGGACCTCTACCTATGGAAAAGGAAGGGTTTTTGTAACGGTTTTAGGTCATGTGTTTGATGAGAAATACGCTCACGCTATCCAAGGGATCAACTCCTCAGAGAATGGAACAAAAGCACTATACTGTGTTGGATTTCAAACACTATTGGCCAGAAGTTTCGAGTGGGTGGCTACAGGAAAAGTAACTAGCGGCATACCTCCAAATTTTCCAAATGAAGAAGCTGCTGTAATTCTTCCTCCAACAAATATGAAATGGCCAAAATAGAGGTCTTTAACCCTTACCTTTCGGGATACGTGCCATACACATGTCTGTTGTGCTATTATGACTAACCGATAACCAATGATAAAATTCTTTAGAAAAATTAGACAAAACTTAATAATGAAAAATAATACTGTAAAGTATTTCAAATATGCTATTGGCGAAATTATTCTAGTGGTCCTTGGAATTTTAATTGCTTTGCAAATCAATAATTGGAATGAAAGCAAAAAAATGCGAGCGAATGAACGCTCATCAATGATTGAAGTTATAGAGAATTTACGATTCGATATTATTCGATGTGAAAAAAATTATTTGACTAATACTAGTATAGTTCAAGGTTTAGATTCATTGAGAACTTCGTTAGGAAATACTATAGATGGGAATGATCAAATAAGTGATATTTATTTCTACGCAATAAAATATACTTCTGGTTACGGTCAAGCAGTGATCAATAGATCGGCATATGATGAAATGATTGCGTCTGGAACTATTAAACTTATTGAAA
>CAYNCI010000009.1:17903-92091 GCA_964396065.1 uncultured Mesohalobacter sp. | reverse complement strand
TTTACATTCCGTTGGGTGGAAACAGACACGGCATTACCAGAATGTATGCTGCGCTTATGATTACCATGTTGCTTGGTGGATTATGGCACGGTGCGGCATGGACCTTTGTAGTTTGGGGCGGATTGCATGGGCTTTACCTCATCGTAGAACGAATCCTAAGACATAAAATTAAGTTGAAACTCAATTTATTCTCAGGTATCATCATGGCCCTATTGACCTATGCTTTAGTCAATATAACCTGGGTATTCTTTAGAGCTCGTGAATTTGATACAGCTAAAAATATAATCACGTCCATGTTTTTCATTAATGAGGACGGTGAAAAAATTCTTGAAACTTTTGATATTATAAAAGCACTGAGCGTAATCACTTTACTTTTTACGTGCCACTGGCTGATGAGAAATACTTCTATGAAAGCAGTCTCCCAAAAAATATCCCCATGGGTTCTGGGTGTTGTCTGGGCGATGTTATTCTTCTTAATCGTCATCGCTCAAGGCAATAGTGAACAATTTATTTACTTCCAATTTTAACTTTATAACCCATCTATTGAAAACATTAAAACCCATTTCCAATCTGGACCGTATTGAGTTTTTAGATATCCTGAGAGGCATGTCTATCTTTTTTATTTTTACAGCAAACATCACCTTTTTTGCAGGAGTCTGGTTCTTTGGTACCGATAGTGAGGTACGGGAAATTAACTGGGCCAGCGATGAGTTGCTGGGGTATTTTCATTACGTACTGGTCGATGGTAAATTTTATTCTATTTTTTCGCTCCTCTTTGGTATAGGCTGTGTTATTCAATATAATAATGCGACTTCTAAAGGAAAGCCCTTTGCTGCTTTTTTCAGAAAACGTATGTTTTGGCTTTTAGTTATTGGCGTGATCCATTTATGTCTATTCTGGGCCGGAGATATTTTAACCTTGTACGCTCTGCTCGGTTTTGGACTGGTGTGGTTTGTAAACAAATCCAACAAAACTTTGCTCATCACTGCGGGTGTTTTAATACTATTTCCTATTGCAAATTTGGCATTAATGTATTTTGCTGAATTACCTTATCCAAAGCCCTTTTTTGTTTTAAATAGAACAATTTATGAATACTTTGATATGCCAATAGTAGAAGTTAATGGTAATATGACCCCAAATTTTAAGGCCTATCTGCTCAATGAAAATATTTTAGATTTCTTTAAAATGAATATAGGGAATGCTTTTTTTAGAATTGGCACCATTCTTCTCGAAGGACGCATCTTTAAAGTCTTTGGTATATTCCTTATCGGGATATGGGCCGGCAGAAAAATATTGAATGGCAACCTATTAACCAACAAACCCTTCTTAAAAAAAGTGTTCTGGATAGGGTTGTTATTAGGATTGCCTTTTAATTTTATGAGAGGTTACTTGCAATTCTATGCAGAAGATGTAATTACCAATAAATTTTTACATTCCACTTGTTATGCCTTAGGAACAGTGCCGTTGGCATTAAGTATTGCCGCAAGTATAGCCTTACTCTGTCTTAAAGGGTATCGGTTTTTAAACTTATTTGCCTCTGTAGGCAAAACAGCGCTTACCTGCTATCTGGTTCATACTTTTGCCTCTATCATCATCTTCTATGGATTTGGATTTCAATTGGCAGGTAAATATGGTTTTACCATAGTGATGCTCATCGCCATAGCTGTTTTTACAGGGCAGGTGATCATAAGCCGAATATGGTTAAAATACTTTGACTTTGGACCTGTGGAATGGGTATGGCGCAAACTGGTCTACAGATTTTGACCTTTTTTAAATTTAAGTTAACATTTTTTGGCAAAAACTGCTTTTTTATACTCAAAACCTAACGCTCGTCATATTTTAAAGTAACTTATGGTAGTACTTTTATTGTCTTGATTATTAACCGCGCCTATACATTATAAAATCAATACAATATGAAGCAGTTTGATGACAAACACATTAAAAATGTGGCTTTTGTCGGTGCACACCATTCTGGTAAAACCACATTAGCCGAGACCATGCTTTTTGAAGCTGGGCTAATTAGCAGAAGAGGCACCGTAGAACAACAAAATACAGTATCAGATTATCACGACATAGAGCACCAACGCGGTGCTTCTGTTTTTGCTACCCCTCTGCATACCGAATGGCGTAACTATAAAATAAACATAATCGACACTCCGGGATTAGACGATTTTATTGGAGAAATCATGTCATCCATACGTGTTGCCGACACCATAGTTACAGTCATAAACGCAAAACACGGTGCCGACATCGGAACCGAAATTATATGGAATTACGTAGACCGTTACCATAAACCTACTCTTTTTGTCATCAACAAAATTGACAGTGAGAAAGCTAATTTTGAAGCCAGTGTGGAAAGCTTAAAAGAGCTTGTTGGTAATAACGCTGTGCTTATTCAATACCCTTTAAAAATTGATGGTGCACAATGCATTATTGATGTGCTTAAAATGCGATGCTACAAATTTGGACCGGAAGGTGGTAAACCAGAAAAGTTGCCTATTCCGGAAGACCAACTAGACAAAGCCAACGAACTGCATAATGAACTTGTAGAAAAAGCTGCTGAAAACGATGAAGAACTCATGGAGCTTTTCTTCGAAAAAGGCTCTTTAAATGAAGACGAAATGCGTAAAGGCATAAAGTTAGGTATGCTTAACCACGATTTATTCCCTGTATTTTGTGTTTCGGCATTGCATGATATGGGTACAGGTAGACTTATGGGCTTTATCGACAACGTAGCTCCCGCAGCAGCAGACCTTAAACCAAAACAAACTATAGAAGGCGAACTTGTTAAACCAGAAGTAGATGCCGACACATCATTGTTTATTTTTAAAACCTTATACCAACCCAACCTTGGGCAGATTACATTTTTTAAAGTCATGTCCGGCGAGGTAAAAGTAAATGACAAACTTTACAATACCAGAACGGGAGAATCCGAAACGCTTAACCAATTGCTGATCATGGATGGTAAGCAGAAACATAGTGTTGAAAAACTCACAGTTGGAGATATTGGCGCGACAACAAAGCTGAAATTCACGGAGACCAACGATACATTAGCCCATTCTCCGGAAGCAGGAACGTTTAAGCCTATTAAATTTCATCAACCAAGATTAACAAAAGCAGTCTTTGCTGCCGATACGGCCGATGAAGAAAAATTGAGTGAAGCCTTAAGAAGAATACACTCACAAGATTTGACTGTAGAACTAAGTTACGACAACGAAACTAACCAAACCTTAGTTGGAACACAAGGAGAATTACACCTGGCAACAATTACCTGGACTCTGGAAAACATTTATGGTGTTGTGCCTAGGTTTGAAGACCCCAAAATATCTTACAGAGAAACCATTCAACGTAGTGCCACAGCAAATTACAGACACAAAAAACAAAGTGGTGGCTCTGGGCAATTTGGTCAGGTTCATCTTAAAATAGAACCTTATTTTGAAGGTATGCCGGAACCTGAAGGCTTTTCGTTAAGGGGTAAAGAGGTTGTAGATTTACCCTGGGATGGTAAACTTGTATTTTACAACTGTATCGTCGGTGGAGTTATCGACCAACGCTACTTGCCATCTATCATGAAAGGCATACTTGAAGTGATGGAATCCGGGCCGTTAACCCAATCTTATGCACGGGATATTAGAGTAATGGTTTATGATGGTAAGATGCACTCTGTAGACTCTAACGATATTTCGTTTAAGATTGCAGGAGCACATGCCTTTAGAGAAGCCTTTTTAAATGCTAAACCAAAGCTCTTAGAACCTGTACACACCATGGAATTAAGAGCACCGGAGTCTATGATTGGCAGCGTAATGACCGAATTGCAAAGCAGACGTGCGATCATACAAGGAATCGATATGGAAACAAATTACCAGATTTTAAGATGTGAGATTCCTACTGCAGAGCTTTCTAATTTTTCAACGCAGCTCAGATCCATTACCCAAGGTAGAGCAACTTACACGACAAAATTTAAAGGCTATAATTCTGTGCCTTCTCATATACAAGAAGAGCTTATCAAAGAAAATCAAACAATAACCGTATAAAATCTAGAGATATGCAAAGCAAGTTAATGTATTTAAGCGATTTAAAGTTCAACATTGAAACTTGGAAACGTGAACTGCGTTTTCATTTTCATGAAATGGACACTTTTCAAGACAAACTTGAAGAAATTGTAACGCGTAATCAGGACCCTGACATCTTAAAAAAATTAGAAGTCTTTCAAAATAGAATTATGATTGAAAAAGATGCCATTTCTAAACTAATGCATAGGTGTAGAAATAAAATGGCAAATATCCTGAATGTAGATTTTAATGAGAATATTGATGGGCGTCTGCAGAATGAACAACGCACACTACAGGACGATATGCGCACATACATAAAACTTCACTACGATCTTAAAGAAGAAATGATGGATTACTTCTTGGAAGTGCTTAGGGAAGAACCCGTAAACTAACCTCCAAACCTGTAAAACCCCGATACTTTTCAAATGTACCGGGGTTTTTTTGGGGGTAACACTCAAAAATCTTTTCGTATTCAAGTAAAGTTATAGATTTTACTTATTATATCCATAAGTATTATATTAAAGAATTTAACAGTAGACCATTTACTGAGTGGCGTTTATAATTGTATATTGTTAGAAATTTTTTAAAATGAAATACATTTACACACTCATCTTAGCGATTGGACTGGTGTTTTTTTCTTTTGGGCAACAAATGCCCTTAGATTTTACGAGCAATTCAGACGCTTTTAATGTATGGGGTGGTGCGGTTTTTAACTTTGCTCCTTCTCCTACTGACGCTAACAATTCCACCGGAGAATTTTTTAAAACAATGTACCCAAATGAACAAGGGTTTTTTATAGATTTAAGTCAGCCCATAGATTTAGATACAGAAGATGAAATTACCTTAAGGTTTTATGCCTTCGACGCTAATCCTCATAGCGTTAATATCAAGTTAGAACAAGGCACAAATCCGGATGTAGAAGTACAGCAGACTGTTACCTCTGACAATGTATGGACAGATATGACGTTTGATTTTGCTACCGTTGGCGGTACAGGACAATACAGCAGGTTAGTCATACGCATAGATGATGGAAGCAGTACTCCAGGAACATTTAGAATAGACGATATTAATGATGGTTCTCTTCCTGGCGACGACAATCCTATCGACGTTGTTTATACAGATTTAGTCTGGTCTGATGAATTTGATGGTAATAGCCTAGACACCTCGAAATGGTATCATCAAACCTTTGGTCCTAATGGAGGACAATGGTTTAATGGCGAACAACAGCATTATACAGATAGTCCTACAAATTCATTCGTGAGTAATGGGAACTTACACATCGTAGCTAAAAAAGAAACTACCTCTCAAAATGGTGTTACCTTAGATTACACATCAGCGCGGTTAAATTCAAAATACGCCTTTACCTACGGCAGAGTAGATGTAAGGGCAAAACTTCCTTTTGGAGAAGGGACTTGGCCGGCCATTTGGACCTTAGGAAAAAATATTACTGAACCAGGCTCTTATTTTGAAACGCAGGGATTTGGCACAACACCGTGGCCGGCATGCGGCGAAATAGATATTATGGAGCATGGCTTACATGCCTTAAACGAAATAAGTTGGGCTATACATACCCCATCTAGTTTTGGAGCTACGGTAAATAATGATCAGGAATTTTTTCAAGATGTTCATAATAATTACCATGTATATTCTATGAACTGGTCTCCTAATCAAATTACCTTTTTAGTTGATGGTATTGCCTATTATACTTATAACCCTGCTGTAAAAGACGATAATACATGGCCTTTCGATTTAGATCAATTCATATTATTAAATGTTGCCATGGGTGGTGTTTCAGGAGCTATTGACCCTAATTTTATGGAAAGCGCAATGATAATCGATTATGTGCGTGTGTACCAAAATGTACTGGACACCGATGGCTTTACTAAAGAAGATGTAAAAGTCTATCCAAACCCCGCATCGGAAACACTTTTTATCCAATCGCCTGATCAAATTTTAAGCCTTCAGTTATACGACATCCAAGGGAGAGAAGTGTATTCCTCTTCTGAAGATACAGACTTCATAACTGTAAATGCATTTAATAAAGGCGTATATTTTCTTAAAATAGAAGGAAAAGACGGATTTATGACAAAAAAAGTAATTATAAAATAAAACATCGTTTGTATCTCTTTTAGGGCTTAAAGTTTAGTAGCATTGTGATTCGATTAAATTGAATGCTAAACGAAAAGTTATGCCATTGGATTTGCTCGGGTCTACAACTAAGCTTTCAATCTAGAATACGTTCAATGTTGTTTAAAATATCATCTGTAATTTGATTTTCTATAATGCTGTCGGATAAATTCTTTTTGGCTAGCTGAAGTTCATTTATTTTCTCTTCAATAGTTTTTTTAGCAATAAACCTGACAACATTTACCTTTTGTGTTTGCCCTATACGATGTGCTCTGCCTATAGCTTGCAACTCTGCAAAAGGATTCCACCAAGGGTCCAAAATGATAACATAAGATGCTTGAGTAAGGTTTAAGCCTGTTCCACCGGCTTTTAATGAAATAAAAAACAACAAACTATCTGCATTAGATTTAAAATCAAGCACTTCTTTTTCTCGATCTTTCACTGCAGTATTGCCTGTCAACAAATTATAGTTTATGCCTTCTGCATTACACCAATCCGTATAAATTTGTAAATGAGAAGTAAATGTGCTAAATATCAGCACTTTCTGTTTAGCCTGAACCAAAGTTTCCAGATAGGCTGTAACCGCTTCAAACTTACCGGATGTGGTACTATCTCCTACAAGCCTAGGGTGATTAGCCAGCTGCCTTAATTTCATTAAGCTATTTAGGACAGATAATCTGAAATTTCGTTTAGAAATGTTGCCATTCTCCAGTGTTTTTTCAACCAGATAGTTTCTTACTTTAGACTTCTCTTTTTCGTATAACTTGGCTTGTATTGGGGTCAACTCCACATAATATACTTGTTCGGACAATTCCGGAAGGTCCTTAGCAACTTCATCTTTGGTTCGCCTTAACAAGTAAGGTGAAATAAGTAATTTCAACTCCTTTAATTTTGTGTCGTCTTTATCCTTTTCTATCGGTTTTTTGAAATGATTGTTAAAAAAAGTATAGCTGCCCAAAAGATTAGGATTAATAAATTGCATTTGGCTCCACAAGTCGCTTAGTGAATTTTCCATAGGCGTTCCACTTAAGGAAATTTTATATTTTGCCTCTATACTGTTAATGGCTTTAAATATTTTTGAATTCCTATTTTTAATCTGTTGGCTTTCATCAATAATAATAAAATTGAAAGGCAAGGTCTTAAGAAAGTTGATGTCCCTAAGCAAAATACCATAAGAGGTTAATACCATGTCTACATTGCTTAGTTTATGACGAAGACTTTTTCTGTCCTGACCTACATAACTTAGAGTAGAAAAGTGCGGACAGAACTTTTGGACTTCGCTTTGCCAGTTGAAGGTTAATGAACTTGGTGTAACAACAAGGGCTTTCAGGCTCTTTGTGTTTTCTTGTAATACACTAAATAAATCTAAAGGAGCATCTTTTTCACGAGTAAGAAATTCACTTTCAAAACAAGTGTAAACAAAATCAAGGTAAGCTAGAGTCTGCAGGGTTTTACCAAGACCCATATCATCTGCAAGGCAGGAGCCAAGGCCTATTTGATGGTTTTTTAGCAACCAATTTGCACCTGCTTTTTGATATTCCCTTAGCTCTGCTCGTAGATGTCCGGTGGATTGGTAGGGCAAAATATCCTTGTGAACTTTCTGTCCCATAGAAATACCACTTTGTTCTAAAACGGTAAAATGATTTTTCTGGATCTTTATACGATTTTTCTCTACCGTACCTAGTTCAATTATAGATTTGTATCGGCTAAACCACTCTTTTGGGATTATAAAAGAACTCCCATCAGGCAATTCGTATAAACGTTCTCCTGATTGTATATGCGATACCAGAGAAGAAAAGGGAAATTGGTAGGCACCTACGTTGATCTGCATTTCAACATCAAACCAATCCTCCTTCTTATTGTAGCTTGTGGAAATTGTAGAAGTATTATCATTAATTTTAAAACGATGAAGTTTTAGGTCTAAACTTATACCGCTTTCATGCAGTTTATCTTTTAATTCTATGAGTTTTATGACATTATCGTAAACATCTATGTTTTTAACATCTGTGTAAAACGTAGCTAGATTAGACTCTAAAAACACAAGACCTAAACGCTCTAAAACTGCAATGAAATTTTGTTCTTGTTCGGCATGCCTTACTGTTTCATAAACCCTAAAATCATTTTTACCATCGTGTTCCAGTTTAATGTGCTTTTGAGTTTGGTCGAGTATAGAAAAACTGTGGCTGGTGTAGTTAAAAAACAGCTCCAAATGGTAAGTATCGCTAAAGATTGTAGTGGTAGGTTTTAAGGTACAAGATAAACATGTATTGTGGGTAATAACCTCAAAGCCCTTAGCTTCTATAGGGGCTTTTTTGATAACTTTTTTTATAAATGTATTAAAGTACTTTACGCTACTCCTTTTAGGAATGCTAATAATTTCTTTTGTTAAAAAAGGCTTGAGCTTATTAGCGTTAATATACTTTAACCTAAAAATAGTTTTATTGTATAAAACAAAAGCTGGATAGTCAAGCAGAATTAATAGATTTTCCCGAGAAGGAATAAGTGTTTTATCCTTATGCTGTAATCTTATGTGATACTCCATCTTATCTTCCATTTTATGAAAGTAGAGCTTTGGAATTAAAGCAACATCAGCAAAAACTACTCGATGAGTTTCAAATCTGTTTTGCCTTTGTAAATTGATAGAAAGTGGGATTTTGGTTGGTGAAATGAGCTTAAAAAATTGTTGCCGAAGTGTTTTTATGTATTGAAGAATAATTGTTTTAAACTTCTCTTCTTTCAACAATTCACTTATGGATCTTGGTTTTCTTAGCTTAGCATTATATTTTTTGTAAAGCGCCTGAGGACTTAATCTATCACATAAATCCAGTAAGTCAGTTGTTATTTCATTACAATCAATATCGTAGGACGCGAGGGTTTCTTGATTGGCGTATTTTTCCATATAGCCCAGACTATTCTCATGTTTATTAATAACGAGTGCTCTGGGGATATAGACTTTTAAGTCTGGCTCGAGGTACAAATCAAATGCAAGGATATAACTTTTAATCATAAATTTAGAAAGCTAAAATCTGGGTTGAAATTAATTCATTTTAAAATGTATTTAAACCGTTTTTCCAGTAAATTTTATTTATCAACAGAACTTATGATGTCTTTCAGTTGAATTTTGTTCTGTATTCCTATCTACGCTTAGATTTTATATCAACTTTAATAGTTAGATTTTGGAGGCTTTCCTATTTACTCATATTTTAACAAAAACTAAAAACTTATTTTTATGAAAACGATTTACACTGCAAAAACAAGAACAACAGGAGGCCGAAAAGGGCACGCCAAATCTATTGATGGTGGTCCTATCGATCAAAACATGAGTGTTCCTAAAGCCTTAGGTGGCGACGGTGGCGATGGTGCTAATCCAGAGCAGTTTTTCGGAGCAGCTTATTCCGCCTGTTTTGGCGGTGCTGTAGAATTGGTTGCCGGACAACATAATATTGATATTGGCGAAGGCTTTTTTGTAGAAGCTCACGTAAGCATAGGAAAAACTGAAGAAGGCGAACTCATGTTGGCTGTTGTACTAGACACTTACCTCCCAAACGTACAAGACAAACCTACAGGAGAAAAAATTGTGAACGAAGCACATAAAATTTGTCCTTTCTCTCATGCAACAAGAGATAATATTGATGTGACATTAAATTTGCTATTAGACGAATAATACATATTCAAGCCTAAAAGAGCCTAAAATCCCCTTTTGGGGGATTTAGAGGCATGGGGCTTTTACTCCACAATCTTAACTTTTACATCTTTAGTTCTCGCAAAATAGCTATTGCTATACATCGTCTCGGCTTGAGTTCCTGGCATAAAATATTCTCCCAAATATGATGCATTCATTTTTAGCTTGAAGGTCTTCGTTTGTTGAGCATCCAAACTCATATAATAGCGTACCTCATTATCTCTAGTATCCACATAATCGGCTTGGCCGCCATGGGTTGCTCCCATTTCTGTAAAAGACGTATCGATAATTTCTAAACCACTCGCCAAATGGTATTGAAGTGCCACATTTTCCAAGTCTGTAGTACTTAAATTACTAATGCTTAAAATAGCATTTACCTCAGAACCTTGTTTTAATGTAGTAATGCTTTGAGCATTACCATTAGCATCCATATAACTAACTTTAACGCTTAGATTTTTTCGTTCTTGCACAGACTCGCCTAGAGCAGGTTTGCCTTGTTTGACCAGTCTTACATAAAGTTTAGAATCTTTTTGATTTATCAAATTTAATTGTGCATTACCATTAGCGTCGAGTTCTATAGTTTTACTTAATATCGGTTTTGATGTAGAAATATCTTCACCATTGTAAGAAATCGATAGGTCTTTACCTCCATTTTTTAAGAGCAATTTAGACATACTAATTAACCCATAGGCCGTTTCCTGTGTACTCAACCAGTCGTTAGAAGAGAGTTTTAAAGCAATTTGTTCAGCAACTTTATCTGCTCTGGAATCGTTTAGGTTAACTAAGCTTTCCAACAGCATCGCCTGATTTCTAAACACGCTGCCGTAGGTATAATAGCCGTTTTCGTAGGTTAAATCTGTTAAGGAAGCCTTGTCAATAAGCTGAATGGCAACGTCTTTTTGACCTATAATAGCGTAAGCTTGTGCCAATCGCCATTTAGTAACATTTGTAATATCCATATTGCGTAGCTTATTCATAGCTGCCAAATCGGGCTCACCAATCAAAGCAAGAGAATACAACCGGTAGGCTTGTAGATAATCTGATCTTCTGTAATAAGTATTCACGTTCCAGCGTCTGGCTTTCTCTTTTTGGTAGGTTTTCCAATTGTTTATAAACATGATGGGAATATCATAGCCTTTCTTTTGCGCTTCAATCATAAAATGCCCAACATAAGTGGTGCACCAATCGTTAACACTTCCACCAGGCCAATAGCTTAGGCCACCATTGGGTTGTTGATAGTTATCCAATTTTCTAATCGCTTCGGATATGTTTTGCTGTATGTCTTTTTTCTGCGAAAAACTTAACTCGGCAATATCTTCCAAATACAATTGCGGGAAGGCTTTAGACGTGGTTTGCTCCACACACCCGTGAGGGTAGCCTATTAATGTTTCTATCCTTCGTCCTAAATCTATTGGTGGTAAGGCAGAAATTTCAACAAATGCAGAGTTGGACCCTGCTGTTCCAAAGCTGTTTACATCAATAGACAAGTTTTCGTTTGCATTCAGCTGAAAGTTCTCTGTTTTTTGAACAATAGGATTAGGATTATACGTGTCTATTTCCAGACTGTAACTTGCAGTTTCTTTACCGGATTGTGCGGTAAAATCTAATTTTTCAATAGTGGCAGCAGACACCACTTCAAAATCAAAATTAACAATCTGATCGCCGGTTTCGGTAAAGGATATTTCTTTTTGTTGAAGACCTACACCTTTGATACCAGACGTAGACTTAGATGTAAGCTTAACTGTTTTAATCTGGTCTTCCATGGCAAATACGGTAAGGGGAATGCTCAATTTTTCGCCAGGTGATAATTTTCTAGGCACAGAGGCCAAAAGCATAAGTGGTTTTTTTACCGGTATGACATCTTCTGTACTGCCATAACGTTCTTTGGAGACGTCGCTTGCAACTAACATAACTTTTACCGAGCCGATATAATTAGGCATGTATAATTTGTGTGTTGCTTTTTCACCTGCCTTGAGTTCAAATGGACCAATAAAAGATACTACAGGCTTAAATCGGTTAGCTTTTCTGTTTTTAGACGATTCTAAACTGCCACCACCACCTATACTAAATATATTTTCAATGCTGCCTGCATACGCACCAATCACATCGTTGAATATATCAAAAGTCTGTACCCCAAGGGCTTCTTTTTGATTAAAATGACGGTGTATGTCAGGTACCTTAAAGTTGGTTAAATCCAACAAGCCTTCATCCACTACGGCTAAGGTGTAGGTCATTGGTAAATTGTTTTCCTCTGAAACACTTACCTCATAATGGGTTTCAGGTCTTACCTTATCGGGTAGCTCTATTTGTGGATAAAGCTTGCTGTTGGCATTGGAAACCTGAACCGGCACCACGCCAAATAAGCGTATAGGCCTATCGTTTGTGGTTTGGCTATGTGGTTGAAGTAAGGAGATGCTTACAAAAGCGTTTGGCGCATGTTTTTCGTTCAATTTAAAACTGTAGGACGTATTGCCTTCCTGAGTATCTACCCAGCTTTGAGATAAAATCTCAGAGCCATTTTCTATACTTATGAGGGCTTTTGCGCCTTTACCAGATGGAAAATTTACTGTTACGTCCTCTCCAACATTGTAAGCATCCTTATCCGTGTTAAAAATCAACATGTCGGACAAGCCACCTTCTGTATTGGTCCACCAGTTTTTGTAATAGTACACCACTTCGCTGGCAGCATGTTTTCCATCTTCATCCAATACCCTAATCAAAAATCTGCCACGGTCTTTTTCAGGAATATTCAGTTTAAAACTGGCTTTTCCTCGACTATCTGTTTCTACCGAAATGCTTTTGTAAGCACTAATCCCCGTGCTGTTTTGGTATTTGGACAAGCGGTCATTCCCACGATTCCACCACCAGCGCCAGTTTAGTTGATACACAAATGCCTTTAGACTTTTGTTAGCGACAGGCTTTCCGTCTTTATCCACTGCTACGATCTGATACAGCGTTTCTGTATCTGTATCGTAGGTACGGCCCGTAATCTCAGGTGTTTTTAAGCCAATAAAATGATCGTATGGCGCATAGTCTTTTTGAGTAACATTAATAGAGAAATCGCCGCCGTTTTCATTTACTTTTGTAAGGAAACTGAGTTTAAGCATCCCCGGAATGTCTTTAGATATTTCTAAAGGTTTAGTTACCTTTATCTTACCATCATTATCCAGTTTACCTTTAAAAAACTCTAAGGTTTGGCTATAAAAATCTCGGGTCACATCATTAAATGTATATTCCTTGAATTTTGGAAATGGATTGTAGTTGTTAGACAGCGTTAACTCTATATCGGTCTCCAGTCCTCTGGCTTTTGCGCCATTCAACCAATTGGAATTTAAGGTAAACTCGACAGGCGATTTGGAGGATAAGACCTCCTCCTCAAAGTCCAATTCTATCTTTAGCCGGTTAGGCTTTACGGCGGCAACTTTTACAGTTTTATTAAAGCGCACCGCACCAATATTTACTTGAATATTCCAGTTTCCGGTTGGAGCTTCAGCTGCCGTAGGGATGGAAAAGGCATACATATTGTTTACACCATCTACTTGTGTTTCGTCATACACCAATTTCCCTCTAGCATCTGTCAATTGAAGTTTAATTGGGTATTTTTCAGGTAAAGGATTCACCAAATCGTTTAAGACAAAGCTTGTATAAATCGTATCGCCTGGCCTGTAAACACCGCGTTCGGTATAAATAAACCCTTTGTAGCCTTTTTGGACTTCACTTCCACTCACATCAAAATTACTTAGACTTAGAGCATTGTTATTATCCAGTTTAATGTAAGCGAAATCTTTATTTTTTTTCGCGACTATAAATGCGACATGCTCGTCCAAAGAAAACGTAGCAATGCCCTCGGAATTGGTTGTTGCAGAAGTTAGTTTCTGCATCTGAAAATTGTAAGCTGTAAGGTTGACCTTATTTTCAGGTTGAGCAGAGATTAAGTTAGACGTCACCACGTTGTAATCGTTAGAGTTGGTTTTTTTAACCATCATGCCCAGGTCAGACGCCATCAAATTAGAAGCTAAAAATCGATCTTCGTTGTAATAGGCAGCATGGCAGGGGTTGTCTCGCTCTCTCCAGTTGTAAACCGTATTTCGCCAAGAGTAGTAATTGTCGTTCCAATAGTTTTCTTCCCGTTCTATGGCCTCATTATCGTCTTCAATTGTGCTGAAGGTGTAATCTTTTTCGTCAGCATTACCGCAAGTATAAAGGCTTAACTCCGGTCTAAAGCTTAAATCTACTTGATAGATGGTTCCCGGGTCTGCCTTAAAGTAGCTATTCAGGTTTAAGGCATAGGCTTTCCATTGGCCATCATCTTCAATTTTTTTGGTCACTAAAGGAACAGTTTTTCTGGCTATAACTCGACCAACATTTTTGAGGTTATAAGAGTTGGTCTCGTTAAAGCTATTGGCCTGAAGATGCTGCAGTACATTATCTTCATATATTTTTATGATTCGAACATCGACCGCTTTTAAGTTTACCGCTTCAAAATAAAAAGGATTTTTTTCAGAATTGGGTAATACGGAGCCTTTACTAACCAATCGTAAGCCCGGTTTTTCTTGTTGAAACAAGATAATTTCATTAAAATCAGACGAGAGTACTTTTCCTCTAAAACTTTTTATGGCCTTATTCAATTTAAGGTTGGCTTGTACAACGTATTGTTTTTTTGGATAAATAAAGAGGTTGTTTTTTGAAATTTCAAAATTCAGGTCGCTATCTGTATCCAATTCAACAAGGCCTTTTAGATTTTGATTTTGTTGAAGATCTTGAGAAAAATTTACGGTTATTCTTTGATTACCTACACCTTGGGTGGTGACATTCAATATTTCAAACACATCTTTAGGCGAAATAGAAAAGGCGGTTTCTCCTTTATTGTCGGCATTCATGAAACTACCATCCCATCGGAGTTCTACTTCAGTTGGGTTTTTATAGCGTTTTATACTATCTATTTTAAATCTAAAAAAAGTACCGCTCTCCGGGTTACCTGTCCAATCCAGACTCAGGCCTATTCCATTTTGAGAAGCGCTTGCTATGTTTTGCACGTCTTTAAGTGCTGCAATGTCTGAGGTTTCGATATCTGCATAGCGATACGCCCAATCTTCGTCGTAAAATTCTAAATTGTTTAAGCTGATTTTAAAATCCGGTGTTATGGTAGCTACTTCGAAAGCATAAGATTCGTATTTACTTTTTATATTATTATACAACTTCGCAAGGTTAAGCGTAAACGTATATGTTTTACCAGAAGTCAAATGCTCTTTAGGTTCAAAAACAAGGCTTCGGTCGGAACTTAGCCATGTTTTACCTTCTATTTTTGGAGTTACCTCAATGATATCTTTTGGCAATTCATCATTTAAGTTAAAGTTTTCAACAGGCTTCACCAATTTGATAAGTATCGGGTCTGCCACAGATATATGATCTTGTGTATGGGTAAAGATGTAATCTTTAAAGAACGATAAGTCGTTTGCAGGTTCTTTACTACATTGTATTAGCAGAAAACAAGTGTTTAGGAGCAGGATGAATCTAAAAATTCTTCTCATGTTGAATAGTTTTGGTTGTTTGAAGAATAGCTTATAATCTTAACTATTATATTGACAATTTATTTTTAAAAAATAGAGATTTAATCAAAGATTCATTATCTCTTTATCAAAGAGTTAGACAGTCTAAAAATAGGGATAACATATTAGAAAAAACAGTGTTTTATGTAGAAAAACACAATAATGTATCATCTAAAAATTTGTTATACCACAGACTTCATCAGGCTATCTATTTAGAGAAAAGCTGAAATAGAATTATTTAAGATATTGATTTAACCTAATCCCTAAAGATCTTCACCACTTTCTTGCCATTCTTGTCAATCGATGCTCTAAACATCCCATTAGAGTTAAACACCATGGAGATATTTGCCTCTTTATCCAAGGCGACAATACCGCCATCGCCACCAAGGTTTTCTAGTTTGTTAAGTATTACATCTTCTGCGGCATCCTGAAGGCTTTTGTTGGCATACATCATCTGTGCGGAGATGTCGTGCGCCACACCGAGTCTAATAAAATATTCGCCCCATCCGGTCGCAGAGACGCCACAGGTTTCGTTGTTGGCATAGGTGCCGGCGCCGATAATGGGTGCATCGCCAATACGGTTCCAGCGTTTGTTGGTCATACCTCCGGTAGATGTGCCGGCGACAATATTGCCGTCTTTGTCTAGTGCCACACAACCCACGGTTCCGTATTTGGAGTCTTCCCAGTAGACTCTACTTGCCATTTCCTTGCCTTTAGCACGTTGTAAGGCCTTTAAACGGCTTTCGGTCATAAAATAAGTCGAATCGACAAACTGTAAATTTCGTGTTTTGGCAAAATCTTCGGCGCCTTTTCCGGAAAGCATCACATGGTCTGAATTTACCATTACTTCGTAGGCCAGATTTATCGGGTTTTTAATTGTAGTAACCGCTGCAACAGCGCCGGCGTTTTGGGTTTTGCCATCCATGATCGAAGCATCCAGTTCGTTATAGCCATCGTAATTAAACACAGCACCTTTCCCGGCATTGAACAGTGGCGAATCTTCTAAGATGTTTATGGTAGCAATCACCGCATCCATCGATGAGCCTCCATTTTGGAGAATTTCATAACCTTTACTTATGGCTTCATCAAGCTTCGCTTCATAGGCTTTTTGTTGATCAGGCGGAATACGCTCCGGTGTTACGTTTCCGGCACCGCCGTGAATAACAATTGCAACGGGTTGTTCCTTAGCCATATCCGTTGCAGAAATCGTTTCTTTTTCAGGGCTGTTTTGACAAGACCATAAAATCATTAATAGCGATGCAACGTAATATATACTCAATTTCATAAATTCTGAATTTTAAAAGCATGAAGATATCAATTTAAACCCAAAAATTGAAGAAGAATTTTAATTAGGCCTAAATAAATAATAAGCTTAGTAAGCTTTTTTATTGATGATTTTTTAAGCTACACCTTAAAAATTAACTTAAAGAATTATACCTTTATGGTTTTTTATGCCATGAATATCATAGACATTATAGTTGGCGTCATCTTACTCCTTGGTTTCTACAAAGGATTTAGAAATGGGTTGATATTAGAAATTACCTCATTACTGGGGCTGATAATTGGAATTATCGGAGCATTTATCATCACACAAAACTACGGTTTGTACATAGGACAATGGGTAGATTGGGAAGACTCGTATTTAAAAATTACCACCTACATTGTTAGCTTTATCCTCATTGTTATTGTTGTGGCTTTTATTGGAAAACTCCTTACAAAAATTATAGATTACGCCGCTTTAGGCTTTGTAAACAACTTTTTTGGCGGTGTGTTTGGTGCCATAAAATTCGCATTAATTCTTAGTGTTTTACTAATAGTGTTTAATGCTGTAAACAATTCTGCTGAAATTGTAGACCAGATTGTTTTAGAACGATCTGTAAGTTACCCTGTTTTAAATAATTTTTCTGAATTGGTCTGGCCGAGAATAATTGAAATCACCGAAGAGAATCAGAACTTAATCGAAAACGTTCCTGGCAACTAATTCAGCCAGGGTTTGAATTTCTGTTAATCCATTGAGAACAAAACAGTAAAGACGCTGTTCTAGAGAATATTTGCCTATCTTTAAATGCATTAATACAATCTTATTATGAATTTTAAACCTATTCCCGAACAATTTAAACTAGATCAACCCCTTGAAGAATCCCGTTATTTAATCAACGGCGAATTAATACATTGGGCTGGTGATAAAGCGGTCATAAATTCTAGTATTTCTTCCACAATGGAGTATAAACCTACGTATTTAGGTAGCGTTCCTAATTTAGAAGAAAAACAAGGATTAGAAGCTCTTGAGGCGGCCTTGCAAGCTTATGACAGAGGAAAAGGCAAATGGCCCACCAAGACGGTGAGTCAACGGATTGCCTGTATGGAAGTCTTTGTAAAAAAGATGGAATCCAAACGCGACGAAGTGGTTAAATTATTAATGTGGGAAATAGGTAAAAACCTTACCGATTCCGAAAAAGAATTCGACAGAACGGTCAAATACATTTACGATACGATTGACGACTATAAAGAACTGGACAGAGACGCTGCGAAGTTCCATAAACAGGATGGCGTTTACGCGCACATCAGACGTGGTCCAATTGGGGTTGTCTTATGTTTAGGCCCTTATAACTATCCTTTAAACGAAACTTTTGCCTTGCTTATACCTGCTATAATCATGGGTAACACAACGATTTTTAAGCCTGCTAAGTTTGGTGTGCTTTTAATTACACCACTTTTAGAAGCTTTTCAAGAAAGTTTTCCGCCGGGCGTCGTCAATATTATTTTTGGACGAGGTCGCGTACTGGCCAGCCCAATAATGAAAACGGGAAAAGTAGATGCTTTAGCGCTTATTGGAAACAGCAAATCGGCAAATGCATTAATAGACCAACACCCTAAAAGTAATCGATTACAATTAATATTAGGTCTTGAGGCCAAAAACCCAGCCATCATTTTACCTGATGCAGATTTAGACCTAACTGTTAGCGAATGTATCTCTGGTTGTTTGTCCTTTAACGGGCAACGATGTACAGCATTAAAAATAGTTTATGTACATGAAGATATAAGAGACAAGTTTTTAAAGAAGTTCACTAAAGCGGTTGATGACCAGGCGTTTGGCAATCCATGGGAAGATACCTTATTAACGCCTTTACCAGAACCCGATAAACCTGCTTATATCCAGGACTTAATTGATGATGCTGTAGAAAAAGGAGCCAAAATATTGAACAAAAAAGGTGGTAAGCATTTTGAAAATTACATTTGGCCCGCAGTCTTATATCCTGTTACAGATGATATGCGTGTCTATCACGAAGAACAGTTTGGGCCAGTCATTCCGGTTGTTTCGTTCTCGGATATCAATGAGCCTTTGGATGACATGGCAGAGTCTAATTATGGTCAGCAAGCTAGCTTGTTTGGCAATAATGTGGAAGAGCTCTCGCCTTTAATCGATACCCTAGTTAATCTTGTTTGTCGTGTAAACCTAAACAGCTCGTGCCAACGAGGGCCTGATGTGTACCCCTTTACAGGGAGAAAAGATTCGGCAAAAGCAACTTTGAGCGTTCACGATGCTTTACGATCGTTTTCTATCAGAACTTTTGTTGCCGCGAAAGATAATGTAACCAATACGGAGATTCTTGAAGATTTACTGGCAAGTAAGCAGTCCAGTTTTGTGCGTACAGATTATATTCTTTAGATTTTGTCAATTCATTTAATATCAACTTGTTTTAATGCCAAAAACAATAAGTAAATTTCTAATGAAAGGTAAGGTGCTTTAGATAGAGAATTGAAAGTTTTATTGAATTACTTAGTATGGCTGAAGGCGATATTAAGATCAAAATTAATATCGATTTCAGGATGAACCTTTATGGCTCCTAAAAGTTTGTTAGGGGCTTCCATATCAAAATCTTCAATATTTAAACTCAACGCACCTGTATATTTTTGGTCCTTTTTGTGATACATTTCGAAGGTATATGTATTCTTCTTTCCTGCAATATGAATATCTGCCGTAACATTGAAGGTATTGTTTAGAGCTTTTATATGCTTTAGTTTAATTAAGATGTTAGGATGCTCATCGGTTTGCATCAATTTGTTAAAGTCTTTATTAATCATTCTGCCGCCACAGTCAAATGAATTGGTGGTAAGTGTTAGGCTGGCATCCTGAAGTAAGTAAGTGTTATCAAAAACATTGTAAGTAATCTTGTTGCAGCCCTGAGATATGGTAGATTTATACTCGCAAGTAAAGCGATTAACATTAGATTTCCCTTTAATAATGACTTCGCTTCCATTATTAATGTGAATATCTGCAGTGTTGTTGGTAATTATAAAAAAGCCAAAACTTGTCAAGCAAAGGAGATAAATAATAGCTTTCATGGTTTTAAATTTTAAAAAGGGCTTACCAATATAGCAAGCCCTTTGGTTAATTCAAAATAAAATATTAGAAACTGATGACGGCTTCCATCATAATTCCATTAAACTCACCACCATCTAAGATGTCACCTGTTGGGAAATCTGAGTACGTTTGGTTTACATATTCTAACTTGGCTAAAATATTTTTGGTCAAAAACCAACCAGCACCTAACTGAATTCTATCTACAGTTATGTCTTGGCCAGATGGATGTTCTCCATCGACCATACTGTATCTTCCACCAATGTAGAAATCTTCAGTTTCTCCAAAACGGTAAATTAAATCCGCAGCATAGTGGTTATAAGTTCTGTCTGGAGGATTAGGACCAAAGCCTTTACCTGTAGCATTTTCATAGATACCGAAGAATTCAAAGCCTTTGTATCTCATAAATGGGTTAATCATAACAGCAGTAAGCTCTGTACCAAAACCTGGGTTTACACGACCAGATCGGAAGGCAGAGACAGCAGAAGCGCCTTCTTCCTCAAGAACAAGATAATATCTAGAACCTGCTCTGTCGCCATCATACAAGAAATTTTTAGAAGACTCACCTGTATGGTATACAGAACCGGTTAATCTAAATCTAAAATCGTCATTAACCTGTTTGTCATACCCTAATTTTGCCAGAAGAGAAGCTTGAGTATTTGTTTCTACAGGAGACTGGTTAAGTCTACCATTCGTCATACCAAGCATAGCAATCCAACCGTTGTTACGGTAGTATGCCTCGAATCCAACTTCTGTAGTAAAGGAATCCATAAGATAGTTTCCAATAAATGGGTTGTAAATAGCCTGAGCGTTGTCTGTTCTTCTAAAGTGAGCATCACCATAGTTATTTTCCATGTGGCCAAACTTAAAGGTAAGGTACTTCATCCATTCTTCCATAAAGCCTTCTTTTACAAATTCTAGCTTATCAATTAAGATGTAACCGCCTTTTACCCAAGCTTCTGGATGGTGACGTGCAGACAAGTAAGTTCTTAAGTGCATTCTCACACCGTCATAAAGTTGTACGTCTAAGTCTAAGTTGGCTGTAGCAAGGTTAAAGTTATCTCCAAGCGTCGCTAAAGGCACAGCGCCAGAATTCTCATGGTTAATAGACTGGTACTGTAAGGTAGAAGCACCACCTATTCTTACTTTAATATTCTCGAAAGAAGTGTCGGTATCTTTTGGCTCTTCGAAGACATTGATACCTCTTTGATCTCGCGGTCTAAAGTTGTCTAGATCACGGATTTGAGCGAACGATAATTGTGTAATTGCCAATCCAATTAGCAAGAACAACGTAGTTTTCATGGTTTTCATATTTGTGGATTTATTTGTAAATTAAATTCATGTTTATAGTTACATCTTCTCCTGTTTTAATGGTGCCAAATAAAGCTGTTGGAGGCTCAACTTTATAGTCTAACATATGAATAGGATAAGTAAGATTAAGGTGTAGCTTATTATTTTCTTCTTTCAGCTGAAACGGGATTTTTACTTGTTTTTCCGTACCCGCAATGTTTAATTTGCCATTAGCGTGATAAGTACCGTCTTTATACTCTATTTGAGAAGACTTAAAGTAAATTTTCTCATGATCTTCTTCGTTAAGTGCTTTATAAGTGTTTTTGTCCATTTTGCTTTTTCCGCTTTTCATGTTTTGCACCATGACTTCAAAATAAATGGAAGCAATATCCTCGAGAGCATCTTGATTTAATTTCAGAGTACTGTTTGGGTTTTCAGCAGTCATTTCCCAGTCGTGTATATTGGAGGTCCCTTCGATAAGAACTTTACTTTCTTCAGCATCAACTTTAAAAGTTTGCTGGGCATTCACTTGATGTAGTCCCCAAAAGAAGAAAACCAGTAAACTTATTTTAAAACTCAATTCTTTCATCACCTTTTATTTTTTTAAATGTTAATAATATTAACTTTTGTTGCGTGTGCAAAGGTGAGGAGTGAAACGAGTTTAATACATGATAAATATCATATTTTTGAAGAAAGATTACTCAAATACGCAACGAAAACGGTTTCTTAATGGATTATTTTCAATATAAATTATATTTATGTGTATTATTAATAAATTTATTTTCTTTGTTTTTGTTCTGTTATTTATAGATTATAATTAAACAAAAATAAATATTTTGTGAATTCAAATTGTGTCAGAGTCCAAGGCTTTACGAAGAATTACTAATAAGCATTATCTTTATCTCATGCCAATTAACAACACATCATTAAGCACACATAAATATATAGGACATGAAAACCTTTGAAAATAAAACCGTCCTCATTACAGGAGGATCTAGAGGAATAGGAAAAGCCACAGCAATAGCATTCGCCAATCAAGGTGCTATAGTCGGTATAAATTATAAATCTAATACTGCTGCTGCTGAAAAAACAGTTCGAGAGCTTGAAGGCGAAGGGCATTGCTGTTTTAAATATGACATTTCGATTAAAACTGAAGCCAAAGCGCTGGTTGAAGATGTCATCAAAACATTTGGAAAAATTGATATTCTCATCAATAATGCCGGTATTTCTATCCCCCATACTATTGAAGAGGTTAGCTTTGAAGAATGGTCAAATGCGTTTGAAAATACATTTCAAACCAATTTTTTTGCCGTAGCCAATTTATCTTATTTGGCCGCTAAAGAAATGATGAAAACCGGAGGAGGTCATATTGTGAGCGTATCGTCCAGAGGTGCGTTTCGAGGCGAACCCACTAAACCGGCTTATGGCGCAAGCAAGGCCGCATTAAATGCCATGAGCCAGTCCTTAGCAAAACGCTTAGCGCCACATCATATTTATGTTGGTGTTGTAGCTCCTGGGTTTACAGATACCGAAATGGGTGCAAAAACTCTTACACCTGCAGAAAGAGAGAATTTATTAAGAGAATCACCTTTTAAACGCATGGCAAAACCAGAAGAAGTAGCACACGCCATACTGTTTTTAGCTTCTAGCGAAGCGTCCTATTCTTCAGGAACCATTATCGATGTAAATGGTGCAAGCTATTTAAGGTAATACAAAAACTGAATCTTAAATACAACCTCTGTTATCGTATAGGTTTTATCATTTCTTGGCGTTTTACAACATAACGAAACCCTTCTTTGCAGAAGAAACCTGCTTCTTCAAGCATAATGCGTACATCTTTTCCCCATTCCTCAACATAAACGGTATTGTTCAATTCGATGGCGTAAACGGTGTTATAATGCAAAGGGTAATCGCCATTTACGGGAACACCGCCTTGACTATCCCACATCCCAATAGTTGGTCCGGCGCTATGCCCATAAGTGCCTAAAGGATGGGTGTAAATAGAAGGTCGTAAGCCTTCAGCTTTAGCTTCGGACAAAGAGGCTAGTAAAATTTCATTCCCTGTTTTGCCTTTTACAAAATTTCCTGTAAGGATATCCTGAACCCTATTACCTGTTTTAAAGGCCTCTTTTAAATATTGAGGTACTTCGTTTTCTCCTTCTTTTAAAAGATAAGCATGTTGTTGGCAGTCCGTATTTAGCATAACGTAGGTGATACCAAAGTCGCAGTGTAGTAAATCCCCTCTGCGTATCACCATATCAGGTTTTGCTTTGCTAAAGGCTTCTTTTTCGGATTTTAGCTCTGCTTTAGCGCGTTGCACATCGACAGTGGGATGAAACCAGTTTTCCAAGCCTAAGTCTGTTGTTTTTTGGCGCATCCACCATACGACATCCTCGGTTGTTGTCTCTCCCGGGGTAATCACCTTAGTGGAGAAGGCTTCGTCAATGATGCTGTGGGTAATTTCGACTAACTGATCGTAAAGTTGCATTTCTTTTTCGGTTCGTGTTTCTATCCAAGCAATAGCTAATTGCTCTGCAGAAACTAATTTAGACTCTTGTTCTTTTGGTAAAGCATCAATAAGTTCTTCATAATCGGTTTTAACGATACCATCTGCAATGTTGAAGTATTTGGAATAATTTATACCGATGGTTTTAGGATTGTATGCTTGTATAATCTCTACCAAGCGTTGCCACTGGTCAGGTTGTTTTTCCTTATCCCACGCCGAGCTAATGTTTTCGCCAACATCGTATCGTGCAATAGCCAGTTTTTCAATCGTATTTTCTTTCTTGTTTCTGATAAAAACTAAAATGGTTCTGCGTCGGGCATTTAGCCATGTAGCCGGCAGCATGGTTCGCATGACAGGGTCTTCGTTATATTCTCTGGAAATCACCAACCACATGTCTATATTGGCATCGTCCATGAGTTTAGGAAGCAGGTTATTAAATCGATCTGCTAGAATTTCATCTCTTAAAGCTGCACGTTCACGCTCTGGAAGAATTTGTGCTGAAAGCTTAAAACACAAAACGAGAAATAGTAAAGTAAGAAAACGCATATCTAATTTTTGTCTAAAGATAAAACACTTGACAAAATCAAACAGTTTTCCCTTAGGGAAATGCTAAACGAGGGTATACAATCAGCATCTTGGCTTATCCAATTGCCTGTCGTACATCACAATACTGCCGGCTATGGATACATTTAAACTTAATTGAGATTTAAATTTGACCAAAAAATGACTTTTTTCTATGGCTTCGTTAGAAAGGCCATGATCCTCCGCGCCGAGTAAATAAACGCAACGACGAGGGTGATGAAAGGTTTCTAAGGCTTCTGCTTTTTCTGTTAATTCCACTCCTACCAACCTTGCTCCTTTTGGCAAATGATTAAAAAATGCTTCGAAAGTATCGTAATGGTAATAAGGCATAGATTTCACGGCATGATGTGTGTCGCAAGCCTGCTTGGCATAGCGGTTTCCTATAGTGAAAATAAAACTCGCACCTAAATTTTGCGCAGATCGCCATAGCACGCCCAGATTTTCAGGCGTCTTCCCATTTTGTATCCCTATTCCAAAAAATTCGTTAACTAAATTATCATTCATAACTTAAAATTCGTGCTTACAATATACTTCATCTCAGATGAGATCCTTTTTTTAAAATTACAGTTGTCTTTTTTCAAACATCAAAACTAAGGCTTAGACTGCTACTTTTTTCTGACAAAATTTAACACAAAAGGCTTAATATGACAATAATCAGCTTTTTTGGAAGTTAAACACTTATATTTGAAGCTTAATTTTAAGTCTGTTATATGACTGACCTCCAAATCGCTAAAGAAGCTGATTTAAAACCCATTACAGAAGTTGCAGAAGCCTTCGGCATAGATCAGGAAGTAATCGAAATGTATGGCAAGAACAAGGCTAAAATTCCACTATCTTGTATAAATCTCGAGAACGCACAAAAAAGTAATCTAATCTTGGTATCTGCGATTTCGCCTACTCCTGCCGGTGAAGGAAAAACTACAATTTCCATTGGATTATCTGAAGCTTTAAACCAGTTGAATAATAAAACAACTGTAGTTTTAAGAGAACCTTCTCTAGGGCCGGTTTTTGGAATAAAAGGTGGTGCAACTGGCGGTGGATATGCTCAAGTTTTGCCTTTAGAAGACATTAACCTGCATTTTACCGGCGATTTTTCTGCTATAGAAAAAGCTCACAACTTACTCTCTGCAGTTATAGACAATAATATACAAAGCAAAACAAACTCCTTAGGTTTAGACCATAGAACCATTACCTGGAAAAGGGTTGTCGATATGAACGACAGGGCTTTACGTAAAATTATTGTAGGCCTTGGCGGTACAAGTTCTGGTATTCCAAGAGAAACAGGATTTGACATCACTGCGGCTTCCGAAATTATGGCTATTCTCTGTATATCCAAAGATTTAAGCGACCTAAAGCGCCGTTTAGGTAATATTTTTATTGGGTATACCTTTAATAAAAAACCCATTTTTGCAAGAGATTTAAAAGTAGCAGGTGCGATGGCGACCCTGCTTCGTCATGCTATAAAACCTAATTTGGTTCAAACCCTGGAAGGCAATCCGGCAATAATTCACGGTGGACCATTTGCAAACATAGCACAAGGAACAAACTCCGTTATCGGGACACTTATGGGCATGAGCTATTCAGACTATACTGTAACAGAAGCAGGGTTTGGATTTGATTTAGGCGCAGAAAAATTCTTTGACATCAAGTGTCAGAGTGCTGGCATTTCACCTAAAGCTGTTGTGCTTACGACAACCATAAGAGCCTTAAAATACCATGGTGGGTGTAGCCTAAAATCTCTGGAAAACCCTGATGTTGATGTCCTAAGAAAAGGTTTGCCTAATCTTGAGAAACATTTAGAAAATATCCAACAGTTTGGACTAGAGCCTGTTATTGCTATCAACAAATTCACTTCAGATAGCCCGGAAGAAATACAACTTATCCAAGATTTTGCTAGAGTGAAAAACATACGATGCGCAGTTGCAGATGTCTGGCAAAAAGGAGGTAAAGGAGCCATAGAGCTTGCAAAACATGTTCAAGAAGCGGTAAAACAGTGTAATACAACATTTAATCCCATATATGACTGGGAGATGCCGATAGAGACCAAAATTGAACGCGTTGCGAAGAAGATCTACGGCGCGAAACATGTGGATTACAACTCTACTGCAAAACGACAACTCAAACAAATAAAAGAACTAGGCTTAGACAACCTTCCTGTTTGCATAGCCAAAACACAAAAATCCTTATCAGATAATCCGGCATTACTAGGCCGACCAAAAGATTTTACCATTACCGTTAGAGAAATTGAAATTGCCTCTGGCGCTGGTTTCTTAATTCCTATAACAGGAGACATCATGCGTATGCCGGGACTCCCTGCACATCCTGCTTCAGAGTGGATAGACATTAGCGATGATGGAGAAATATATGGTCTTTTCTAAGCGATTATCTATCACAAAAAAATACTTTTTTAATAACTTAAATATTTAAACATGGAAAGTAAGTACAGCAATTGGTACCATCCGTACAAACCAGCAAAAGCATATAGCAAAAAAGTTGCGTATTACAGTATGGAATTTGGAATAGACCAATCATTAAATATATATTCAGGTGGTTTAGGCTTCCTAGCGGGCTCGCACATGCGTTCTGCTTTTGAATTAAAACAAAATGTGATTGGTATTGGCATGCTTTGGAAGTATGGATATTACGACCAGTCCAGAAACCAAGACGATACATTGAGAGTTGAATTTAACGAAAAACATTTTGACTTTTTAGAAGATACAGGCATCGAAGTTGAAGTGCAACTTCACCAAAACCCGCATGTGAAAGTAAGAGCTTATGTGCTAAAGCCTGAAATATTTGGGACAGTACCCATTTACTTATTAAGCACAGACGTGGAAGGGAATGATTTTTTATCCAGAACCATAACCAACCATTTGTATGATGCAAATGAAGTGACACGTGTATCTCAAAGTATAGTTTTGGGTATTGGCGGCTCTAAAGTAGTTGAAAAATTAGGTGGAGCAGATTTGTACCATTTAAACGAAGGACATGCTTTACCGGCTTTTTACTATTTAAGAGATAAAGGGGTTACCAAAGACCAAATGGTGTTTACAACGCATACACCGGAGAAAGCAGGAAACGAAGAGCGCGATACTTCTCATTTAAACAGATGTGGCTTTTTTGGTAGACATTTACCATTTCATGACCTTGAAAGAGAGTCTGTAAACGATTTTAATATCAATTATACCGTATCTGCTCTACGCATGTCTAAAAAAACAAATGCAGTTTCTAAGCTGCATGCGAAAGTATCTCAAGACATGTGGAAAGATTTTGATGGTATTTCTGAAATTATACCCATTACAAACTCTCAAAACCAAAAGTACTGGCAAGATAAGAGCATTCGAAATGCTTGGGAAAAGAAAAATTCTGCAACTTATAAGCGCAGAAAAAAAGCCTTGAAAAAACAGCTCTTTGAAGAAGTGTTTAAACAAACAGGTAAACAATTTGACCCAAATGTCCTGACCTTTGTTTGGGCCAGACGATTTGCCGGTTATAAACGTGCAGATTTATTATTCCACGACTTTGAACGCTTTTTAAGACTCATCAGGAATGCAGACTATCCTGTTCAAATTATTTGGGCCGGAAAACCTTATCCTTATGATTATTATGCTATCGATGTGTTTAACAATTTGGTAAATGTATCAAAAAATCATCCTAACTTAGCGGTACTTACAGGCTACGAATTAGAATTATCTCGTGCCATGAAGTACGGTTCTGATGTTTGGCTAAACACGCCAAGAATCACCAGAGAAGCTTCGGGAACCAGTGGTATGACAGCAGCTATGAATGGATCTGTAAATGTGACTATAAACGATGGCTGGATACCTGAGTTTGAAGACAATGGCAAAAACAGCTTTGTCTTACCTGCACTAGACCATAGACTGCCTGTTTGGGACCAAGATCGTATGGACGCAGATAACCTTTACGATTTACTTGAGCAAAGGGTTATCCCAATGTATTACGACGATCCAAAACAATGGCAAGAAATTGTATTCAAAGCTATGGACGATGTGATTCCTGAGTTTACAAGTGCAAGAATGGCCGACGACTACTACAAGAAATTGTATAGCTAGGAAAATAGAACTAAGGCGAGTTTAAATCACTCGCCTTATTTTTTGCCAATTTTTTTACAAAAGGATAGAGAAGCAACTAAAGGTAATATTCTCTAACGCCAAGCAACATCTGCTTTACGAATATCTTCTAAACTTTGAGCGCCTAGTTGGACCATATTATTCTTTAAATCATCGATTAGAATATGAGCAATATGATCGCCTCCTAGTGGACCAAGTCCAGCAACGCCCTGTACAAATGGTCGGCCAACCAATACAAAATCGGCGCCTAAATATATAGCCTTCATCACATCAAGACCTGATCGAATCCCACTATCAAATAGTATGGGCACTTCGCCTTTTACCGCTTTTACAATTTCAGGCAATGCTTGGATAGCCGTCAACGCGCCATCAAACTGACGCCCACCATGATTCGATACATAAATACCATCTAGTCCTAAATCTACAGCTTTTCTAGCATCTGCAGGGTGTAAGACGCCTTTTAGAATAACAGGACCATTCCATATTTCTTTAACTGCTTTACAATATTCCCAGTCTAAAGTGCCACCAAGCCTGTTGCCTACAAACCCGCTGGTGAATTTCATATCCTTTGTCTGGGTATAATGCTCAACCGTTCGTAATCGGGGTAAGCCGTGTTTCAGCGTTTCCAAAGTCCATTTTGGATGTGTTAACCCATCTAAAATGAGTCGAGGTGTTATTTTTGGTGGAATTGCCAGTCCAGCCTTTTTACTGCGTTCGCGTCTGCTGGCCATTGGCACATCTGCTGTAATCAGCAAGGTTGTAAATCCGGCCTCCATAGCTCGCTCAAGTAAGGATTTAAGCACACTTTTATCTTTTGGTGGATAAAGCTGAAACCAACCCATATCTCCAACATGCTCACCAATCACTTCAGGGGTTTCTGTTGCTACGGTACTGAGTGAAAATGGAATTTGTAAACGCTTGGCTGTCTTAGCTAGGTGTTGCTCAACTTTTGGCCACATTAATCCGGTTAAGCCTACTGGCGCCATACCAATTGGCGCAGCATATGCTTTGCCAAATAAGCGCGTGGAAACTTCTGCATTAAATTCCCCTTTACAGAAACGCGGAATAAACTGAAGGTTTTGAAAGCCTGTTTTATTTGCTGCTAAAAGTTGCTCACTACCAGTTCCGGAATCTAAATATTCCCAAGCGACCTTAGGAATACGTTTTTTGGCTTTTGCAGCAACATCAGAAATCCGTGGATAATGATTTGCAAAATATTGGATTTTTTGCTCGTAATTCATGTTGTAAATATAATTGAATACAAAGAAATTAGTCGCTTATTTGTTTCCTTAAAGCATTTGGAGCAACACTCCACGCCCAAAACATCAACAACGGATGAATAACGAGCAACCTCACCCACGCAATCCAAGGCGAAACACAAAGGCCACCTTCAACACAAGACCCGATTTGGATAAAATAAACATGGGAAGGGATAAACAATATAAGTAACAAGATAATGCCATGAGATGCAAGCCGTCTATATTTAGGAACAGCTACGCCTATGGCTAATAGAATTTCTAAAACGCCAGAAAAATAATTTATAAACTTAGGAAAAGGCAGATAATCCGGAATCAAGCCGTAATAAAATTCGGGATTAATAAAATGGTACAATCCAGCAAATAAGTAAAATCCAATAATGAGAAGTCTAAGGAATTTTTTCATTCTAAAAGTTATAAAACTAATATACGATTCTAAAAATAAGTAATCTATTACGGAGTTTTATAAATGTCTGGAATTTAATAGCGTGATAAATGTATTTTGGTTACACTCAATAATATTACTTTTGCAAAAAAATAAGAACAAGATTCATGGCTTATCATTTTAACGAGATTGAAGCAAAATGGCAGAAATACTGGGCTGAACATAAAACCTTTAAAGCCAAACAACCCAACGAATTAGGTGAGGATAAGAAACCACCTTTTTATGTACTGGACATGTTTCCCTACCCATCCGGTGCAGGCTTACATGTTGGGCATCCTTTAGGTTATATTGCGAGCGATATCTACGCCAGGTATAAACGACATAAAGGTTTTAACGTGCTTCATCCGCAAGGCTATGATTCTTTTGGATTACCGGCCGAGCAGTATGCTATCCAAACCGGTCAGCATCCTGCAAAGACAACCCAAAACAACATCAAACGCTACAGAGAGCAGTTGGACCGCATTGGGTTTTCATTCGATTGGGACAGAGAAGTGAGAACGAGTAATCCGGAATACTACAAATGGACGCAGTGGATTTTTATGCAGCTTTTTGAGTCCTTTTACGATTATGAAGAGCAAAAAGCAAAACCAATTACAGAGCTTATTTCAGCATTTGAAAAAGGAGGAAATCAAAACCTCAGCGTCGCTTGTGATGACGATGTCTCTTCATTTTCTGCAGAAGAATGGGCATCCTATAGTGCCAATGAAAAGGAACACATTTTATTAAAATACCGATTAACTTATTTGGCAGAAACCGAAGTGAACTGGTGTCCTGCTTTAGGTACTGTTTTGGCCAATGACGAAATCATCAATGGCCTCTCCGAGCGTGGCGGGCACCCTGTTGTGCGCAAAAAAATGAAACAATGGAGCATGCGCATTTCAGCCTATGCAGAGCGCTTACTATCCGGCCTTGAGTCTTTAGAATGGACCGATAGCATTAAAGACGCTCAACGCAACTGGATTGGAAAATCGGTTGGAGCCACTGTTGAATTTAAAATTTTAAATTCTGAATTCAAAATTTCTGTTTTTACGACAAGACCTGACACCATTTTCGGCGTGTCTTTTATGACGCTTGCACCAGAGCACGATCTGGTTAAACAAATTACGACTGAAGAACAGAAAAAAGCTGTAGAACACTATATTGAAGAAACCAAAAAAAGGAGTGAACGCGAGCGATTAGCCGATGTGAAAACCATAAGTGGGGTGTTTACTGGCGCGTATGCGGAACATCCTTTCACTAAAGAACCCGTGCCCATTTGGATTGGCGATTACGTCTTAGCCGGCTATGGAACTGGTGCGGTTATGGCTGTGCCTTGTGGTGACCAAAGGGATTACGATTTTGCGAAACATTTCGATATTCCAATCCCTAATATTTTTAAAGATACAGACATTTCTAAAGAAGCTTTTGCTGAAAAAGATAAGACTCAAATCACGAATTCCGATTTTTTAAACGATTTACCTATCAAAAAAGCCATCAAACGGGCAATTCACGAAATTGAAAAACAAGGCTTTGGAACATCAAAAACGAATTACAGGCTTCGCGATGCTGTGTTTTCCAGACAACGCTATTGGGGAGAACCTTTCCCGGTTTATTATGTAGAAGGCTTACCTAAACTCATAGATGAAAAGCACTTACCGTTACGATTGCCGGAAGTCGAAAAATACTTGCCAACAGAAACAGGCGAGCCTCCTTTGGGAAGAGCAGAGGTTTGGGCTTGGGATACTGAAAATCATAAGGTAGTGGATAACGAGAAAATAGACCATAAAACCGTCTTCCCTCTGGAACTTAACACCATGCCGGGTTGGGCTGGCAGCTCCTGGTACTTGTTCCGATACATGGAAACTGAAAAGCGTGATGAAACATTTGCGTCTCAAGAAGCTTTAGACTATTGGAAAAACGTCAACCTCTATGTTGGTGGTAGCGAACACGCAACAGGGCATTTACTCTATTCGCGTTTTTGGACTAAATTTTTAAAGGACAGGGGATTTATTAATGTAGATGAACCTTTCCAGAAAATGATCAATCAAGGGATGATTTTGGGTGATAGTGCTTTTGTAAAAAAAGACATCCTTTCAAACAAAATTTATTCTGAAGACGTTTCTGTTGAAAATGATATTCAAAAAATTCATGCCGACGTAAACCTAGTTAATGCCTCAAATGAACTTGACATCGAAGGCTTTAAACAATTCAGGCCAGAGTTTAAACACGCTGAATTTATTACAAATGCTGATGGCAAATTTATCGTAAGCCGTGAAGTCGAAAAAATGTCAAAATCCAAATACAATGTGGTAAATCCCGATGATATTTGCGACGAATTTGGTGCAGACGCTTTACGCTTGTATGAAATGTTCTTAGGACCTATCGAACAGTCTAAGCCTTGGAATACGGCAGGTTTATCAGGTGTTTTAGGCTTTCTGAAAAAACTATGGAAGCTCTATCATGATGGGGACAACTTTGTTGTTTCAGATGAAAGTGCCGATAAAAATGCCTTTAAGACAATTCATAAAACCATTAAAAAAGTAACAGAAGATATTGAAGCTTTTAGCTTAAACACCTCGGTCTCGACCTTTATGATTTGTGTAAATGAGCTAACACAGTTAAAATGCAACCATCGTGAAGTTTTGGAGCCTTTGTGTGTCTTAATTTCGCCATTTGCGCCTCATATTGCAGAAGAATTATGGGAAAAACTTGGCCATTCTAAAAGTGTGGCTTACGAGCCTTATCCGTTGTTTGAAGAGAAATATTTGGTCGAAAGTACCAAAGTGTATCCTATTTCATTTAACGGCAAAATGAAATATACTTTAGAGTTAGACTTGAGCTTGACTAAAGATGAAATTGAAGCCATCGTCATGAAAGAGGAACGTACGCAAAAACAACTACAAGGCAGAACACCGAAGCGCGTGATTATTGTGCCAGGTAAAATTGTAAATATTGTAGGTTAGATTTATAAATAAGGCTAAACTTAAGAGGATTTAATACATGATGTATAAACTAATTTCAATATTTTCCATAGTCGTTTTGATAGGAGCTTGCAACTCTCCAAAGCAAAAAGTTGACACCGATCCTTCTGTAAACAAAACAGATACACTGTCTAAAGTTAAAAAAGGTATGGCAAATCTAATAGAAGAAAAACTGATAAAAGAGGGTTATCAGCTTGGAACTGTAAAGAAATTGGAAAACACAGATTGTCCATTTGTAATCTACAGTGAAACTACAAACAATCTATTAGACCCTATCAATTTTGAGGCTTCAGATTTTGCTGAATTCAAAGAAAATGAATTGAAAATTTACTTTCAATACAGGCCCTTACGTATGATGAATAGATGCAACGACGCATCGCCTATAGAATTGACATCCATCAAAAAAAGAGAAGATTAAATTCTACAGGCTTGCTTGTTGTTGTTCTATCTTACGATCAATTTTCCTGTTTTGTAGTTAGTTCCTCTTCCTACTTTTACAATATACGTTCCGCTGGAAGCGTAAGACATGTCTAGGTTGTAAACATATTTACCATTCTGCTTAGAAAGCACATCGTAAACCAATTGTTGACCCAGCATATTAAACAAATTAAAGCTTAGGTCTTCGGTTTCTGAGGTAGTGAGTATAATCTCAAATTGATTATTTGGTTTGGTAACAATGCTGAAGCCCGAGTTGCCCAGTTCAAAATCGTTTATAGACAAAGAGGTGTCGATGATGTTTACGCTTACATCTATTGTATTACCAAACTGAAGATCGCCACAAGGATCGTTTAGTGTACCACCATTATTTGGGTCAAAGCCTCTTATGCGCATAACATGGGTGCCCAAATTTGCATCTGTAGGAATGCTGAGGTCATAGGTCTGATCTATGCCATCAGCTCCAGATGGTACTACAACGGTATCTACCATCAACTCTCCCGCATCGGTAAAATTGCCATTATCATTAAAATCTATCCATACAGAAAAATGTTGAGGCGACCAACCTGTCTGGAAAATTACCGGATGAATATTGCTGCCTACCGCTCTGTCCAGGTCTGTGATTTCGTTGGTTAAATCCTCATAGCCATTGGAACACGGCACTGTATTTAAATCTATCGTACCTATTTCGAGCATAGTAATGCCATCGCCAAATGAACAATCGCCTGTTGGTTGGCAAATTTCGTTACTCACATTTGTTGTAAAACAATCGTTGGCAGTATTTTGGTCGTTAGGTAGAGCTGTACACGCTTCTATCACATAGGTTTGGCCGCTACTGGATATATCTACAAGTTGCGTAAATGAATAGTCTATACTACCTCCGGCAGGTACAACATCGCTTACTGTTTCGGTAACTAAAGCACCAGCGTCTAAAGAGTAATATACATCAAAACCAGATTGGTCTGCTGTCCCAAAATTTTCAATGCTAACAGTTACTGTTTCTAGACCTAAAGATGTATCTGTAGTAGGTGAAGTGATCTGAGTTATACTCAAATCATTTGTAAGAAGATGCGTAACATCTTGAGTCGCACAATCGTTTAGGTTATCTTCGTCTATACTATAATTTGTGCAAGCTGAAATAGTGTAAGTTTGACCTTCGGTTGAAAAATCTGCGGTAGATGAGAATGTAAAAGACGCAGTTGTAGCGGAAGGTATCACACCAACAAAAGGCTCGGAAATTACAGCGCCGCCATCAATTTGGTAGGTAACGTCAAAGCCGGAAGCATCGTTTTGACCATAGTTAAAAACGGTAACCGAAATACTTTCTGTAGAGTTTAAATCGCCGTTTGATGGCGTATTTATACTAGTTATCCCAACATCATTATTGGTGTTTGGTGCTAATTGGAAAACACCGCATACATTTTTTCTGCCATTACGCATTAATTCGTTTACAAACCAGAATTTTTTGTCGTTAGACGGGTCTATGTCTATTTTACTATAGTCCCCATAGCGCAATCCGGGAATATTGGCATCGCCTGCCATAATTACACCTTCTGCAACATCCATGACTCCCGATCCTGAGGCTGCTGCCAGTTGACCGGTGAAGTATGAGCCTACTTGGACTGTAGAGGAAGTTGTAGGGCCGGACATCGAGGTGTATCCCATCCCAATATTGCCCTGTGCATCCATAATTAAACTGGCATTCCAAGCATGTCTTCCATCCGGGGCTGTGTATGTTCCTTCTTGGTAAATGGTCCAGGGCTGGCCATCGCCATTTTGCCTAAGTTCGTACCAACGTACACCGGCAAGTTCTCCTGCACTGCCATCTGTATCTACCACAAAATTAAAAAGTGCTGAGTTGTGCGTAGGAAATTTTCTAAACTGTGCCTGATTCATTATCGTCCATTGTAACGCGTCTATTGCAATGCCACCACCGGGTTGTGTAAGGTTACTAAACGAGCCACCGTCAAACGTGGAATTAAAAGCGGTTACTGTACCATCTGCAATTCCGGTAGCATCGACACCCAAACGGTCTGGCCCGGTAACAGACGAATTTGTAGGGGTACTCCAGTCCATTGTCACGCTCCACAGCTTGATATGATCATCCTGAGAAACACTGGCCCAGCTATCATCGGCCATATAAACCATAGTTGCCGGTCCGGTAATTGAGGAGTTATGACTTAAATTAAGAAATTGCGGAGAGTCAAATCCTCCCGGGTCTTGCCATCCCGGCACGGTAAAAGACACCATTTGTGCTCCTGGATTGCCCTGTAACATTTCGTCCCGCTCAAACACGTGAAAGGTTCCGCTTGTATTGTCTGTCATGTAATAGCCATCGTGCCATACGGACAGTTTTTGATAATCGCTTACACTGCTGTAGTTGTATACTGTCCAGGTATCATTCACAGGATCCGGCCCATCTGATACAGCTATTTGAGCACCATTGCCTAAAAAAGTAATTACCCATCGGTCGGCAGCATTGTCGTAAGATGCGGTTAAATCGCAACAACCTCCGTTAGGAAATATAGCCGGATTAGGTGCTAATTGACCTGTTAAAGGATTTCCGTTTTTGTCAAAAATTCTAAAGGCTGTATTGGTAACAGCAAGATAATGGTTTGGCCCAACAGCACCGGCAGGATCTGTAGGCTGCGAATTGGATAATGCCGTCTCAAAAACCAATTCCGGACTAGTGCCGGGGTTTTGCTGAGCTTGCTGTTGTAGCAAAGCCAAAGGATCATCGCCGGAAGAACCTTTTCCGGGAATAACCGAAATATTTCTGCTTTTTAAGCTGTACCTTGAATCCTTAACCTCATTTTCTTCCAATAAATCTACGACCGGAAGTTTATCTATTCTCGACGCTATTGATGCTACTTTATCTACCGATGTAGGTTGTAAAACCTGGTAAGGTTTCCCTGAGTTATCCTGGGCACTTAAATGACTTGGAATAAAGGTTAACAAGACTATTCCTGTTATAAGTAGCATATGTAATCTCATAATCGTGTTGTGTATTTAATTGTATCGAAATGCTTCAACATATCGACGTTTTAAAGTCGTTGTAAATTAATGGCCTCAAATATATGAGGTTTTTAAAAAATTTTTATTATTTAATAGTTTTATTTGAAAGATTCGTAAATTGGATTTAGCAAACTATGTCTTGTTTTTTGTAATTTGAATTAAAACAGCCTAATATGATAAAGAGAATACCTCTTATAATTTGTCTATTCATTTTTAATGTAAGTGCCGCTCAGGATATCCCTGTCGAGTATTTAGGAATATATAAAGGTGAATTAAAAATATTTGCTCCGCAGGAGGTGAAAAATCTTCAAATGGAGTTTGAAGTTTCCGCAACAGATACTATTGGCCAATACCATTATATTTTAAAGTACATCGATACTGACAGAACAGATGTTAGAAATTTTAAGCTCATTTCTAACAATGCTGAAAAAGGCATCTATACCTTAGATGAAAACAATGGCATTAAAATTCCTACCACTTTTGTGAATAATAGTTTGCAATCTTTATTTAAGGTTCAAAACAGCTTATTGGCTTCAAAAATTTCATTTGTTGAAAATGCTGCTGTATTTGAAATTAGTGTGGCGAATACAGCACGCGTAGATTCTACACAAACCTATGATGGTAATTTTAAAGTTGAAGGCTTTCCCATTGGCACCTATCAAATCGCAAAACTCAAGAAACAATAATCTTCAGCATTACACAATGTACTAAAAATAGTATTTTTACAAATTACCTTAAAGAATACGTAATTATGTCAGATTTTGATCGTTTTGGACTTAAATTTGATTGTAAGGTTTAAAATTTAAAAAGTAAAAAATATGTTTTATATACTCATTATCGGGATATTTTTAGCGAGCTTCATAGTGAGCCAAACGCTAAAAGCTAAAATTAAAAAGTACTCTAAGCTAAGATTAGAAAACGGTATGACTGGAGCAGAGATTGCTTCCAAAATGTTAGCAGACCATGGGATTTATGACGTCCAGGTGATATCTACACCAGGAAGACTTACAGATCATTACGACCCCAAAAAGAAAACCGTAAACTTAAGTGAAAGCGTTTACAACCAAAGAAATGCTGCAGCCGCTGCTGTTGCTGCTCACGAAGTTGGGCACGCTGTACAACATGCTAAAGCCTACAAATGGCTGCAAATGCGAAGCGACTTGGTCCCTTATGTAAGTGTAGCATCCACCTACAGCCAATGGGTTATTTTTGGTGGGTTTATTCTTATGGGGATTGTATCTGCCGGACTCGGACAGTTGGTACTTCTCGCTGGGATTATCATGTTTGGTTTAGGAACCCTGTTTAGTTTTGTTACCTTGCCGGTAGAATATGATGCCAGTAATAGAGCCTTAGCTTGGCTAAAAGATAATGCAATTGTAAATTCTGATGAATACAAATACGCTGAAGACAGTTTAAAATGGGCAGCTAGAACCTATGTTGTAGCGGCTGTCGGTTCTTTAGCTACCTTATTGTATTACATCATGATTTTCTTAGGAAGAGATTAATTTATGTTAAAAAACGATTTATTTCTCCGTGCTCTAAAAGGAGATACGGTAGAACGCCCACCGGTCTGGATGATGCGTCAAGCAGGACGCTATCTTCCAGACTTTATGAAGCTTAAAGAAAAATACGACTTCTTTACGCGATGTCAAACCCCGGAATTGGCTACAGAAATTACAGTAATGCCCATTGATCAAGTTGGCGTGGATGCTGCCATTTTGTTTAGCGATATTTTGGTGGTGCCACAAGCTATGAATATTGAGGTTGAGATGAAAGCCGGAGTTGGTCCATGGTTGCCAAAGCCAACCAACTCTGAAAAACGCATTGAAGACGTAGAGATTCCGGATGTTTATGAACGCCTAGGCTATGTGTATGATGCCATAAAGCTTACCAAGCAAGAACTAAACAATAGGGTTCCGCTAATTGGTTTTGCCGGTTCACCTTGGACCATATTTTGTTATTGCGTACAAGGCCAAGGCTCTAAAAATTTTGACAAGGCCAAGGCCATGTGTTTTTCTAGGCCTGATCTCGCTCATAGCTTATTGCAAAAAATAACTGAAACTACGATTGCTTATCTAAAGGGTAAAGTAGAAGCCGGTGTAGATGCTGTTCAAGTGTTCGATTCTTGGGGCGGCATGTTATCACCTACAGATTATCAGGAGTTTTCTTGGAAATACATACAGCAAATTATAGATGCCTTAAAAGAGGATATCCCTGTAATTGCTTTTGGCAAAGGTTGTTGGTTTGCGCTCGAAAAAATGTCAACTTCTGGTGCATCTGCATTAGGAGTAGATTGGACGTGTGCTCCCCAAACCGCAAGAGATTTAACCAACAACAGCATAACGCTACAAGGTAATTTTGATCCATCGCGCTTATTATCTCCTCCAAAGGTTATTACAAAAATGGTTCACGAGATGATAGATGCGTTTGGCAAAGACAGGTATATTGCCAATTTAGGCCATGGCATTTTACCGAATATCCCTGTACCTCATGCACAGGCTTTTGTAGATGCTGTAAAAAGTTATGGGAGTTAAAAAAAAGTCCCAGTTAGCTACAGAAACAGAAATGATGAAAGAGATTGAAAACAGCTAACTGAGACCTATATTTTTCTTATTCGTCTTTATACATCTGCATAAATTCTTCAGCTTTTTCTACCATCTTTTTGCTGCCGCAAAAGAAGGGGACTCGCTCGTGAAGCTCAGTGGGTTGTATATCTAAAATACGTCTAAAGCCGTCGCTAGCTTTCCCTCCTGCTTGCTCTGCAATAAAGGCCATAGGATTGCATTCGTATAACAGCCTGAGTTTTCCCTTTTCTGCTTTCGAGCTTTTAGGATACATATAGATGCCTCCCTTTATCATATTTCTATGAATATCTGAGACTAAAGAACCTATATATCGGGATGTATAAGGTCTATCGCCTTCTTCCTCCTGACAGTATTTTATATATTTTTTTACACCTGTATGAAAGTGAATATAATTCCCTTCATTAACAGAATAAATCCTACCTGTTTCCGGAAACTGCATATCCGGATGAGACAGGTAATAGGTACCTATGGCCGGGTTTAAGGTAAACCCATTCACGCCGTGACCCGTTGTGTAAACCAACATGGTTGAAGTCCCATAAATAATATAGCCCGCTGCAACTTGTTGATGCCCGGGTTGTAAAAAATCTTTGATATTTACGGGTTCGCCTGGTGGGCTTATTCTTCTGTAAACCGAAAAAATAGTCCCTACAGACACGTTTACATCTATATTGGAACTGCCATCTAGTGGGTCCATAAGCACCACGTATTTATTATCATGGTTTTTATTATGGCCTTGGATGGTAATAAAGTCCTCTTCTTCCTCGGAGGCAATCCCGCATACAATCTCTCTGTTAATTAAGGTTTCGATAAACAGCTCATTGGCAAGCACATCCAGTTTTTGCTGGTCTTCACCTTGTACATTTGTTTGCCCATGTGCACCCGTAATATCTACTAGTCCTGCTTTGTTTACTTCGTGATTAACAACTTTTGCTGCCAATCGTATAGAATTTATAAGTCGAGATAATTCTCCTGAAGAGTATTGAAAGGTTTTTTGGTTTTCAATAATAAACTCTCCTAAGGTTTGATGTGGTTGTCCCATAACGAAATCGATGTAGTTTTTACAAAACTAAAAAAAGTTAAGAAAGCCTTATGGATTTTCTAATGTTAATTACTCATGAAATGACCAATGTCATATCTATTTTTGCAAGCACATTTTTAAAACAAGCGCATGGAATTTAAAATACGTTTTGCAGAGCCCAAAGATGTTGACGCCATCTTAGCCTTAATACAGGAATTAGCAGACTTTGAAAAAGAGCCTGATGCAGTAGAAATAGATTCTAAATACCTCCTAAAACATGGTTTTGGAGAACAGCCTGCCTTTCTATGTTATGTCGCGGAAGACCACAATAAGAACATCTTAGGCTTGGCTTTATTCTACCATAGATTTTCCACTTGGAAAGGACTAACATTTCATTTAGAAGATCTCATCGTAAAACAGGAATTTCGAAAATTAGGAATTGGTAAAGCCTTGTTCGAAGCGTTTCTCAAACATGCCAAAGCCAAAAAAGTAAATCGTGCAGAATGGGTTGTTTTAAACTGGAATGTAGATGCGGTAGAGTTTTACAAATCCTACGGCGCTCATATTCTAGACGATTGGAAAACAGTACAAATGGATAGAAAAACCATTGAAAATCTAAAGTAAAAGATGATACAGGTATTTAAATTTGGTGGCGCGTCTGTAAAAGATGCAAAAGGCGTAAGAAATGTTGCCGAAGTCATTCGTCTAACAGGCAAGACTAATAAAGTAGTTGTGATTTCAGCTATGGGCAAAACGACCAATGCGCTTGAGAAAATAATTGAATTATACTTTAACAACGATGATAATCTAGGTTTTGAAATTGAAAACTTAAGACAATACCATCATAACATCTTAGCAGACCTTTTTGAGAGCAATCAGCACCCGTCTTATACTAAAGTAAATTATTTTTTTGACGAGTTAAGTATATTTTTAAAGCGAAACAAATCGCCAAATTACGATTTTGTGTACGACCAGGTTGTTGCGTTTGGTGAATTGATTAGCACCAGTATTGTAAGTCTTTACCTTCAGGAGCAAGGCATAGACAATTTTTGGCATGACTGCAGGAACCTAATCGATACGGACAACACCTATCGAGATGCAGAAGTGAATTGGGAACAAACTCAACTAAACATCAATGCGCACATTAATCCGGAAGAATTAAACATCACTCAAGGTTTCATTGGTTCTGATGGCAATAATTTTACAACCACCTTAGGAAGAGAAGGAAGTGATTATACTGCAGGAATTTTTGCTTACTGCCTAAATGCAGAAGGCGTAACGATTTGGAAAGATGTTCCCGGGGTACTTAATGGCGACCCCAATGTGTTTGAAGACACAACGCTGTTAAACCAAATCTCTTATGAAGAAGCGATAGAGTTAGCCTTTTTTGGAGCCTCTGTAATTCACCCTAAGACGCTACAGCCCCTTAAACAAAAAGAAATACCGCTGTATGTTAAATCGTTTTACGACCCGACATCGCCTGGAACCTGTGTGAGAAAAGGACATGCTATAGAACCGGAGATTCCGTGTTATATCGTCAAAAACAATCTGATTTTACTCTCGCTGTCAAGTTTAGATTTTTCATTTTTTGTGGAAGAAAACATTAGTGAAATCTTTTCGCTATTTCACAAATACCAAATCAAGGTCGACCTTATTCAAAATTCTGCGATTAGTTTTTCGGTTTGTATAGACAATAAGTTTAAAAACGCTGATAAACTTATAGAAATGCTCAAAGCCAAATTTAAAGTGAATTATCACAAAGACATCACTTTGCTCACCATAAGACACTACGACGAAAAGGTCTTAAAAAGGCTAACAAAAAACAAACAAATACTTTTAAAACAATTTACACAACAAACTGCTCAATTGGTTATCCAATCTTAATGAGTTATTTTTATATATTTACAATGTTTTAAACATTATTTAATATGCCTATTCTAAATGCCAATGATGTAGCCCAAGGCTTAAACTTGAATAAATTTGGTGTTTTTGGACAGCTATTCGGTCATGTTTTTTTACAAGCTTCGCGATTAAGCAGATTAAATAAAATCTACGATAAGTATAAACATCTCGAGGCCTTAGACTTTATTGATGCGCTTTTATTAGAACTAAACATCTCTTTTGAAATCCCTGAAAAAGATATAAAAAGAATTCCCAAACAAGGAAGTTTTATTTGCATATCCAACCATCCATTAGGTGCTGTAGATGGCATAATTTTAATCAAACTCATGCTGGAAGCTAGAGAAGATTTTAAAATAATCGCCAACTTCCTACTGCAACGTTTAGATCCTTTGGCGCCCAAAATAATGCCTGTTAACCCTTTTGAAGACAGACAAGAAGTAAAGTCTAGCTTTATTGGCATTAAGCAAGCCTTGCAACACATTAAAGAAGGACATCCTTTAGGGATTTTTCCGGCAGGAGAAGTATCTACCTACAAAGAAGAAAAAAGTATCGTAGACAAACCTTGGACAGACGAAGCGGTCAAACTGATTAAAAAAGCAAAAGTTCCTGTTGTACCTGTCTATTTTCATGCTAAAAATAGCGCTCTGTTTTACAGACTCGCATCTCTTAATGATAACCTTAGAACAGCAAAGCTTCCAAGTGAAATGCTTTCTCAAAAAACAAGACGAATCATAGTGCGAATTGGTAATCCCATAAGCGTGAAGGACCAGTTGGAGTTTAGCGATTTAGAAAGCTATAAAGCATTTCTTAGAAAGAAAACTTACATGCTTTCCAGTAGTTTTGAAAAAACAAAACTCATTAAAAGATTCCCGAAACAAATAAAAATACCGCTACAAAACAGGGCGAGAAAGATAGTATCTGAAAGCTCTAAGCACCTGTTAGAAAACGAAATAGAAGCCTGCAGAGCGCAAAACAAAACATTATTAAAAAACAAAAACTACGAAGTCTTTCTGGCAAAACGCTCACTAATACCTAATATCGTCAGAGAAATAGGAAGGCTTAGGGAAATAACATTTAGGTCGATAGGAGAAGGCACTAACAAGCCAATAGACCTTGATGAATACGATTACCACTATCACCATATGTTTTTATGGGACAACGAGGCCAAGTTGATTGCCGGTGCCTACAGAATGGGCTTAGGCGTAAATATTTATAAACAACACGGCATTGAAGGCTTTTACCTTAGCGAGCTTTTTAAGTTTGAACCGGAAGCCCATAAATTAATGAGCAAAGCCATAGAAATGGGTCGAGCTTTTATTATAGAAAGCTATCAACAGAAACCTATGCCCTTATTTTTATTATGGAAAGGCATTGTACATTGTACACTTAGGTTTCCTGAGCATAAATACCTTATTGGCGGTGTAAGCATTAGTAATAAATTTTCAAATTTTTCTAAGTCGTTGATGATTGAATTCATGAAGTCTAACTATTACGACCCTTATCTGGCACAGTACGTACAGCCTAAAAAGGAATTTAAAGTACAGCTGAAAGATGCCGACAAAGACTTCGTGTTTGATGCCACAAAAGCCGACTTAAATAAGTTTGATAAGTTTATTGAAGAATTAGAAAGTGAAAACCTAAGATTACCTGTTTTAATTAAAAAATACATCAAACAAAATGCCCGCGTTGTGGCCTTTAACGTGGATCCGCATTTTAATAATGCTGTAGACGGGTTAATGTACATAAGAATAAAAGATTTACCAGAAAGTACTGTAAAACCTGTATTGGAAGAATTTCAAGCAGAACTGGAAGCACAACAAAAACTTAAACAAAATGGCTAGCATATTTACTAAAATCATAAACGGCGAAATCCCATCTTATAAAGTTGCAGAAACTGAAGATTTTATAGCCTTTTTTGACATAAACCCCAATGCAAAAGGACATACCCTTTGCGTACCAAAACAAGAAGTTGATAAACTCTTTGATTTAGAAGAAGACACATATAACAACCTCATGGCTTTTGCCAGAAAAGTAGCCTTAGCATTGAGGCAAGTTGTAGATTGCAAGCGTATTGGAATGGCCGTTGTTGGATTGGAAGTACCTCATGTGCATGTGCATTTAATACCTCTTAACCATATGGACGAAATGCGATTTGATAAAAAAGTGAAGTTAACCAACGATGAATTTAAAACTTTGGCTGAAGAGGTTACACAAGCGTATCAAAATTTGTGATTGCGTTTTTACCTTGACTATATTTTACTAAAAAACGCGAGTTCGATTTAAAAATCATTAATTTCCAATGCTTTTTAAAATAAGCAAGAAGTTTTCAACGTCACCTTTAGCACCCGCCTGAACTTTCGGGCAGGCAGTCGAAAGGTCATTTAAATCCGTTAAATTAAATAGGCTTCGACTCCGCTCAGCCTGACATTAGCCTTAATTAATTAATATTCTATAAAAATATTACGCCGAACTCACATTAAATAGCGTCATTAGCTAGACAGAATTACTAATTATTTTTATCCAGCCACTTCAAAGCCTCTCTTCTGCTGAGCTTGTGGAGTGTGTGCCTTTCAACAAAACCCAGTACCCAATCCGGGTTGGTTTTGCTGTATTCGCGTAACATCCAACCAATCGCTTTGTTGATAAAGAATTCATTAGAGCCCAACAGTCGGCGGATGATATGTTTAAGCAATTCGGTATCTACTTCAGTTTTGTACTTCAACTGAAAAAGCAGCGCAGAACGATGCAACCAAATATTATCGCCTAGCAACCATTTTTCACATATTGGCCATCTTTGGTCGGGAAACAATTTAAAATAATGCCCTGTCAAGTTTGAAGCTATAAAATCGATAGTGTCCCACCAAGATTTAGAGGTAATGATATGCTCCAGGAGATTTATGTCTTTTTGGTCGAATTGTCTCTTGTATTTAAAAAACAACTCTTGTCCAAAATACTGAAACTCGCGTTGAGGTTTTTCCTATAAGATTTTAATTATATCTTCTAATTCAGGTTTTGGTGGCAAGTGCTGTTTTACTAAAAATGGCTGTTGCAGTTCTCTTCTAATCGGCGTTTTTAGTCCATAAAACTCAAAATGGTTTTTCATATAGGCCATTTGGCCTTTGGCAACTTCTGGATTAGCGTGACTTTTAAATGCTTCCGATAGACTTAAAAGGTACTCATTTGTCATAATTTAATAATCAAAATACCAGTTAAACAAATCTGTTCGTAAGCCAAAATTTATCCAAACTGTATTATTATCAAAGGTTCTGCTGTTTTGTATGTCGGCAGAAAAATCACGGGCAATCACATTAACATACAACTTGAAGTTTGTTGCAGGATTAACCAAGTATCCGACTTCTGCCTCAGCAAAAAAGGAATTTACCTTATTTCCTTGCCCTATTTCGACTCCCGTTTCACTAAATATATTGCGTTCTGTGCCAAACAAATCGGAGCCGTAAAAAGGGTTCAGGTCATCCTCTGGCTCAAAGCCTCTTAAGCCATAGATTAGTTTCGCATGACCAAGCCACCTGTTCTTTCTGTAGCGAGCAATTGCAATAAGCTCTCTAAAATTTGCACCCCATAAATGTGCCAAGGATTGCCCTGCGTGTGTATAATTGGTACTAATTCTAAAGTGAGAATAGGTAAACGGCCTTACTTGATTGTATTCCAGTTGTAGGTCTAAATCTTTTACTTTAAAGGCATCAAAATACTTTACACCCAATTGAACGCCAAACTTGTTTTTATAGCTTTTATCGCCTCCAAAAACATCGTCAACAGAAAGTTCGTCGATTAAAAGTTGGCCATAAGATTGGAAACTATCTGTCCACTTGTATTTATAGTTTAACCCAACCATTACTTTACCACCTTCTGTTCCTGTAGAAAATTCGACCATTTGATAAAACAAAAGAGGATTAAGATAGCTGATATCAAAACCTCTTTCGGCTTCGTTGTCCCAAAGTGCAGCTTCAAAAATGCCAATATTTAGTCTTTTATTTACGTTGTAGCTCAAATGATGCATGGCAATAAATTTGTTTTGGTAAGCGCCGCCTTCTGTAAGGATATTTGTATTTCTAGCCTGCATCCAGATGTTGGTATATTTTAGTTTCCAAAAAGTCATGTCTGCCTTTACAAATGGAACTGGACTAGCGTTATCGCTTAAAAAAAGTGAGCGATACCCATCGCCAATAAAGTTTTTGTGGTTGCCTACTTGTAAATTAAAGTTGTCGTTTATTCTGTAATTTAGATAACCAACAGTAACCGGATAATCAAAGCCATTTTCTCCAAATTCTTTCGCAACGCCTCGTGAAGGTACTACGGCTGGATAACCATCGGCTGGTGCTCGAGAGTTGGCGAGACGGTTAAAATAGTCTGCAAATCTGCCCTGACTTTCGAAAATAGCACCATAAAAGGTGAATTTTTTACCTATGCCACCTTGCACAAAACCTATACGTGTATTATTGTAGGTGTCCAGAGCATTTTCTGTATCTCGTCCTGCTTGCAAATCGACTCCAATGTCGAAAGCCAGCCAATATTTATCAGATTTTACTGTTGCAAAATGTTCGTCAAAAAATTTACGGCCAAACCATGATGTTTTGTTGAAGGACAGTTTTTTATTTTCTGTTTTAAAATCATAGTACTTTTTTACATCCTTATAGGAAAATGGCTTTTGGGCACTGTGGAAATTCGTCCCAACAAGGTTAATTTCTTTGTCAAATCGGTTATAGATCTCGTGTGATAAAGGTATGAAAGCATAACTGTTGTATAATTCGCCATCATAAGTACCGGTTTGGCTATTTATGCTGTCTATTTCTTGTTTTACGATGTACAATGGGTTTTCATTCAATTTAATATCAGAACGATAGGATTCTATCACAGGTTCTGCAGGAATCAACTTTTCTAAGGGCAATTCTAGATTTAGATTAAACTGCATATAAGTATGGTTGCCATAGGCTTTCGCAGGCTGTATTGAAGATAAGTTATTAAAAATATCTTCAAATATATCACGAATAAAACCCTCTTTTGCATCTATAAAAATAAGATTGAAAACGCCTTGCTTGTCTACATCAAAAACCAGAGACACTTGCGAAGCCTCTAGGTCTTTGTACTTTGGGTGGTCTTCTAATAACTCTTTAAGTTCGAGGAAAAAGGAGCTTTCAAAACATTGTTTTTGTTCTTCAACCGTATCTATTCCCTTACATGAATCATATTCTGGATAAGTCGTGTCTTGAGCATACATTATAGTAGAAAAACACAACAGACTAATAAATAAACAGATCAATTTCATACGCTTACCAAATCGCCTTAGGTGTTGCAATTTATTACATATTGAGTGTTTTAGGCTCATGTAAAAGCAAAAAAAATCCCAAACGAAAAGGTTTGGGATTTAAATATAAACGTTTGTTTGTTTTAGTCTTGAACAACAAAGTTAATTGGTAAACCATAGATTACACCAACCTTTTGGCCTCTTTGCTCTCCTGGTTTCATTTTAGGTAATTGTTTAATTACTCTAACCGCTTCTTGCTCTAGTCTTGGGTGAGGACCACGGGCTCTAACATTCACTACGTCTCCGTTTCTATCAATTTTAAATTGAACACTTACACGGTTACGACCGGAAAGCCCCAATTCTGAACCTAAACCAACATCAAATTTCTTGTTTACAAATGTGCTGATTTTCTCACTCATACATTTCTTTTTGTCCTTTGCGTTTTCACAACCAGGAAAAATCGGCACTTGTTGGATAAGAGCAAAAGGAACATCTTCAATTATTTCTTCGACTTCCTCTACTTCTTCTACTTCAACAATTTCTTCTTCACTTGTCTCTGTAGACTCAATTACTTCTTCTTCAACTTCAGAGTCGTCTTCTACAACTTCGATAATTTCCGGAGCAGGTGGCGGTGGTGGCGGTGGTGGTGGTTGATTTTGCATTTCGGTAATTACAGCATCTTCCTCCTCTAGCATATTAAGGTCTACAACACCTATATCAATATCATCTCTATCATAGGTTTTCCATTCGATTGCTCTCCATGATATCAGAAGCATAAGTACAAGACCTATTTGAAAAAAAAGCAAACTCTTTTTGCTTAAGTCTTTATCCGGATTTTTCTTAGTTTCCATGAGTTTTTATTTTGCGTACTAAAATATGTTTATTTTTCTAAAAAATCAAACTTAATTTTTTATAATAGTTTCAACTTTACTATCAGATATGATATATATGCCGATATTATACCTACTGTATTAGCCATCACATCCCACCAATCTAAAGTTCTATAGGTCGTTAGGCTATACTGCAACACTTCAATTATAATGCCAAACAGTATCAATGAGCCTATGATCAGAAAATTAACTGAATTTGAAAAGCTTTGTTTTTTAAGATAAAAAAACAAAAACCACAATAAGGCTAACACAAAGTAAGCACCAGCGTGATATACCTTATCACTAGCGCTAATGTTTATGATGTCAATTTTTCCGAGATTGGCTAAAGACAAGTACAGGATAAGTAATGTAAAGCTAAGGGCAGTTACAAAACTTATATTAACCTTCCAAGTGTGCTTTATACCCATCACTAGAAAGTAGGTTTTCTGCCTCATCCGGATTACTAAGTTTAATTTTAATAATCCAGCCATCTTCGTAAGGGTTTTCGTTTACAAGTTCCGGTTCGTCTTCTAAAGTTTCGTTGAACTCTATTACCTTTCCGGATAGTGGCATAAACAAATCCGATACCGTTTTTACAGCTTCAACTGTACCAAAGACTTCTTCTTGAGCGAGTTCTTCGTCTACTGTTTCTACTTCAACATATACGATATCTCCTAATTCACTCTGCGCAAAGTCTGTAATTCCAACAGTTGCAATGTCGCCGTCAATTTTCACCCACTCGTGGTCTTTTGTGTATTTTAAATCGCTTGGTGTGTTCATAACTAAAAAGTAATTTTTTGTACAATATATTAATTAATTTCCAAAGTTGTATGTTAATCTAAATCCTGTTCTAATAGTAGTTTGCGGGAAGATTGTAGATATGGCATTTTGAGAAAATGTATGGTCGTAAAAGAAAGCTGCCGTTAGATTTCTCGTGAGTCCATAATCTGCTGTAAAGTTAATCGTCCAGATATCTTGCCCTGCTGTAGTTCGATTATTTAACACATCTAAACTACGAATAATGGTTTCATTTCGTCTAAAGGAAATATCCGCTTTGAGGTTTAAATCGCTAGACAACACCCTTCTACTGCCTTGAAATTGAGTGGTTATCCTGACGTCTCTAAGCCTATAGCCTAAACCTACTCTGTATTCATCACCTTGAATTTCCGTCAGCAAATTATTATTGAAACTTAAAGACAGCATTCTGTCTCTCCTGATTTCAGCTAATACACTCACTGAATTTTTCATTTCAAAATCTAATTTTATTAAAGGTGTAAATTGTTCCGATAGGTTAATGTTACCTATAAATAATCGGTTAATAAAGTTGCCGTTCTGGTCTACATTAAATTCTCCAAAAGGATCTACTCTATCGTATTCTAGATTGTTCTGAAATTGGTTGATGGTATAATTGGAGGAGTAACCATGTTCTATTGAGAATCTAACAAAGTTTTCTTTAAACCAATTTAAACGCATTAACCCAATGTATTTCATATTCCAGTTTGGCAGTGGCGTATCTCTAAATGCCCCTAGTCTAACAGAATTGGCATCTTCGCCGGTATAAGCTGCTAAAAATGCCGGGAGTAATACGGCTTGATTAGTCTTTCCAAAACCTTGTGGAAAGCCATCTTGATCCAGGTTATTAGGGTCGTTAGGGTTTATGCCCGCCTCTTGTGCGAGACGCCTTGCAATAACCAATCTATTTTCTCTAAACTGCTGAAATGTTGGCGAGTTTTCTGATGTAGATGTTTCGAAAGCTGTCCTAATCAGGTTTGTCGAAATACTAAAGTTTCCAAACACATTAGGTGTTAAGGAAAAATAATCCAGGGTTTCAGGGTCTACACGATAATTTTCGGTATAGGTATCCATGTACATCCTGTTTGCCAGAATATCTATGGTAAGTCCCGGCAGAAGCTTTATGCCTGCTTGGATGTCCAATTGCTCGCTTAAGTTACGAGTATATTGTTCATTAAAGTTTTGGAACAGCGTAAGCCAGCCTTTTCTCGCGGCTATTTCTCTTACATCGGCCTGACCGCCAAACACAAAGCCTGATGCCGGTTTAAGCGTACCGAGAAAGCCAACATCGTTTGTGTAACCTGGCAGGAAAATACCTCTGCTTTCCGAATAATTAACACGAGCATTGTCTACTGCTCTAAGGATAGTTACCCCTGTATTTAGCAGCTTTTGGCCAAAGCTTAAATCTGAATCCGGTTCAGGCTGGGATTGCTGCTGTTGCTGCGTATTGTTATCCTGCTGGCCTCTACGTCTTCTGTTTTGTTGATTGTTTACGGTTTGTGTTTGAGCCGCTATTCCTTTGGTTTTCAATCCAATATAATCGTAGAATGTAGAAAAGTTGAGCGTTCCGTTAATTTGATGTTGAGCTGAATTTTGAATGGTATTCCCTAAATCTGGTATGTCTTCTAAATTTCTAACTAATTCCGAACTTTTTTGCCATAGAAAATCGCCCGTGTAGGAATATGTGGCATTTATAAATTTTAAGAACGGAACTTTATCAAAAGGTAAAGTGTAATTGACCTGTAAGGTTTGAAAATGCCTGTTAGCAATTCCTGCATCGAAAAAGTCTGTCCAAACCCCAACCGTATCGTCTTGAACGTTGTCTTCGTCTATAAAGTTTCTAATCACCCGATTTTGAGAAGAGTTAAAGTTGAAGTTTATAGATTCTGTCAACTGGTAATCTACTGCAAAATTCCAATCGAAAAAGTAGTTTCGCTGAAACAACTGCGGTAATCTTAGGTTGCCTTCTGTAAAATCCGGATCTCTAAATCGTAAAGAGCTAAACTGTCTGTTTATGGTTGTTCCTGCCGTTATATTGGTTGGCAATGCATTAAAGTTAAAGTCTTTTATCAAATCGAAGTAAGGACTCTTTTTTAAGAATTCTACATCTTTGAAAGGTTCGACTTTGGCTTGCGGAAAGGAATAATTATAGGTCGCATTTACATCCACATTCTGCTCTAAGGATTCTTCTATCTCAAAATTTCGTCTGTTTTCTTGGTTGTAAGTCCCCGAAAAGGTGAAATTTTCAATGTCATAAGGCATTGGTGTTTTCTGCGTATTTGTGCGCTCTTTTCTCAACCCAATCACGCTCACACTCTCTCTTTTGGTATAATCTTCTGCACGTTCCCTCAATTGGTCTTCGGTTTCGGCATTTTCGGCATTATCCAGTAATGTTTCCAGCTCGATGTCTCTTAAAAGCGGATCAAACTGAGGCGTAATCAATGTTTCGCCTCTGGTGTAGGAAAATGGAATTTTAATGCCTAAATCTTGAGGTAAAAGCATCCCAAGATTTATGGCTGTGGTCACATCGTACTCTATAAGGTCTTCCTGGCTTCTCTGGTTTGGCCCTTCCTCGATGCCTCCAAATCCTACTGTACTCCGTCTTCCCGAAGCAGAAATGGTTGCAAAATCTGCCAGGTTTGTATCCACATTTAAGATACCTGCCCAACCGCTTTGGTTTTTTAATCCGGAAAGCCTTAACTCATTAAACCACACATTACCAGATATGTTTTGTCCTGATTGGTTTTTCACTCCAAGCATTAAAACTCTAATGTCTCCAAAACTCGGATTCCCTTTTATACCTATTCTTAGTTGGTCTGTTTGTACCTCGCCAGAAATTTGATCTAAATTTTCTGTAAAGAAATTTAAGTCTAAACTGCTTAAGGTCGAACTCCCTACGACGATAGATTTAATTTCCTGAAGTAACTGTAAGGGTAAGTCTAATTCGTTTTCTAAAGGCCAAACACCTCGTGGCGAAAAATCGCCTAGTTGACTTACTTTTAATGGCACTTCGATCTGATAAAAGTTGTTGGTAAAATCTAGGCCCATTCGAATAAACGCCACCATTTGATCATCTTGCAGCTGTGTTTCCGGCAGTGGAAGTGCTTCCGCGTGTAAAAACATTTCCAGATTTTCGTACTGTCGCATATCCAGTCTGAAATTTTTAAACACCCCGCGAGAATCTAAAGGTTGAAGATTTCTGGTGACCAGTGCAAGCGACTGCTCATCTTCTCTTATACTTTGGTTATTATTTACCAATTGTTCTCTAACAACTCCTGGCGGAGAAACATAAGCTGAAGTGATCTCCTCACTCACGTTTTGTACATTAAATGTTGTAGAACCATTTATATTTGGGTCTGTACCGTTTGGCAAAATAGGTTGCGTATAGCTTAAATAGTCTCCACGAACTAGATCTAAAGAACCAAATCTAAAATGTATAGGCTGCTCAAATTCTGTGAGGTACATACGCATAAACCTCACGGAACGCAAATCTGCAATACCACCAACGGCAAAATCTTCGCTGGTGTTTAAAGGCACTCTAAATTGTACCCAACGTGCATTTTCGGTTTGACCGTTTGGTAAAATTACCGATGTTTCTCTAACGTCTGTAATGTAATCTTGATTTATTCCCGCTTGAGAACTGGTATTGTTATCTACACTCATTCCCGGAAAGACAGGTATTTTGTACTCAAAGTAACTGTCTATGGTGTTCATGGTGTTGTCGCGGTTTACATCTTCAACATCTGGAAAAGCAGAATTACCTCTGTTAAATTCTGTTACCTCTGTGATGTTATTCCCTTGATAGCCATTATAATTTTGATACCGTTCTAATATGCTGCCTTCTCTGTTAAGGTAAAAGATATAATCGTCGTTTGATGGGTCTGGTAAATTGGCAAAATTGGTAAACTTAGCAGCTTCGCCCGCATTATTTAAACCATCTAAACCTGCATCTTGATTAACCCTCTCTTCGCCTTCAGTATCAAATGCATAAACGAGGGACTGCTCACTTGGCAATTTGGAAAATTCTGTGGTTATGGTGTTTGCAATGCCTCCGTCGTTGGGTAACCCATTTTCGTATTGTTTCCGGCCGTCCTTTAAAATATCTTCAGAAAAACTACCTAAATTTAGTACAATTTGACCTGCATTAGAGGTTATGCCTTCGGCATCATAAGGATCTAAAATCCAAAACTCAACAAATTGTACATTAGCTCTTTCAAAATCTGTGGTTTGCAACCCGCGCATAATTCCTCCGTAATTCTGAGAAGGGTTTGGCAACACATTATTTGTTGCTGCCGGATTATAATTATACATTCCTCTTTGCGTAGGATTGTAAGCCAGGTCTAGAGTAAAAATAGTTTGTATCTGACCCGTTACTATGTCTGTATTAGGAAACAATTCATTGATAAGTATTCTCCTGGTTTTGTAATCAGAAAGCTCTTGGTCTCCGATAGATGCCGGACGCTGCGCACTGTAAAAAATAGGATCGATGGAATACCAGTTCAGTTTTGCCCGGTAGTCGTTAATACTTAAAACATCGTTTGAAGTAAATGTGCCGTTTGCGTCGTTTGGTCCTCTAAAACCAACAGGTACACTGGCTAATTCCCAGGGTTCGGGATTTAAAAGAGAAATAGCTGTTTGAGAGCCTTCAAAATCGTCAACATAAGAAGTAGTTCGGCCATTAAAGTCGTCAGAATTTGGCGAACTTGGGCTTAAGAAAGCAACTTCACCTCTTACAGAAAGATTAGATTCGACATCGGTATCTATATTCGGCAACTTGTTTACGAGTCTTGTAAAAAAAGGAACCTCGGAAGCATAATTAAAGTTGAACCCAAACATGGTGTTGTTAATTGGCTCTTGACTAAAATCGGCTTTTTGGGTTAGCGGCCTTTCATTTAAATTTAAAAACGTAGCACCTAAAAGTAATTTGTCATTAAATTGGTGCTGAACATCTATTCCCGTAAAACGTTTGGTTTGTCTGCCAAATAGAGCATTGTTTTCAGTTGAAACATTAATAGGAGTATTGGATGCCAATAGAGCTTCATCAAGAATTTGAACTCTTCCAAGGTCGTAATCTACAACATAGTCTACACCTTCCTGTAATGTTCTTCCGCCAGCGGTAACTGTAACAGAACCTCTAGGAACATTAAAGGCGCCTAATGGTATCCCATCTTGTCCGGAAGATTTATAGCGTCCTTTAAGTTGAAATTTATTTTTCTGTGCTTCATTTTGTAAAGCCTGGATTTTTGTGGTTGTGTATAATGACCTAAAGACATAAAAATCCTGGTTTTCGTTATAGGTTAGAGGATTGTCATAATCTTCTCCTGCAGAAGCGGAAAGTTTATTAAAAAGGTATTCCCCAAATGGTTCTACTTTAGTGAATTTTATCACCCCGTTTTCCGTGTCTACGGTGATGTTTGGCACAAAATCAAAAAAACCATCTCCTGTACTGATAGGGTCTAAATTGGCATTTAAGTTATCTAAATCAAATACATTCAAGAGGTTGGTTTCTGCTACATCATCCGGTAATGGTGTGCTACCGCCCGGCGCCGGATTGATAAAGTTAAGTGGCTGTGGGTCTGTAAACAAAATGTTCATTCTAAAACCGTCTTGCTCTAAGCGCGAACCATCCAGGTTATAGAAGTTCTTCATCATCAGATCCCAAATCGGCTCATTTACATTTGTGACAGGGCTTTTCAACATCTTAACCACCAAAGATTGGTTTTGTGCAATCTGACTTTCCTGCTGATTGGGGTCTTGTATAGGCTGAGAAGCATCTACACCATCGTTCCCAAATTCACCAACCTGGTAAACTTTTCCATTAGAAGTATATTGAAAGGCGACTCCCAGAACCTCATCGTTAGAAAGGCGTTGGTTAAGCGTAATGTATCCCAACTCTTTATTCAAGTAATATTCGTTAGGTTGAAGTTCTCTAGCGTTTTCTAGAATTCCATAATCTCTTCCTTCTTCTACTATGCCTGAGGCTGGCCCAAAGCCTTGCACAACAGTCGCGATCTCTCGTATCTGAGGCGTTAAAACAGAATTGGCTCCGGAGTTTATTCCAAAAGGGTTAAAATCGTTGTTGGGGTTATCGGGAAACTCTGAGGCTGTATTTACAAAGTTTGGAATTGGTGGTGGAATGGGATTTCCATCATTATCTAGAAGTAACCCAATGCGTTCCGGATCGGATTCTCCTAAATCTTGAATGGCTACAATATTTCTCGCATTGGCTATTGTCTGCGGGTTATTTGTCCTGTTGGTTACCCAAATCTGGACACGCTGTATCTGTATTCTTGAATTTATAAAAGGATAGTTTTCTAGAGCTTTATCGTATTCGTCCCTAAAAAACTGTGCGAGGAAAAAGTGACGGTTCTCGTCGTAATCTAGTATAAACTTGTCGTATTCTCTTACCGTTCCACCACCTTGAACACTTACATTTTGTCGTTCCGAATTTAACTCCGAAAATACACCTGTAACCGTTGTTTTTCCGAATTTCAATGTGGTTTTAACCCCGAATAAACTTTGAGAACCTTGAATTAAGGATGAATTAAGCGGCATATTTACATTACCAATCTGTAAGTCCTGTAATATGGTATCTTCGTTGGCATCTGGTGTAGGGTCGAACTGAAGCCTGATTTGATTTTGAAAATCAAAGGTAGACTCGGTATCAAATTGAGCATCAACTGTAAGTCTTGTCCCTACCTTGGCTTGCATGCTTAACCTGATGGCCTGATTAAAATCAAAAGACAAGTTGCTTTGGTTTCTTGGCGATAAGACGGGATTGTCCTGTTTAGAATACAAAACGCCTAGATCTATACCGACAGATCCTTGAGGAATCACCTCAATCTCATTACTTCCAAAAATTGAGCTGAAGAAATCGTTATTGACATAAAAAACGGGTAGCAGGTTGTCTTCTTCGTCTTCGTTTCGTCCTTTTACAGCGTCGGATTTACTTTTAAAGTATTGCATCATTTGCTCCCTTAACACCAAATTCTGGTACTCTTCTCTGGTAAGAATTAAGGGGTAAATCGTATTTAGATCGCCTACTTTTTCGGTATAAACATACCTGTCCAAAACCTGATCGTAGGTATATTTGGATTGAATGCTGCTAGGGTTAGGAAATTTTAGGTTCCCGAAAGTATAGCCCGTTTTGGTGCTATCGGCCTGGGTTTCTTCTTGTGCATAAAACGTATAACTGCTTAATAACGTTATAACGAAAACTGCAATTTTAAGTGCTGATGTTAATTTAAAATGCTTTAAATCTTTCAACTGTATTATAAATTTTTTAGCGCTAATTTTATAATTTCTTCAATACTAAGTTCCGGGTTATTCTTTAGAATTTTGTTTACAGAAATTTCAGCTTGTTTCTTAGAGTATCCTAAGGTCAACAATGCAGATAACGCTTCATCTTTATTTGTATTGCTTTTAAATGGCAAAACTTCGTCTGAAGTCTGAATTTTGTTGATTTTATCTTTCAAATCTATAATAACACGTTGAGCTGTTTTTAGCCCAATGCCTTTTACGCTTTTTATGGTGTTTACGTCTCCTTCTGAAATGGCCTGTACAACTTCCTGTGGCGTTAATGAAGAAAACATCATCCTAGCTGTTGATGCTCCAATTCCCGATACTCCTAATAATTTGATAAACACATCACGTTCGGACCTGTCCATAAAACCGTATAACATTTGCGCGTCCTCTCTAACATAGAAATACGTGTAGATGAGTATGGCTTCATCTTTAGGTAACCTCTCGTAGGTGTAAAGAGAAATGTTAACCTCATAGCCTATGCCATTACAATCTATAATTATTTGGGTTGGAGACTTTTCGACTAACTTTCCTCTTAAAAAGTAAATCATAAATTAACGTTAAGGGCACCAAAAGTAAGAAAATAATCGGAAGAAATCCCATTAGACGTTTATTAATAATCGAGATAGAAAATAATTTCATTAACTATTTGTTTTTTAGATATTAAGACCTGACTCATCAATTCAAATAAAAATCATAAAATCGAATTTATTTTGTAAATTTGATATGACACTTTTTAAATAAAAAATTAGAAAATACCTTAAACCATTTTTAAATGAAATCTAGACTAAAACCCATCATTATAGTATTTGCTTTGATAGCCTTGTATTCATGTAAAGACGTTGAGGATTTCACCCAAAGAGTAGAAAACGGAACCATATCCGCTACTGTAAGTGTTGACGAGCCTGATAATGAAGGCAACTCTGTAACATTTGAAGATTCTTCAGAACTTAATTTATCCAATGCTCTTCCTGAAGGCCTAGATGACTTTATCGAAAATATTAGCATTAATGCCCTGACCTATGAAATTTCTGGTTTTAATGGGGCTACAGACGCGACAGTCACCAACGCATCTTTTACTTTAGGAACAACAAACATTAGTGTTTCGGATATCAACCTCGACCAAGCTGATGCCAATAATACTGTGTTTTCTGTTTCAGATTCAAGTCAATTGAATGCAATTGGAAATGCCCTGTTATCAAATCCAATTTTGCCGGTAACTTTTAATGCAACGATAGATTCTACTCCTGTAGCTTTCAATATTTTGATTAATGTTGACGTGACAGTTAGAATTAATCTAGTTGATTGATAGGAACCAACATTTTACACTTTACTAGCAAAAAGATTTACTTCAATTTTTCTAAAAGAAATCTTAAAAAAGAATAATATTTTGTAATTTTGTTAACCTTGAGTAAACAATCTGCACAAAATAAAAATCTTTAAATACTATCATTATGAAAACGCATTCAACAATTGCATCCGTATTACTTTATGTCTTCATTTGTTTTGCAGCTTCCTCTTGCGACGAAGTGGATAAACTTACTGAGTTTGACGTAAATGATACCATTACAACAACCATCAATGTGAGTGTACCTGACAACCAAGGTAATCCTATCACATTAGACGACACTACAGAAATTGATTTGTCCAGTATAGACGAAATTCAAGATAATATGGACTTGATCCAAAGCGTTCGTGTGACTTCCATTTCCTACGAGATAACAAATTTTGATGGCGCTGCGGAAGCAACTATTTCTAACGCATCCATGGCTTTTGGAACAACAAACATTAGTGTTTCGGACATCAATCTACAGGAAGCTGACAATAATAACACCGTTTTTACAATAACCGATACAGGTGATTTAAATGCAATTAGTAATGCTTTAGAATCTAATTCTTCAATCAACCTCGTACTAACAGGTACAATTAATTCAACTCCTCTAACATTTGATGTTATAGTGAGAGTAGATGTTACTGTTGTAGTAGATGTAATATAATCTGAAAATACATATAAGTGTTTCTATTTCATTCACAAATAGAAACACTTATACATTATTGCATATAGCTATATTTTTTTAGCTTTCTCCTGAGCATCAAGTGCCGCAACAGCCGACATATTTATCATTTCTTGTACACTAGCGCCAAGTTGGAATACATGAGCTGGCTTGTTTAAACCCATTAAAATTGGACCTATAGATTCTGCGGTGTTTAGCTCTTTTAGTAATTTGTATGTTGCGTTAGCCGCATCTAGGTTTGGATAAATAAGTGTGTTTACTTTTTTGTCTTTCAATTTACTAAAAGGAAACTTGCCATACCTCATTTTTCGATTTAGTGCAAAATCTACCTGAAGTTCGCCATCAACCTTAAGGCGTGGACTGTGTTTATGAAGGTAACTTACGGCTTCTTTAATTTTTACTGCTTGTTTATGGTTTGAAGAGCCGAAATTACTGTACGACACCATTGCCATGATAGGCTCTACACCAAACATACGAACGGCATAAGCTGTCATTTGAGCTATTCGGGCCAACTCTTCCGCATTAGGTTCTATATTTATAGATGTGTCGCTTATAAAAATTGGGCCTTTTGATGTATTTAACAGGTTGGTTGCTGCGATTTTGGGAACAGAAGGGGCGTTGCCTATAATTTCTAAAATTGGCTTTAACACCTTATTATAAGACCTCGAATATCCTGAAAGCATGGCGTCTGCATCGCCTTCGACCACCATCATGGCTGCAAAATAATTACGCTCACGCATGAGTTTTTCTGCTTCGTATAGCGTAATCCCTTTTCGTTTTCTTTTTTCCCAAAGGGTTTTGGCATAACGCTTTAGCAATGGGATCTGTTCGTCCGATTTTGGATCTATTATTCTAATATGCTCACTGTCATAATCTAACTCTTCCATTAGTTCCAAAATAATTTCTTTTCGGCCTAATAGAATAGGAATCGCGATTTTGTCTTCATAAACATGCTGGGTTGCTTTTAAGACATCAATCTGATCGGCTTCTGCATAAACAATGGTTTTAAGATTAGATTTGGCCTTATTCATCATAAGCCTTGTTATCTTATCTTCACTACCCATTCTTTCTAATAGTGACGTTTTGTAGCCTTCCCAATCGAGAATCGTTTTTCTGGCTACACCAGTTTTAATTGCGGCCTGTGCAACAGCTGGTGGCACTTCAGCAATCAACCTCGGATCGAAGGGTTTAGGTATAATATAATCTCTCCCAAATTGAAGTTTTGTTTCGCTGTAGGCTAAATTTACTTGTTCCGGAACGGGTTTTTTGGCTAAATCGGCAAGTGCTATAACGGCGGCCATCTTCATTTCCTCGTTTATCTTTTTAGCCTGTACGTCTAATGCCCCACGAAATATAAATGGAAATCCTAATACATTGTTTACTTGGTTAGGAAAGTCCGAACGCCCTGTGGCCATGATAACGTCTTTCCTGGTTTTAATGGCTACGTCGTAACTTATTTCAGGGTCTGGATTCGCCATGGCAAAAACGATAGGGTTTTCGTTCATACTCAACAGCATGTCCGGGGTAACAAGATTTGCAACAGACAAGCCTAAGAACACATCACTACCCTTCATAGCGTCGGCAAGCGAACTATAATCTGCGTCGGAAGCAAATTGTAATTGTCTCTCCGAAAGGTTGGATTGGCCTTTACGCAACAAGCCCTTGCTGTTAAACATAAAAATGTTTTCTGTTCTGGCACCTAGAGCCACATACAATTTAGTACAGGCTATGGCTGCAGAGCCTGCTCCGGACACAACAATTTTGACATCTTCTATCTTTTTTTCGGCTATCTCTAAAGCATTTAGTAATGCGGCAGAAGAAATGATAGCTGTTCCGTGCTGGTCGTCATGCATTATAGGAATATCCAATTCCTCTTTAAGGCGCTCTTCAATTTTAAAGGCCTCTGGTGCTTTGATGTCTTCAAGATTAATACCTCCAAATGTAGGCGCAATGTTTTTTACAGTTTCGATAAATTTATCAGGGTCTTCTTGGTCAATTTCAATATCAAAAACATCTATATCTGCAAATATTTTAAATAATAAGGCTTTTCCTTCCATAACTGGTTTAGACGCTTCGGGACCAATATTCCCAAGGCCTAAAACTGCGGTGCCGTTAGAAATAACACCTACCAAATTTCCTTTATTGGTGTAATCGTATACCTTTTGTTTGGCTTTATCAATGGCGAGACAAGGCGCTGCAACGCCGGGAGAATAGGCTAAACCCAAGTCTCGTTGAGATGAATAACGCTTGGTAGGCACAACTTTTGTTTTTCCCGGAAAGGGAAGTTTATGGTAGTCTAAAGCCTCTTTGGCTTGTTTTTCGTTTGGAGTCATGGTTTAGCTTAAGGTGGTTAATGCAAAATTTAAACGGCTTATGGTTTCCGTTTTCCCAAACAGAGCAACCATTTCGAATACGTCCGGCCCCTTCATATCACCAACAAGAGATAAGCGTAAAGGCATCATGACTTTTCCAAAACCAATACCTTGTTCCGTAATCCAATTTTTAATTTGGGGTTGGATGTGGTCTTTAGTAAAATCGTCTTGCTCTTCTAAGAATGCCACAAAGTTTGAAATAATTGAAGCCGTGTCCTCTTTCCAGGCCTTTTTTGAAGATTTGGGGTTGAATTCTTTCGGTGCTTCGAAGAAAAAATAACTTTCATTCCATAAATCCGGCATGAACGTGATGCGTTCTTTCAAAAGAGTAACCGTTTTTAATGAAAACTCTAAAGTCGTTTCAATTTGCTTAAATGCTTTCAGCCAATCTTTATACTGTTCCGCTAAAGTCTGGTCTTCAACAAGTTGAATGTAATGGTGTTGAAACCATTTTGTTTTTTCCGGGTTAAACTTTGCGCCGGATTTATGAACCCTGTCAAGGCTAAATTTATCAACGAGTTCTTCTAAGCTGTAAATTTCTTGGTCTGTACCATCATTCCACCCCAAAAGGGCCAGCATGTTGTTGACAGCTTCCGGCAGATAATATTCTTCTCTGTAACCCGATGCCGTATCTCCGGTTTTAGGGTCATTCCACTCTAACGGGAATACCGGAAAGCCATGCTTATCGCCATCTCTTTTGCTTAACTTTCCTTTTCCAAAAGGCTTTAGTATTAACGGAAGGTGTGCAAATTCTGGTGGTTTCCATCCAAAAGCATCATATAACAGAATATGTAAAGCCAGTGAAGGCAGCCATTCTTCACCTCGAATCACGTGGGTAATTTCCATCAAATGATCGTCCACAATATTGGCAAGGTGGTAAGTCGGCATGCCATCGCTCTTAAACAAAATTTTATCGTCCAGATCGTCTGTCTTAATTTGAATATTTCCTCTTATGTTGTCTCTAATGGCCAGTTGCTTCGCCAATGGCATTTTAAACCTGATGACATAAGGCTTGCCACTATCTAAATAGGCTTTTGTTTCTTTATCGTTAAGTTTTAAACTGTTGTGGAGTTCATTTCTGTTTTGTGCGCCGTATGTAAACTTCTCTCCTATCTCTTCTTGTTGCTTACGCAAAAGATCTAATTCTTCCGAAGTGTCAAAAGCATAATACGCATGCCCTTTGTCTATAAGTTCCTGTGCATATTTTTTGTAAAGCGATTTCCTTTCACTCTGACGGTATGGCCCAAATTCACCGGCGTGAAAAGGTGATTCGTCCGGTGTAAGCCCACACCAGTCTAAAGCTTCTTTGATGTAATTTTCGGCACCTTGTACGTATCTTGAACTGTCTGTATCTTCTACTCTTAATATAAAAGTACCTTGATGTTTTCTTGCAAAAAGATAATTATAAAGGGCTGTGCGCAAACCACCTATATGAAGTGGCCCTGTCGGACTGGGCGCAAATCTTACTCTAACCTTTGGATCCATTCAAGTATTTTTTTACAAATATCTTAAAATATTTATGGGCTAAGATAAGTGTTGAAGTTTATTTTAGATATAAATAATTGCTGCTCCCAAAGTATAGTATGAAGTACAAAGGACGAAGGACGAAGTACGATTTACAAAGTTAGAAATTAAAACTACCCTCTACTCACTACCCTCTAAAAGCTATGAGCTAAAAACTACCCTCTACTGACTACCCTCTAACCTCTAAAAGCTAAGAGCTAAAGGCTGCCGACTAATAGCTAAACACTACCCTCTACTTACTAGATTTTCACGCAAAGCCCGCAAAGATTTTCATGCAAAGAACACAGAGTCTTGATGTGTATAGTACAAAGTTAAAATTTAAAACTGCTTACTAAGAGCTAAAAGCTACTGACTAATAGCTAAACACTACCCTCTGCTTACTACCCTCTACCCTCTAATAGCTAATAGCTAACGACTAAACACTACCCTCTACCCACTGATTGTTAAGTCTCTCGCCAAGACGCCAAGACGCCAAGACGCCAAGCTAATAAAACTACCGACTAATAGCTAAAAACTAAACACTACCCTCTAATAGCTAACGACTAACGACTACTCTCTAAATTTTCAAGCAATAGTATAAAACGAAAATCATAAGAGCGGAAGACGGGATTCGAACCCGCACCTTAGCATTGGAATTGCTATGCAGGATCTGAAGTCCTGTGTGCAGCCATTACACCACTTCCGCTTGTAGTTAATTTTGCACACCAGCCCGGAATCGAACCGGGTCAGAGGGGTTGGAAGCCCCTGTATAGTCCCGAAAACTATTGTGCTGCCTTTACACTACTGGTGTATATTGACTTCAAATTTATGTAAAAAATATTTTTTTAGAAAAAATTATTTTCGCTTTGGTAAGATGCCTCTATCTTCTAAGATTCGGCGTTTAGATGAAGAAATATTCTCTAAACCTATATTTTTTAGTTGTTCTTGTTTGGCGGCTAACTTTCTACGCTCTTTGGTACGTTGTTTAGCTAGTTTTCTCTTCTTCAGTTTTTCTTCCTTTTCTTGTAGCTTTCTTATTTTATTGGCTCTTATGTCTTCTCCTCTTTTTTTGCGTTTTTCAAAATATTGTGCCAGCTTTTGTTCTTTTTCTTTTTCTTGTCTTTCTTTTTCTATTTTTTGCCTTTGTTTTTCCCTCTCAACATAATCCGGGTTTTGGAGTAAAGTGTTTTCATTTTTTTGCGCTAAGTTTCTAATGGCTACTTTCCAAGCTTTTTTTTGTGCATACTTGTAGCTTTTGCTTTCTACTTGGCTGTATATGTCATCGGCAATGCTTACCGTACAACAGTAGGTGTCTCCTTTTTTATGTATATCTAATTTTGGTTTGGTGCTAAATTGCTGTTGGGCTAGAAACTGAAATTGGGCTTTGTAATCTTTTTTATGAACTTTTTCTTTAGGTAACAAGTGAGCTGTGTTTTCTATAAAGTTTTTCATGATAAAATCATTCAACACCTTAGTTTCCATACTATCGCTTAAAAAGCCTAAAAAGCCATACGTAAAGATGTGTTTTAAAGTTTGGTAGTCATAGTCTACCCCTAATCTGATATAGTCTTTTAGATTATATTTCTCAAAAATGTAGTGCAAATGTTTCTCTTTAAACAAATTACCAAGGTAATGCTGTAGCTGCGTGCCTTTTCCGGGAACATATTCAAAGAGTATTCTTGCTACCTTACCTTTAAATTCTGTTTGCCCTAAAAACATATACCTGCTCCCGTTTTGAGAATTTTCTGAAAAACTATAATGTGTGAGTGCCTTTTTTAATTCATGGCTAAAAATCGGGGCAACTTCTATTGTAACACAAAATTGTTTGTAATCTGGCATGACTTAAATCAAAAAAATAAAAATATAATTTTTTTACTTTTCTGTATTAAAAAATAAACTCTTTATGTTTATAGTATCTGTTATAAAGTAGAAAGTACAAAGTACAAAGTACGATGTACAAAGTTAGAAATTAAAACTACCCTCTACTGACTACCCTCTACCCTCTACCCTCTAAAAGCTAATAGCTAATAGCTAATAGCTATACTCTACTTACTAGATTTTCACGCAAAGCCCACAAAGATTTTTTACGCAAAGGGCACAGAGTTTTAATTCAAAATTTAAAATTCAAAATTCATGACCCCTACTCTTTCACAATACGTTTTACCACAGTTTGGTTTTGGTAAGTGATTTGTACAAGATATTGCCCGGCTTGAAGTTGTGTGACATTTGTGCTGTTCTCAAGAACTAATCTGCCCGAGAGGTCAAGTATTTTTATGTCTAATACATCTAAATTATTAGTGTTGCCGTTAATGCTTATTTTAAAGCTTTCCTTCACAGGATTAGGATAAATAACCAGTTGTTTGGATAAGCTCACTTCAAAAATACTAAAGACTTCATCAACTTCTATGTTTACTGTGGTGGTGTCTTGCTCACCAAATTGGTTTTCTATAGTGTAGGAAAATGAAAAAGTGCCAGGATTTGCCCCTGCGGTATAGGTATAACTGCCGTCTGCGGTGTTCAGATTGAGTATGCCCTCTGCGGGATTGGTAAAGTTCACTATGGTACTGGCATTAGCATCGTTATCTAACAGATTACCGTTTACCGTATTGTTTGGTGCTACTTGTATAAGGTCTGCAATTGCACTGGGGTTGTTTACATTGCTATTGGTGATAGTAATCGTGTCAGTGGCTGTACCTCCCTGGCTATCGGTCACATTATAGGTGTACTGATAGTCTATCATACTCGCAGTCGCTGGCATCATCACGGTGCCCATGTCTCCACTGATCGTGATAGTCGGTGCGCCCGGATCACTGCTGATGATCTGATAGGTCAGTGGCTGTCATTCAGGATCAGTGACATACTGACCGAAGTCTATATCGAGTGTCTCACCTTCGCTAGCGGTGAGTGTGATGGGTGATGTGGTCGGTGCTTGGTTGAGTGTACCGGTGAGCTGGATACGTGCGAGGTAGTTGCGAGAGACCTTATTCCCGGCATTATCAAAGGCGGAGGCGTACAGGGTACTGAGCTGGGAGAGATCGATGATATCGTCAGGGGAGAGGGGAGTGGAGTTGATATTGCTGATCCATGGTCCTCCACCATCACTAATGTTTTGGTATGTGGTGTAGAGATCGACCACATCCATCCCCTGGCTCTGGAGGTGGGTGAGGACTTCGCTGGCGGTGATAGTACCACTACTATCAGTATCGATAGTACTGACATCCACACTGGCTGGTGTGGTTGGGGTGGTCGTACCAGGAACAAAATGTTCTAGCTCATTGATATCAAAAGTTCCGCTTGTGGGATCACCATAGTGAAAAAACCCTACATACGGTGCGGTAGTGGGGCTGAGCTGATAGGGGTTGCCTGTCTCGTCGGGTGCCGCTTTGGCGAGGATAGCATAGTTGTCGTTGGGGTTACCACCGCCACCATCGCCGCGGATGAAGACAGTGAAGAGTCCGTCGGGGATGGGAGTGCCTCAGGGAAGACTACCTCCGTTTTCTCGGGTGAATGCGATAGATCATGGTACAGGGTTTGTTGAACCATTGGCCATATTAAGTGAAAATGGTTCTACTCCAATTTGTCGTGGAGCATTTCCTCCGTTGATACCTTCTCGCGCGTAGGCGAGATTACTCGTATCTATTTGACCACTTGCCTCATCCACCTTCGCCATATAGTAGATGCGGTAGCCAGGTCATTGGTTGTCGTTGCCATCATCATTGGCAGTGGTGCGATCTTCGTAGACTTCTCCTATGGTCACGTAGCCGAGGGCTTCTAATTGTTGCTTTGCGCTTTGGGCATAGGTACTAAGGCTTAACATGATACCAAGACCAAAGGCTAAAGATTTTAATCAATACATAAGCTTAGATTTTTGTTGTTTTATACTTGGGCTTAAGGCTATAATAGTTGTACTTTACAAAAAAACAATAAAGCTTTGTTGTTCGTTATAGAGTATTACTTTTTCTCAAAACCTGGTGCTAATGATACATTACGCCGTATCCCTACATTGCTTCTCATCACTATACCTGGGTTTATAGTTCACAACAACCTTTCTTTATTTTTATTCTTAGAAAAAGACTTATGAATGCGGAAAAACACTATAAGCTGTTTCGGGTATTTCTAAACTAGAATAAGAACTTAAGTTAAGTATAAAAGAACTTTTTTATAAAAGTATAATATTTTTTGAAAATGATGAAGTTTTTTCTGGTTTGAAGTACAAAGGACGAAGTACAAAGTACAAAGTACGATGTACAAAGTTAAAATTTAAAACTGCTTACTGAGAGCTAAAAGCTACCCTCTACTGACTACCCTCTAACCTCTACTGACTACCCTCTAACCTCTAAAAGCTAATAGCTAAACACTACCCTCTACTTACTAGATTTTCACGCAAAGCCCGCAAAGATTTTCATGCAAAGAACACAGAGTCTTGATGTGTATAGTACAAAGTACAAAGTTAGAATTTAAACCTGCTTACTAAGAGCTAAAAGCTACCGACTAATAGCTAAACACTACCCTCTACTGACTACCCTCTACCCTCTAATAGCTAATAGCTAACGACTACTCACTAAAGAATTTATTCGTAATGACCTAAAGCTGAAATAACGACAACCATTTTATCCGGTTTTTCGATGATTTCGTAAATTATTCTGTCTTTTTTATTAAGGCGTCTGCTCCAGAACCCGGATAGGCCATATTTGAGTTGCTCCGGGTTTCCTATGCCTGTTTTTGGGTTAACTTTTAGTTCCTCTAGTATTTGGTCTAATTTTGAAATATCACTTTTTTTCCCAGATTTAGTAATCTTCTTGATATCTTTAAGTGCTTTATTTTCTAAAATGATTTCATATCTCATAATAGTTATTTAAGCTAATTTATTTACCAAACAACTCTTTTCTTAATTCATCTGTATATTCTACTACATTTCCTTGTTTGGCACTTTCAGAACGCTCTAATATTTTCTTTACAAACTCAGGATTATATGGGCTTTCCTCAGTTTTGGGTTCTGTTTTAAAGCTTATGCCAAAGGCTTTTAAAAACTGCTTTATGGCTTTTGCTTTTTTAGCATCGGTTTGTATTACAATAGTTTCCATAGCTAAGAATTTAATCAAATATACATAAATTATTCTGAGGTTTAATTTAGGTTTAAAGTCTTCTTATAAAGTGTAGTGTTTTCAAAAACATTTAAAGCTTCTTTTATAACGTCTGCATTTTTGAGGTCGTATTCGTAAATGCCTTCGCTGTAAGCGTAATGCTTTATAATTTGATCGGTTAAGATTGAAGAAATTTCTGCTTTGTAAATGTCAAAAAAAGCGTCTTTTTCTTTAGATAGACTATTTTCAAGCCCTTTTAAATCTTTAATAAATTTGTCATCAAAATTTTCTAAGCTTGCTGTTTCGATTAAATTTTCTAAGGCTTTGTCTGTATCTGTTTTTAAGGTGTAATCTTCATTCTTTACAAATTTGACAAAGGACTGAAAAATTTTGTCATCTACTTGAAATGTGTTTACATCAAGCTCGGGATGAGCATAATAAAATTGATTAGCAAATTTTAGAAAAAGTAAATCGCTATCTAACTGTTTTGTAAAGTCACTAATTTTTTCAGCTTTAATTGAAATATCCGGGTTTATACCACCACCATCGTAAACAGTTCGTCCGTTTTTAGTTTTAAAAGCTTTAGATTCTTGTATTGATTTTCTGATGGATTTGCCATCCTTATAATCTAATGCCTGAATCCCTCGCCCGCTCGGTAAAAAATACCTGGAAATGGTAATTTTAACTTGCGTGCCATATTTTAAGGGTTTAGGTCGCTGCACCAAGCCTTTACCAAAACTGCGTGACCCTATAACCACTGCTCTGTCTAAATCCTGCAAACTCCCGGACACGATTTCGCTGGCAGAGGCGCTATTGTCATTTATAAGAACAACAAGCGGAATTTCTGTATCGATGGGTTCTTTTTGAGTGGCGTAAGTGGCATTAAATTTTTCGATTTGAGATTTTGTATACACAATCAGCTGGTCTTTAGGCAGGAAGATGTTACTCACATTTACCGCCTCTGTTAGCAAGCCGCCAGGATTGCCTCTTAAATCGAGAATCAGCTGTTGCGCCCCTTGACCTTTAAGCTCTAACACTGCTTTTCCCACATCTCTGGATGCTGTTCGTGTAAACTGGCTCAACACCACATAACCTGTTTTCTCGTCTACCATACCATAAAAAGGCACCGAGGTTTCCTTTCCAAAACTTCGTTTGAGCGTTATCGTTTCGTTCTTAGCATTTCGGAGTACTTCTAAGTTGACACTCGTATTAGGTCTACCACTTAGGACGTTATCTAGATTATCTTTAAAATCTTCTACAGTAAGACCGTCAATTTTTAGGATTTTATCGCCTAATTTTAACCCGGAAAGGTCTGCAGCAAAACCTTTTTGAAGGTCTGATATGATAATTTCATCGTCGACATTTCTAAGGTTTAAACCCAATTTGGTATAGCTGGCTGAACGATTTATCCTTGCGTTGGCAACATCTTGTTCGTTGTAAAAATTGGTATAGGGATCTAAGTCCTCCAACATGTTTACAATGGCTGTGTCCATAAGCTCTGCAGGATTTACCTCGTCTACATAATTCATATTCAGCTCCTTGTAAAGTGCTGTAAAAATTTCAATTTGTTTGGCTATTTCAAAAAAATCGGAACGGTAGGCTGTAAAACTGCTTAGCAGGATTGCCGAAACTGTGGTGATGATGATGTATTTAACTCTTTTCATATTGTTTTTATGCTGTTGTTATACATGTATTTTAATTTCTTAATTCGATACACTAAGATTTTATTTTATTCAATAGTTTGATTATTGTTTTTTCTATTTTCTGATAGGTTTCTTTTTCTGCGCTGGAATATACAATCATCATATGAAAATGTGTAGTGCTGTCCATAAGAATATGTTTGTTAAGCCTATAGGCTTCTCGCAGCTGACGCTTTATTCGGTTTCGGTCTACAGCTTTTTTAAACTTACGTTTCGGTACGCTTACCGCACAAAGATTAGTTCCTTCGCCATCTAATAGCACATAACGTATAGAAATTGGGTATTTGTATGTGTTTTGTCCTTTGGCATAAAGGTGTTCTATGTCTCGTTTTAACCTTAATTTTTCAGATTTAGGAAACTTATAATTCATCTTGTAAAATTAGTGATTATAATTGTAGAGATAAACGAACAAGCCTCAAATTGAAATCAAAACAAACTTATCGGGTTATTGGAGTCATGAGCGGTACCTCCTTAGATGGGGTAGATTTATGCGAAGTGATTTTCAACAACACTGAAGATTCCTGGAAATTCGATATCCTTAGTGCAGAAACCATTCCGTACTCTAAAGAATGGATACAACGACTTAAAGAAGGACATCGGTTGAGTAAAACTGAGATTTTAAAGCTCGATCAGGATTATACAGCATTACTCTCCGAGATAATTTTAAGTTTTATGGAAAAAATCTCGCGGGTAGACTTAGTTTGCTCACATGGGCATACGATTTGGCACCAACCTGAAAAAGGGTTCACCTATCAAATTGGAAATCTAAAATTGTTAAGAGAAAAGTTGCAAACACCTGTCGTGTGCGATTTTAGAACAGCAGATGTTCAGCTGGGCGGACAAGGAGCGCCGCTGGTTCCTATTGGAGATCGGTTGTTGTTTGCTAACTATGAGTATTGCATCAACATAGGCGGCTTTGTAAATATATCTTTTGAAGATAGCAGACAACGTTTAGCCTTCGACATTTGCCCGGCAAACAAAGTTTTAAACCATTATGCCGAGCAGCTTGGGTTTGCCTATGACGAGGATGGACAGATTTCAAAAGAAGGGAAATGCAATAAGCATTTGTTGGAAAAGCTTAATGCGCTTTCATATTACCATCAAAACCCACCAAAATCTTTAGGCATCGAATGGGTTGAAAAAGAGATTTTTCCTGTCATAGACAGTTTTAACATCAACATCTCCGATAAAATGCATACGTTTTGTCATCATATTGCTTTTCAGATTTCTAAAATAATCAAAGGAAAAAATTCTGTGGCCTTATTTACAGGTGGTGGCGTTTACAATTCTTTTCTGATGAGACTTATTAAAGAGGCTTGCCCGAACGTAAATGTAGTTATACCAAACCCACAACTTATAGAATACAAAGAAGCCCTAATCTTTGGATTGTTGGGTGTATTAAAATTTAGGAATGAAGTAAATGTGTTGAGTTCTGTTACAGGCGCGAAACATGATCACAGTTCGGGTGTTGTTTTCTATGATTAATTTAGAAACTTAGTCAGTAGTCGGTGGCATGTAGTTATATATAGCTGTTTTTCAGCGAGTTGAATCAATAAAATAAACCTTTGCGACTTAGCGGCTTAGCGTGAGATTTAAACATTAAGGCATTAAGAAGATTAAGTGGGTAGTCGATAGTATGTAGTAATATGTAGTTGTTTTTCAAAGAGTTGAATCAATAAAATAAACCTTTGCGACTTAGCGGCTTAGCGAGATATTTCAACATTAAGCAATTAAGAAAATTAAGTCAGCAGCTACCGGTTATTTAAGCTAGTTACTAATTTCAAACCCTTACTAAATACTTAATTCTTGATACTTGATACTTAATAGCAGAAAAATTAAGGCATTAAGAAGATTAAGCGGGTAGTCGGTAGTTAGTAGAGAGTAGACTTTGCGGACTTAGCGTGAAAATTTAGTAAGTAGTCGATAATATGTAGTTGTTTTTCAGCAAATTGAATCCATAAAATAAACCTTTGCGACTTGGCGGCTTAGCGTGAGATTTAAATATTAAGCAAATAAGAAGATTAAGTGGGTAGTCGGTAGTGAGTAGAGGGTAGACTTTGCGGGCTTTGCATGAAAACTTAGTCAGCAGTCGGCGGTATGTAGCATGTAATTATAAGTGTTTTTTTTCAGCGAATAGAATCCATAAAATAAACCTTTGCGACTTAGCGGCTTAGCGTGAGATTTCAACATTAAGGCATTAAGAGTCATTAAGATTTTGTGTGAAGAAAAAAACGTTAACCACATAAACTCATAAACTTATTACCTCATTTAGTCCGAATAAAAACAATTGCTAAGGTATAAAGACAAAATTCTTAGGTTATCTTTGCAAAAATTTAAAAATTATTAAACCAAGCAACCATGAAGGAGCTACTTAAAACTTACGAAAATAAGGAACCAGAAATAATCTTTCATTGGAATGACCCCGAAACAGATGCTAAAGGCTGGACGGTAATAAACTCCTTACGAGGCGGTGCTGCCGGTGGTGGAACCCGTATGCGTAAAGGCTTAGACTGTAACGAAGTGATTTCCTTGGCGAAAACGATGGAAGTAAAGTTTACAGTTTCCGGACCTAAAATTGGTGGTGCAAAATCTGGAATAGATTTCGACCCAAACGACCCAAGAAAAAGAGGTGTTTTAGAACGTTGGTATAAAGCCGTTTCGCCCCTATTGAAAGAATACTATGGTACAGGTGGCGACTTGAATGTAGATGAAATACACGAGGTTATACCTATCACGGAAGAATGTGGCGTTTGGCACCCACAGGAAGGAGTGTTTTCCGGACATTTTCAACCTACCGAAGCCGATAAAATAAACCGCATCGGTCAGTTAAGACATGGCGTAATAAAGGTCCTGGAAAATGCAGAATATTCTCCGGATTTAAGTCAAAAATATACCGTGGCCGATATGATTACCGGCTATGGTGTTACAGAATCTATCAAGTATTACTACGATATTTATGGTGGCAATGTAAGAGGCAAACGTGTTATTGTTCAGGGCTTTGGAAATGTAGGTTCGTCTGCAGCCTTCTATTTGTCCAAGATGGGCGCCAAAATTGTTGGTATTATTGATCGAAATGGTGGAATAATAAACGAAGATGGCCTGAGTTTTGATGAGGTAAAAAAACTGTTTTTAAATAAGGACGGCAACCTTTTATACGCACAGGATATGATTCCATTTGAAGAGATTAATGAAAAAATTTGGGACACCTCTGCAGAAGTCTTTGCGCCTTGTGCAGCGTCGAGGCTGGTCACTCAAAACCAAATGGACAGATTAATAGATAAAGGCCTGGAAGTTATTTCGTCCGGAGCTAATGTCCCTTTCGCAGACAGCGAAATTTTCTTTGGCCCTATCATGGAAAATTTGGATACAAGAGTAAGCCTTATTCCGGATTTTATTGCCAATTGCGGCATGGCCAGAGTTTTTGCGTATTTTATGGAAAGAAAAGTACAAATGACAGATGAAGCCATTTTTAATGATACCTCTATCACCATTAGAAATGCCATTCAAAACACATATAACCATAACGACTCTAAACAAAACATAAGCAGAACAGCTTTTGAAATTGCTTTGAGCGAATTACTTTAATACATGATTACAATCCTTCTCATCATTTTTGTCATAGGTTATGTCTCTATAACTTTAGAACATACGATACATCTTGACAAGGCTGTCCCGGCACTCCTTATGGCTACTTTGATGTGGGCGATTTTAGCTTTAGGCTTTAATCAGGGTTGGATTTCGGTGATAAACCATTATGACGATGTTTTTAATGTTTTAGGACCAGGTGTAGACGTAGATGCGGAAAAATATGGGTTTAAGAAAAACCTGATGCACCACTTTAGCAAAACCGGAGAAATCTTGTTTTTCCTGATTGGTGCCATGACTATTGTAGAAATTATTGACCTGCACCGTGGTTTCGGCATCATAAAAAAATACATCAAGGCCAAAAACAAAAAACGTTTGTTATGGACACTTGGCATTTTAGCATTTATCCTATCAGCTATTATTGATAACCTTACTGCTATCATTATTTTAGTGGCATTGCTACGTAAAATTCTTGTCCGTAGAAAATATAGGGTGTGGTATGCCAGTATGATGATTATTGCTGCCAATGCAGGTGGTGCCTGGTCGCCTATTGGAGATGTTACGACAACGATGCTTTGGATAGGAGACAAAGTTTCTGCCATAGGATTGACTGAGTATGTTGTTATTCCTTCTATTGTTTGTTTTGTTGTGCCTTTTGTAATTGCCTCAAGACTTAAACCCTTTAAAGGGTATGCCATGCGTAAAGAAATGGTCACAGACGAAGAAGCCGAACGCCTCTTAAGCAGTAATAAAATGCTGTGGGTGGGACTAGGTGGTATCGCGCTTGTTCCGGTTTTTAAAGTCGTTACGGGCTTGCCACCTTATTTAGGCATGATGTTTAGCTTAGCCTTAGTATGGTTAGTTTCCGAATATGTAAAGCCGGAAAAAGATATTACCCGAAAAGAAAAGCACCGCTACTCTACCCACAAAGCCCTATCTAAAATCGAGTTCTCTAGCATTTTGTTTTTTCTTGGTATTTTGATGGCTGTGGGCGCTTTAGAAAGCCTTGTAGTTGGCAGTATAGATGGTACAACAGTGGGCGCTTTGCGCTATGCTGCGGAGTCGGTTTCTAATGCCATCCCAAATATGGATATTGTTATAGTGCTATTAGGTATGATGTCCTCAATTTTGGACAATGTCCCTTTGGTGGCGGCTTCTATGGGGATGTACGATTACCCTTCGGATAGCCCTATTTGGCATTTTATTGCCTATTCGGCCGGTACCGGAGGTAGCCTTTTAGTCATTGGTTCTGCTGCCGGTGTAGCGGCCATGGGCATGGAAAAGATCGATTTTGTCTGGTACTTAAAAAAAATCACTTGGCTCGCTTTTTCCGGTTTTATTGCCGGTTGTGCCGTGTTTATTTTTATTGAAAAGTTCTTTTATTAGAATGAAACGTCTCTTTATTTTCATAGGCATTGTTGTTGTGCTTGCAAGCTGCACCGATGACGATGAAAATACACAGGTTATTCAATTGAATTGTGATGCTTTAGCTGAAGTATTACCCAATGATGAATTTGATGCGCTTCCAAATGCAGATTTTAGCATTACTGATGTTAGTCTGGATGAAGATTGTCTGGTGGTTAACATAAGCGCTAGTGGTTGTGACCCTGATAACTGGGACATGAATCTCTATAGTACGGATGCTTTTTTTACAGGATTGCCGACGGTAAGAGCTGTAAAAGTAGAAGTGATTAATAATGAAGCTTGCTTAGCGGTGTTTGAAAAAACCAAATCCTTTGACTTGACCCCTTTTCAACTGCAAAACCTGAATGAAATCGTTTTAGCTATTGAAGGCTGGCCTGAGCAGATGAGTTACGAATACTAATTTTATTTAGACTTACCCTT
>CAYNCI010000009.1:15717-17803 GCA_964396065.1 uncultured Mesohalobacter sp. | reverse complement strand
TTCTGATTACAATTTGATTGTAATCCCGAATATATTGCAACATAAAGATTAAATTCATTCAAAAACCGCATCCCATTTATATGTTTAGAGTAATTGTCAAACATGTCCAATGTATTTACCAAAACTTGACCTTGGTTATCAACTAGACTATACTTAATTAACAGAATGTCTTTGTAATACCCTATGCTTTCGCTTTTTACCAATTTTGAAATTTCAAGAGTTAAATTCTTATTATCATAGGTGCCTTGCCATTGCCCTAAATAAGGGTCTAATCTGTTATTAGTGTCTTTAAAGTAATCACCATCACTGATGTTTAAACCGCTATTGACGGTTGTATATTCTAGCAAATCATCTAAAGATTTTAAGCTGGCATCTTGTTTCTCCTGAGCAATAATGCACTGAAAACTCATAACGCAGATAATTAAATAGAATTTATAGCACATACTTAAAAATAATAAACTCCTCCAAAACTAAAATAAGTCTTGGAGGTATTTGGGTTATTGTTTGGTTAAGGTAACTGCAGTTTCCATTGTTGTTGGCATAATATGAATATTACCCGTTGGGCACTCCGGTCCAATCATGTCATTACTAGGAGCAATCCAAAAGTTAATAGTATTACTGTTTATAAAATCAAAAATTGCATAGCCTTTTTGGTTACATTTCACTTGTTCCCCATAATAATTTGCAAGATAAACTGATGTGGTATCTGCAAAAAATTTACCACTCATATGATATTTATAGGAATCAAACATATCTAAGGTATTTATAAGTACATTACCATTATCTTCTTCAATCTTATATTTTATTAAGAGTTCATCAAAAGCTAAACCAAGACCCTCAACTTGCTCTAAAATACTGATATTAAGCGTAAGAGTTTTGTTGTCATAAGACCCCGTCCATGTTCCAACAAATTTATCGAGATGGTTGTTTACATCTTTAAAGTAATTGACATCACTGAGTTTTAAATTATCATCAGTCTTGTAATTGTAGTATTCTTCTAAAGGGACTACACCTGCTTGTTGAATGTTTTGAGCAAAACAACTGTATAAGCTCAAAAACACTATAAAACACATCAAATTCTTCATCTTAAATATCAAAATTGTAACTACCCCAAAAGTAATGATTTGAGGTGGTTTATAATATTATGGGTTGACGTAATATTTAATTGCTGTTATATGATTAAAGGAATCTAAACTTAAAATCAGGGATTCTGCATAATGTCCTGATTTGATAATATTTACAAATTTATAATTATTTTCACCTGTAGCAATAGTATAATTTACCCTAGTTAAATCACTAATTGGATCTCCAATTTCTAGAGATATACCATCGATAGTAATTATTTTAGCTTCAACACCAATAACCTCAAGTTGAGGATCAGGGTCATCATTTGCGAAGAATACTTTTAGTCCGCTATCATATTCAAAATATTTTTGCGGTTCTCCAATCATTTGACCAAATTCTTCAATGCTTACATCATTCGGATGATTAAGTGCTATTCCTGTGTCATTATTCTCATCTTGATTAATTGGAAATAGACTCGCCATTTGAGCCGTATTTCCATTCGTAGCTTTTATATCTGTGAAAAGCATATCATGAAATTTTATGGTATTATAAACACTTTCAGAAAGTATTGTGTAACCATTCTGACTATAAATTGAGTTTATAGCCAATAGATATATAATTACTATCTTTTTCATTCTTTTTCTATCATTTAAAATTACCCAAAAAACAATTTCAGAATAGCTAATACCATAACTACAATCAGCGTGTAATACGCCACCTGATTCGCGTATTTGTACTTGCTGGCAAACCGAGCAGTCAAAAATCCACCTAGCGTTTGGCCGATGGCCATGATGCCGCCTATTTTCCAATCAATCATGCCTTTATAGTGAAATAAGCCAATGACCAAAAGTGTGTAAATCGCAATCACAAATCCCTTTATGGCATTACTTTCTATGATGTTTACCCGCATGCCCAACACCATAATAATCAGAAAAAATACGCCCATACCCATTTGTATAAAACCACCGTAAAAGCCTAAGCCAAACAGTACAGGAACGTAAAAATACCAACGTGGCTTATA
>CAYNCI010000009.1:0-15617 GCA_964396065.1 uncultured Mesohalobacter sp. | reverse complement strand
GATAGCGACGACGATGGAAATGCTCCACAAATAGATCGAATCATTGGTACTTGGCAGATTGTTGAGATTAGCGAATTTGTAAATGAAAATGATACAGTCTTACTAGACGAAACCTTTTCTACAGATGCATGTAATTCTTCAATTTTTTTCACTTTCACAAATGGAGGACAACTTACAGTTACAGAATTTGATTATGACATCATTTCCGATTTTGACGGCAACCTTAGCCTGGATTGTGCTGTAGAAGATACTTCTATTAGCGGCGGATGGGAACTAGCAGGTGGAAACACCTACAATCTTACGCTCGATGGTGAAACCGTTCAAGTTCTTGTTTCTTACGCTAACGACAATGAAACTATAAACATGATAATTATTAATCTGGATGGCGGTGTCTACAGAACTACCTTTACAGGAAACAGAGTTTAGGAAAATCCTCCAAAAAAATATCTATTATAAAACATTGATTTATTAACTTAAAAAAATAAAATGAGCAGAAATATATACCTATCGTTATTTATTGTGTTTGGACTCTTAGTATCATCATGCAGTAGCGATGATGGTGATTCAAATTCTATCGAACGTGAAGTTGTAGGCACTTGGGAAATGGTTGAATTTGATTTTAATTATCAGGAAGATGGAGTGGTTGTTTTTGATCAAAGCTTTTCAGCTGATGGATGTAATAGCCCTATTGTTTTTACATTTTCACCTGAAGGTGTGTTGACAAATACCAACTTTGAGCTGGATTTAGACGAGGACTTCAATAACAATGTAGTTTTAGTCTGTGATGTTTTTGGAAGCGATGTTACCGGAACCTGGGAATTTATTTCAGGCAATTCATATGAGCTGGTCATCGATGGTGAGTCAGGCCTAGTAGACATAAACTTTAGCGACAACAACAATACTATCGAAATTGTAATATCGTTTACAGATTTTGATGAGATAGACGATATAACCTACACCGAAACTGTAACACTAAGGGGCAGCCGAACTTAATAAAAGCTTGAGTATCCTAAAGCAGCTTTTGTTCGTAGTTGACTGAAAAACGTTTATCTTTTGTGTCTTAACCGGTTTAAGATGCTATAAACACACAAAAAAAGAATTAACGGAGCATTTTGCAGAATCAAGTACAGACGAAGAGGTTACGTAAATTTTTAAATAACTCCTTTTATTAAAGACGGCTGAATAGCATATACACAAATAAAATCTTCCATTTCAAAAAAGTGTAAAAGGTAATTGTTTTTTTGGCCTTCATAAGTTACTGTTGCCATGGTTGTAGAAACTTCAAAATCGAAGTCGTACACAAAAATGTCATGTAAAAATAATAAGCCTTGTTTGCCATACAACTTGTACAAAGCCTCTTTAGCACCCCAAACAATCGTTAGTTTTTTAATTAAATCCTCTTCGCCTAGCTTTTCGTACTCTTCAATAGGTGTAAACTTAGAAGCGATTTTTTGAATTTTTGGCCGTTGTTTTTCAACATCTACACCCACTTTTTTATCGCTTACAATCACTGCTGTAAATTGAAAACTATGTGAAATAGAGATTTCACGACCGTCTTTTAAGTGTGGCTTTCCGTTTTCATCGTAAATCAAATCAAAATCGGAATAACCCAATTCTCCTAGAAGATGACGGATACTTAAAAAGGCTTTTCTGTGCATCGTAGATTTCATGGCATCAAATCTAGACTGGCAGTAATCTGAAAGCTTTATGCCCTTAGCCAATTCCTCCTCAGATTCTTCAACTTTCCAAATTACAAGCTGAGAGCTTTCATCAATTTTAATTCTTTTATAAATAGGCATAAAAACTTAGGTGTATTGCTTAATTTTGCAAAAATTTAAAAAACAAAAATACACAATGCCTACAGAAACAAAAACTTATGTGCCTTACAAAGTAAAAGACATTAGCTTAGCAGAATGGGGACGACGAGAAATTGAATTGGCCGAAGCAGAAATGCCAGGATTAATGGCGCTTCGCGAAGAATATGGCGCTAAGAAGCCATTAAAGGGAGCGAGAATAGCCGGATGTTTGCACATGACGATTCAAACCGCTGTACTTATAGAAACTTTGGTAGAGCTTGGTGCAGAAGTGACTTGGAGTTCGTGTAATATATTTTCTACACAAGACCACGCTGCTGCTGCTATTGCTGCTACAGGTATTCAAGTTTACGCATGGAAAGGCATGACCGAAGAAGAATTTGACTGGTGTATAGAACAAACACTTTTCTTTGGTGAAGACCAAAAGCCTCTAAACCTCATCCTCGATGATGGTGGCGACCTTACCAACATGGTTTTAGACAAATACCCGGAACTAACCGATGGCATAAAAGGCCTTTCTGAAGAAACGACCACAGGCGTGCACCGTTTATACGAGAGAATGAAAAATGGTACTTTACCTATGCCTGCTATAAATGTAAACGACTCTGTGACCAAATCTAAATTTGACAACAAATACGGCTGTAGAGAATCTGCTGTGGATGCTATACGAAGAGCAACAGACGTGATGTTGGCAGGAAAACAAGTTGTTGTTTGTGGTTATGGCGACGTAGGAAAAGGAACTGCAGCATCCTTTAGAGGAGCGGGTTCGATTGTTACCGTTACAGAAATAGACCCAATTTGTGCATTACAAGCCGCTATGGACGGTTTTGAAGTGAAACGCTTAGAATCGGTGTTGCACAAAGCAGATATCGTTATCACCACAACAGGAAATAAAGATATCGTACGCGGTGAACATTTTAAAGCCATGAAAGACAAAACTATCGTTTGTAATATCGGCCATTTTGACAACGAGATAGACGTTGCCTGGTTAAAAGCTAACGCCGATAGCGGAAAAGTAGAAATAAAACCTCAAGTGGACAAATACACGATTGATGGCAAAGACATCATCTTATTGGCAGAAGGGCGTTTGGTAAACTTAGGCTGTGCCACAGGACACCCTAGTTTTGTCATGAGTAACTCGTTTACCAACCAAACTTTGGCGCAAATGGAATTATGGTTGAACACAGATAAGTATAAAAATGAAGTCTATATGTTGCCAAAACATCTAGATGAAAAAGTGGCCGAACTACACTTAAAGCGTATCGGTGCTGAGTTGACCGTTCTTAAACAAGACCAAGCCGACTATATTGGTGTGGAAGTCAAAGGCCCATTTAAACCGGAATACTACAGATACTAGATAGAAATTAGCTTTTAGACATTAGCGATTAGCGATTAGCGATTAGTATATTTTTTTTATAAACCTCGGCAGTTTTTTATAGCTAGTCGGGGTTTTTAGTATATAATGTTATCAAAAGATAAAAACTAAAGAATTAAAATTTTTAACTCTCTGTATTTCTGCTCAGTAAACAACAATAGTGAGGCTAAAGAAAGTGAAAAAATACCAGTATATAGTTTAGTTTATAATTCTATTAAAAGCTTTTTGATTGTGGCATAAAAACATGTAAAACAATGCTAAATGCAAAACATAATGCTGTTAAAACTAAAGTGTTCATTTTAAAATACCTATTTATGGACATGCATTTATAGAATTAATTACATAGTTTTATAATTTTATTAAAACAAATAAAATTTTAGCCAATGAGAAAAACTATACTAACCATTCTCCTAGTTTTTTGCAATTTTACAATTTACTCCTATGTAGGTGTTAAGGCTAATACAATACCTGACGCAACTATCAGTGGTGGTGGAACATTTTGCCAATTTACTGGTAATGAACAAGTCACATTTACAGGAAGTAATGGTGATCCACCATATACTTTTACTTACACTATTGATGGAGGAGCTGAGCAGACAATTTCGACCAATGCGAACAATAATAGTGTAAACCTAAATTTTCCCACAAACGATAATGGTACATTTGTTATAGAATTAATTAGCGTAGCAGATGCAAATGCAGATGATAACCCTAGTGACGACAATCCAAATGATGGGGTCTCAGGAACAGTTACTTTCAATATCACTCAAGCTCCGAACAATAATATAGGAGGAACAGGCTCAGGCACTTTTAATGGACAACCAGTGTTTGCTGCTTGTGACAACACCCTCACGACATTTAATTTTACAAACCTATCTTTAACACAAAACACAATAAATACCAACTATACCATAGATTGGGGTGATGGATCTCCAAATTTTACTGGTACGAGTTGGACGGCTTTAACTCACGACTACGATGTAGGTATTTATACAATTACTTACACCATAGAGGGCAGTACAGGTTGTGATACAACTCGGAATTATATTGTATTTGTTGGATCCAATCCTGCAGTAGGCTTTGGAAACCCTGGCAATACAGACATATGCAATGACCAATCCCTTACTTTTCCTATAACAGGTACATCAAACAATACCGTTGGAACAATATATGAGGTTATTTTTAATGATGGGTCTCCTGTACAATTTTTTGATCAAGACAACTTACCTGCAGATATTACTCATACTTTTTTAGAATCATCTTGTGGGACAACTAGCTCTAATGGAACAACAACTTTTTTTAATTCTTATTCTGCAACCATTATAGCTTCAAACCCTTGTAATGTGTCTTCTGTAAATGTTGTGCCAATCTATGTTTCTGAAGTACCTGTTGCAGGTTTTGAATTTCCCGAAGAGCCTCCGTGCGTCAACGAACAAATATGTATACAAGATTTATCTATTGGAGATACTACTAATGGTAGTAGTAACGATTGTTCTACTAACCCAAACATCATTTGGGAAATTACTCCAAGTACTTTTACAATTAGTAGTGGTACACTTGGAAATGATTTTGGACTACCTGACCCTGACGTATGGCAATCTGGCTCAGAAACATTATGTGTTAATTTTAATCAGGCTGGTACTTATAATATTACACAAACAGTAGCCAATAGGTGTGGTGTAGACGTACTTACAAAAACAATATGCATAGAGCCAGAAATTTCTCCAACCTATACTTTAGACACAAATGATGGCTGCGCTCCATTAATAGTAAATGCAACAAATACGACAGATAACTCTCTAGGATGTAAACCTTTCGAATACGAATGGTTTGTAACTTATACTCCTGATTTTTGTGGAGACACTCCAGAAACTTGGAGTTTTGTAAATGGTACAGATAATTTATCTGAAAATCCTTCATTTAATTTTGAGACCCCAGGAACCTATACTATAGAACTCGTTGGAACAAATTTTTGTGCCGATGGTAGCAGTACGCAACAGGTTTTTGTTAAAAAACCACCTGAAATTACAATAGATCCTTTAAATTTTGTTTGCGATTCTACTATAATCAATCCTAGTGCTATTGTTGAGTCTTGTTCAAACGATCCAAATTCTGTAACTTATGATTGGCAATTCCCAGGAGGCACACCCTCAAGTTCAACTTTAGAAAACCCTGGGCCAATTGATTATGGTTCTGCTGGCTCATATACCTTTTCTTTACAAGTTACAAACGAATGTGGAACTAGTGAAATTGTATCAGAAACGATAACATTAGGAGAAAGCCCTGTTATTACAAACAACGATCTTGTTCAAAGTATTTGTTCGGGCACAACCTTTGATGATATTATACTTTCTTCTAGTATTTCTGAAACTACTTATAATTGGACAGCTGTTGCAACCCCAGGAATAACAGGGTTTACAGCATCGGGAACAACAGATGTTATCCCGGGAACAGTCGTAACTACAAGCGAAAGTTCGACGGGAACTATAACTTATACTGTAACACCATCTACGGTAAATTGTACAGGAGATCCTGTTGATTTTGTTATTACTGTTAACCCAGCTCCACTAATTACAGAACAACCACTATCTAGTGAGGTCTGTTTAAATGGAACACCTGAGACATTAAGCATAAGCACATCTTCCACAGATGCACAATTTCAGTGGTATAGTAATACTATAAACAGTAATACCGGCGGAACACCTATTGCAGGAGCAACAAATGCTAATTACATCCCTCCTACTGATACTATTGGAGAAATATTTTATTACTGCGAGGTAAATTTTTCTACATCCGGATGTTCAGTAGTCAATTCTCAGGTAGCTAGTGTTACAGTAGTTAGTGCTCCTTCAATTACCAGTCAACCCTTACCTACACAAGAGATATGTGTGGGAAGTTCAATTTCTGTCCCATTATCTATTGAGATTCAAGGAGGAACAGGTACAGTTTCTTACCAGTGGTTTAGCAATACGACTAATAGTAATACAGGTGGTAGTGCAATAGCCGGAGAAATTAATCCAAATTTTACACCACCTGCATTTAATGTGGCTGGCAACTATTTTTATTACGTAGAAGTGTCATATAGTGGTAGCGCTTGTAATGATTTGATAAGCAATGTTGCTGAAATTATTGTCTTTGACGATCCTGTGTTAAACGAACAACCTACCGCACCACAAGAATTATGTGAAAATACAATTCCTCAAGATTTAGAAATTGTAGCTTCTGGAGGAATAGGAAATTATAATTACCAATGGTTTAGCAATACTGTAGATAGCAATACAGGAGGCACACCCATAGCTGGAGCAACAAATTCTACATTTAATCCACCTACCGGTGCTGCTGGCACATTTTTCTACTATTGTGAAGTTACTCAAGATAGTTCTGGCTGTTCTGCAACAAGTAGTACTTTTCAAGTTATAATTAATTCAGCACCGAGCATTGAAAATCAACCAATATCTAATGAATTATGTCTCGGGGAAACAACTGATGATTTGTTTGTATCTTTTTTAAATGGTGTAGGAACTCCTATTTATCAATGGTATTCAAATACTATTGATAACAACACAACAGGGACTTTGATACCAGGAGAAACCTCTAGTACATTTTCTCCACCAGTAGATACTGTTGGTATATTATATTACTACTGTATAATATCATTTTCATCTGGTGGATGTTCGGAAGCTAATTCCAACACTGCTGAGATTAATGTAAAAGAAACTCCCTTAATTAGCGATTTTAATATAGCCATATGTAGTGGAGATACATTTAACATCATTCCAGATAGTTCTAATGGTGATATAGTTCCTGCTACAACTACTTATACTTGGGACATCCCAAGTGTAAATCCCCCGGGTACAGTAAATGGTACAAGCGAACAAAACACACCTCAAACTTCTATAAGTCAAACACTTGTAAATACTACATCTTCTTCATCAACTGTAAACTATATTGTTACACCAACAGATGGTATATGTGTAGGAGAAACATTTAATGTTACTGTAACAGTTAATCCCGCAATATCTGCTAATGAAACTATTACACAGATAAGTTGTTTTGGTGCAAATGATGGGGCTATTACTACTGCAATCTCCGGAGGAATTCCATTCACGACCGGAGATCCTTATTTAGCAGTTTGGAATGGGCCTAATGGATTTACATCAAATGATTTTTCTATAAATAATTTAGCACCCGGAGATTATACTCTTACGATTTCTGATGAAGGAGGTTGCCCCTTTAGTGAAACTTATACTATTGTCGAACCTGATGAAATTACTATTACTGTAGACTCTTTTAACACAATAAGTTGTTTTGGCGCAAATGATGGAGAAATAAATGTTTCAGTTAGCGGTGGTACTTCCGTATACCAATTTAACTGGACTCTAGATGGCAACTTCTTTTCTAGTGATGAGGATATTACAAACCTATCTCCTGGTGAATTTGAGCTAGTTGTAACGGACGATTTAAATTGTACATCTCAATCCCAGACCTTCCAGATTACAGAGCCAGAGCTACTTGAAGTTTCCTTCGAAAGTCAAACTAACATTTTATGTTTTGGTGAAGCTACAGGAACTATAGATATCAATATTACTGGTGGTACTCCAATAGAAATAGCTACTGGTGTTTTTGATTACGATTTTAGCTGGATTGGTCCAAATGGATTCATAAGTAACCAAGAAGATCTTACAGGATTAGAAGCTGGAAACTATACTGTTACTGTAACAGACAATAACAATTGTGTAGACACTTTAGATGTTATCCTCACTCAGCCTGATGAAATTATAATATCTGTTGCTTCTACTCAAATTGAATGTTACAATGACAACGACGCATCAATTACCATTACAGATATTTCTGGAGGTGTTGCTCCTTATACAATTGAATGGAGTAATTTTGGAGAAGGTCTTAGCCAAACTAATTTATCTCCTGGAACCTACATCATAACTGTTACAGATTCTACCAACTGTGTTGTTACAGAAAGTGTTGTCATAGATGAGCCGCCAATATTTACAATAGATCCTGTTATTGTTACACAAATTTCTTGTTTTGGTGAAAGCGATGGTAGTATATCTTTAAGTTTCCAAGGAGGACAAGAGCCTATAGATTTTGAATGGCTAGACGATCCAAATGCTGGGGTAGATAGAAATAACTTAGGGCCAGGGACTTACACTATTAATATAACAGATGGGGACGATTGTACTATTTCAGAAACTTACACTATTCTGGAGCCAGCAGAACTCATTATTAATGGGAACGTTACCAATGCTTTAGATTGCGATGATTCAAATTCCGGTGGTATAAACCTCATAGTTACAGGCGGGACACCTCCCTTTGAATTCTCTTGGTCAAATGGTGAAGTTACAGAAGATTTAGACAATATTCCTCCAGGACAATACCAAGTTATGGTCATCGATGCTAATGATTGTAACGATACCTTAACATTTAATGTTACAAGGCCATCAGATATTACCTTAAATGTTGCAACAAATACAGAAATAGACTGTGATAATTTTTCAGTTATCCAAATATTTAATGCTCAAACGTCCGGCGGTGTTCCTCCATTTACATTCGAATGGTCTAGCGGTACAGTTTCGGGAACAAATAATGAAATAATGACAACCACACAAAATGGATTGGTAATACTTACTGCTACAGATAGCTTGGGCTGTGAAGAACAATATAGCTTTGATGTAAATATGCCTAATATCTCTGAAGGAGATTTTGAGTTAACTTCAACATCTTTTCAGTCCTTTGGTTTTTATTCACAATTAGACCCTATTCAATTTACCAACACTACTGAAGGAGATTTTGAGAGCATTTCATGGGATTTTGGAGATGGAAATTTTTCAAGCTTAGAAAACCCCGTTCACACCTATATAAATCCAGGTACTTATGCTGTTATTCAAACACTTACTTTCCCTAATAGCGATTGTACGAGTCAAACTATAATTACTCTTGTGGTAGATAAAGGATACAAATTAGTTATTCCTAATGCTTTTTCTCCAAATAACGATGGTTTAAACGACTTTTTCAAACCTATTTATATTGGACTTGAGCAAATGCAATTAAATATATACGATACTTGGGGAAGCCTTATATATTCAGAAAAAGGAGACGTGTTAGAAGGCTGGAATGGAAAATTAAATGGTGAATATGTCGAAAATGGGAATTACTATTACACTTTTACAGGTACTACCGTTTTTGGAAGTGTTATAAAAGAAAACGGTGCTTTTACATTAATTTTATAAAACAAGCATGAAATTAAAATTATTCTTTTTAATAATATTCTTTTGCTTAATATCAAATATTAAGGCACAAGACCCCATATTTACACAGTACTTTTTAATGCCACAAACCATAAATCCTAGCTTTACCAGTTTTATAGAAACAACTCAAATTGGCATAATACATAGAACACAATGGCCTTCGCTAGATTTAAGTGTCGACACACAATATGCGTTTGTAAATACATGGTTTGATGAAGTGAATAGCGGCGTAGGAGTTAATTTTCTGAGACAACATGAAAATCAAACTGGATATACTTTTTCTCAGATTAATGCGAGTTATTCTTATAAAGTTAAAATTAGCAATAAGTGGTATTTTAGACCGGGAATAGAGATTGGTCGAGGCTGGAAAAACTTTGAATTTCAAGGGCTTTTATTAGAAGACCAAATTAATATTCAAAACAATACAATAAATCCAACTTCAATAGACGCGCTTTTCTTAAACAATGATAATATTGGTTTTTGGGACGTAAGTGCTGGCCTTTTGTTTTATGCCAAAAATACTTGGATAGGCGTTTCCGCTAAACATCTTAACAGACCTAATATTTCTCTTACTTTAAACGGAAATCAGGAATTAGAAACATTTTTTTCAATAAATGGTGGTTATGAATTTGAAATATATGGAGATCTTTTACCACCAAAATCTAGATTAATGGTTACAGGTAACTTCATGCAACAAGGCAGATTTAATAGATTTGATTTTGGGACTTCTTTATCTATGAACAATTTTTTTATTGGTTCAACTATGGTTACAAATCCTGCTATGAATAACACTAATAGTCATCTCTTAACTTCTATTAATGGAATTGTGGGGCTTCAATATGAACATTTAAGATTTGGTATATCCTACGATTTTAACACTTCTTCTATCGGCAGGACCGGTGGTGTTTATGAATTATCTTTGACATATCAATTTGATTCGAGGGCTAAACGTTGTTATGGGTGTCCCGATTATAAGTAAATACAGTATCTAGAAAACCCCCGACAGGTTTTTAGAACTAGTCGGGGTTTTTTGTTTTTATAAAGCTCCAAAATCCATTGTTATTAGAAAAGGATTATTATCCGATATCCTATCTTTGAAACATGAACGTTGAGAGCACAACCATAACGACCCTTAAGCAGCATTTCGGCTTCGAAAACTTTAGACCACAACAAGAACCGATTGTCAATGCCATTTTAGATGGTAAAGATGTCTTAGCTATCATGCCTACTGGTGGTGGAAAATCCATTTGTTTTCAGCTTCCGGCATTGCTGTTTGACGGCTTAACAGTGGTTATTTCTCCTCTTATTGCGCTTATGAAAGATCAGGTAGACGCATTAAGAGCGAACGGTATTTCAGCCAACTATTACAATAGCTCACAGTCACAAGAACATCAAAATGAGGTGTTAAAGCAAATACATCAAAACAGCTTAAAACTTATATACGTTGCGCCGGAAAGCCTAACTATTCTTAAGCCTCACCTTTCTAAAGTAAGCTTATTTGCCATAGACGAAGCCCATTGTATTTCGTCTTGGGGTCACGATTTTAGACCGGCTTATATACAGTTAGGTGCTTTAAAAAAAGAATTTCCTAAGGTGCCTGTTGCTGCTTTTACCGCTACGGCAGATACCGCTACACAAGATGATATTTTAAACCAACTTAGCATCCCGACAGCTTCGCGTTTTGTAAGTTCTTTCGACCGGGAAAATTTGTATTTGGAGGTTAGACCAGGCCTTAAACGCATCGAACAAATCAAGCGGTTTTTAGACAGGAGGCCAAATGAATCGGGGATTATTTATTGCCTGAGTCGAAAAAGTACAGAATCGCTTGCCGCTAAGCTGAGCAGCTATGGTTTTAGCGCTTGTGCATATCATGCTGGACTCGATGCAGAGGAAAGAAGTGCTATTCAAGATGATTTTGTAAGTGACCGTACGCCGATTATTGTGGCTACCATCGCTTTTGGAATGGGTATAGACAAGAGTAATGTGCGCTGGGTTATTCATTATAACCTGCCTAAAAACATCGAAAGCTACTACCAGGAAATTGGTCGAAGCGGCCGCGATGGCCTTCCGGCTGATACACTGTTATTTTACAGTTTTGCCGATGTAGTTCAACTAAGGAAATTTATTGAAGGCAGCAGCAATCAAGAGGTGCAATCGGCAAAGCTGGAACGTATGCAGCAATTTGCAGAAGCCACAAGCTGCAGACGGATAGCACTCCTTAATTATTTTGGAGAACACATATCCGAAGGCTGTGGCAATTGCGATAATTGTAAGAATCCTCCACAATTTTTTGATGGTACTGTCTTGACCCAAAAGGTATGTTCTGCCGTGTACCGCCTTAAGGAAAAAGAAAGTTTAACTATGCTTGTAGATGTCTTACGAGGGTCGAACAATGCTCAAGTTTATGACAAAGGCTACAACCATATCAAAACCTTTGGTGCAGCTAAGGATGTGCCGTGGATAGACTTACAGCAATACATTATCCAAATGATAAACCAAGGCGTCTTAAACATACATTTTCATGAAAAAGGACGACTTGTCCTAACGCCCTTGGCTAAGCAGGTTTTATTTGAAGGCAAAAGAATCAAGCTAGCTAAACTTGAAACTAAAAAGAAAGAAGAGCCTAAACAGATATTTGCAAAAGAGGAAGTGACCGGGCTGTTTGAAAAACTTAGAGCACTTAGAACAGAAATCGCAACACAAGAAAATGTGCCGCCATACATTATTTTTAGTGACGCAACATTAAAAGACATGCAACTAAAACTTCCCAAGGACTCTAAAGAGTTTTTGGATGTAAATGGTGTTGGCGAAGCGAAAAACAAAAAATACGGCCGACAATTTTTAGCCGTAATTAAAACTTACCTCGCTAAGAATACCAAAAAGAAAACAGCTAAAAAAGGAACGGAATTCAAAACATTAGCGTTTTTAAAAGATGGTTTAAGCATAGGTGAAATCGCCGAAGAACGAAACCTTTCTATAACGACAATTTATGGGCATCTGATTAAGCTGCATCAGCATGGACAGGATATCAATTTAAATGCGTTCATATCTCCTCAGGAAATTGAGAAAATTTGTAATGCTAAGAAGGAAGTTGCCGCTAACGAAGACGCACTTAAACCCATCTTTGAATTTTTAGAGGAAAAAGTGCCTTACTGGAAAATTAAAATGGCTTTGTACCTTGATAAACTTTAAGCTTAGTTGATGCCTAAGAAACCTGTTTCTTCTGCTTGTTTTTTCGAAAGCGTATGTTCAGCATCTCGATGATTAACGAAAAGAAAACGGCGAAATAAATGTAGCCTTTCGGGACATGTGTGTGTAGCGCTTCGACAAATAACATAAAGCCTATCAGAATTAAAAACGACAATGCCAAAATCTGAATTGTAGGGTATTTGTTCACAAAATCGCTAACTTTCTTAGCGAAAATCATCATAACCACAATTGAAACAATCACTGCTATAATCATCAAAATAACCTGATCTGTTAGTCCAACTGCTGTAAGTATAGAGTCAAAAGAAAACACTAAATCCAAAGCTACAATTTGCAAAATAGCTTTGCCAAAAGAGCCTGCTTTTTTAACTTCTGTTTCGTGCTCATCGCCTTCAACTTTATGGTGAATTTCAAAAATACTTTTAATGATCAAAAAGGTTCCTCCAACTGCGAGAATAATGTCTCGCCAACTTAATTCGAACTGATAAATTGTTAATACCGGTTCAGTTAAGCCAATAATCCAAGTGATACTGAAGAGCAAGGCTATCCTCATAATTAAGGCCAAAGACAAGCCCAAATACATGCTTTTTTGCTGCTGTGCTTTTGGAAGTTTCCCCGAAATAATAGAGATAAAAATAATGTTGTCTATTCCCAGAACAACTTCCATAAAAATCAAAGTAAGTAATGAAATCCAAATTTCGGGCTGTAAGAATATTTCCATTGTACTGTATTTTAATAATCCGCAAATAAAACAATTATCCAAGTTAAAACATGAACACCTCTTTAAATAGTCATTAAATTATTGAAGGAAAATGGACCAAATGTAAATCGCTCCAAATAAGATAAGGCCAAGAAGGCAACAAATACTAAAGATTTTAAAGGGTTTTGATAATCGGAATGCTTTAGGAATATCTTTTTTGAGAAACAGCTGGTAGTTGAACCAAGCTAAAAAAGGCGCTGATAGAAATGATAATGCTGCTGCAAAGTCTATCAACAACTTAAACTCAGAGGAGCCGAATTGTATAATTGCTAAAGCTACAATACTCAATATTACTAAGCTAAATGTATTAATTTTAAATACATACTTGGGGTTTAGGCTTGTTTTCTCAATAACAAATATTTCGGCAACTACTCTTGGAAAGGCATCTGCCACCGTTAGTGTTGTACTAAACATGGTTATAAAGGCTGCAAAACCAATAATTGGCTTAGTCCACTCGCCAAGAGTTCCGGCGTATAGGTCTATAAGTTGCCCTGAGAATTTTACGCTACTGTTAGAAAACTCCAAACCACTACCAAACATGACCAACACGCCAAGTATAAAAAAGAGAACTGCTATAAAAGAGGCCGTTATATAACCTAAGTTAAAATCAAAACTTACTTCTTTTAAAGATAAAACTCCTCTTGAATTTTTTTTGCTCTCTTTTGTCCATATTGAATGCCAGATGGAAGCGTCTATTGGTATAGGCATCCAACCCATAAAAGCGACAATAAACGCTATGCTCGTCGCTGTAGTTAAGGAAGGAACTTCAACTTCTTTTTGAGGTGCGCTATAATTGAAAGCGGCAGTCAAAACGGCAAAAAAGGTTAAGAATGTCAACGTGCTGATTATAATTTTCATACTCTTGTCCAAGAGGTTATACTTGCCTAAAACAAGAATTAAAAAGCATGAAACAAGTATTAAAAAGGACCACAGATAAATCGGCAGGTCATACGGAAGTAAAAAGGATAGTAAACCCGCCGTTACTAAAGTTACAGCAGACAACACGATAAACATGCTCCCAAAACTTATAACAATGTAAGTGTAATATTGCGCTTTACCGAGTTTTTTGTAGCCCTCTATCAAGTGGTTACCTGTGGCAGCGGTATATCTTGGCCCCATCATCAGGAAAGGGTATTTGGATAAACAAGCAAAAATAAGCGCTACAATTAAAACCCAACCATACTCGGCTCCTGCTCTAGTCGATTGTACTAAATGCGAAACACCAACGGCTGCACCGGCTAACAAAAATCCGGGACCAATGTGCTTTGAGAGTTTTAACATAACCTAAGGACTTGTCCAAAGAAAATGAATTTTGAACTAAATGCAAAATAAAAGCCAGAGAATACCGCGGGTGTCGATAAATTAAAGTATTTCTACTTCAAAATAGGAAGCCTTTTAAACGACCTTATTTACCAATCATAATTCAATTAAAAACTGAAAGTGTTAACATCTCCGTATTTATTTTTAAAATGCGTTTTAAAAGTTAGGCGCAATAGTGTAATTTAGCTTAAAATTTTTCGTTTAGTATAAAAACATAATTGGATGATGCTATTTACTGTTTTACAGGATTCCGCTGAAGGCACAGAAGAGCTTTCGGTAGAAAAATCAATTTCACTTTTAGAATTATTATTTAGCGGCGGACTTGGTGGAACCATTATAATTTGTGTCCTCGGCGTATTGTTGTTCGCAGCGATTTATATCTATTTTGAGCGTTTATTTGCTATTAAAGCGGCATCAAAAACGGACAAAAATTTCATGTCCCAAATTAAAGACCACGTCATGAGTGGCAATATCGAATCTGCAAAAGTAAGATGTGCACAGGAAAATTCGCCGGTAGCACGATTAACCGCTAAGGGTATTTCCAGAATTGGTAATCCTCTGGAAGACATTAACACAGCAATAGAAAATGCAGGTCGACTGGAAGTTTACAAATTAGAGAAAAATGTGAGTACACTGGCAACCATAGCTGGTGCAGCACCAATGATTGGGTTTTTAGGTACCGTAATAGGTATGGTTTTGGCATTTCATGAGTTGGCTACAAGTAGTGGTCAAGCGGAAATGGGACTCCTGGCAGAAGGCATCTATACCGCCATGACCACAACAGTTGCTGGTCTTATTGTAGGTATTATTGCTTATATTGGGTATAACCATCTGGTTGTAAAAACAGATAAAGTTGTACACCAAATGGAAGCTACAGC
>CAYNCI010000008.1:78169-94373 GCA_964396065.1 uncultured Mesohalobacter sp. | reverse complement strand
GAAGATGCTATGATTTTAGGGCGATTGAGAAAGTAAACAAACTGGCATCACAAATTGATTTGTTCCCAACATTGTTTTCCTTTTTAGACTGTGAATATAGCTTTAATTTTTTCAGAAAAGATATTCTTGCCGTATGCCCTGAAGATAAATGCACTTTTGTGTAAAACTATATAAAACTAGGCTCTCTAAAAGACAATAAAAGATTAATTTTAGACGAACAGAAAAATGCTCATTTCTATTTTTGTAGTCAGTTGATAACAGCTTAACAAGCCTTTCTCCTGATGAAAATTTGTAAAGAAAAGTCTTTCATATATCAAGTTGCATATCAATTATAGAAACGGCGGTTTAAAAGTTAATACTAAGTATGATGCTAGCTATTCATTTTATTGTTAATCCAATAGCAGGGTATGGCCATCATAAGTTTTCAGAAACAATACTTAAAAATTACTTCGAAGCAGATAAATATTGTGTTACAATTAAGTCATCAGATTACAAAGGACACGCAATTGATTTGGCCAAAGAATCTATTAATCAAAAGGCTAATATCATTGTTGCTTGTGGTGGAGACGGAACGATAAATGAAGTAGCTTCAGCTTTAGTAGGGACATCTATTCCATTAGGAATCGTGCCTTTTGGCTCCGGTAACGGTTTAGCTTCTAATTTGAATATTCCAAAAAATGTAAAAAAAGCTCTTAACATCATTAAAAATAATAACCAAACCAGAATTGATGTTGGTTGCATAAATGATAGGTATTTTTTTAGTAATTCAGGGTTTGGATTTACCGCTAGTGCTATCAAAAATTATGAAGTTCTAAAACAAAGAACGCTTTTATCTTATATAAAATCATCCCTTAAGTCTTTTAAAGAATTTAATCAGATACAGGATAACATTATCAATATAAATGGCACTTCTGAAATTGTAAATCCATTTTTGATATTTATTTCAAATTCAAATATAATGGGTTACAATTTCAGCTTAACTCCTAAAGCTTCACTTCAAGACGGACTATTAGATGTCATTATTATCCCAAAAATAAGTAAACTGAAAATCTTGTGTTTCGGCTTGTGTATGCTCATAAATAAGCCACAACTGTTAAAGGAAGTAAACTATTTTCAAACAAAGGCTATTTTGCTTTCGAAACAGCAATTTAATTCTTTTGAATCTCAAATTGATGGAGAGTTTGTTGAAATTAATCAACAATCGCTTTCAATATTTCTAAAAGAGAAGGCATTAAAAGTCATTGTTTGTTGAAAAGCAGGATTTTTTGTAGCACAAAAGATTAGAGTTATAGAAACATGATTTGATTTACAGGCTGAACATGATACAACCAGTTACTTTTAGATATTATATATATAATGCTGTAAATCAATAAATTATCATTTTTATCTAAACACAGCAAATGGTCTTGAGCTCTTAAAACGAATAAACAAGTTTTTACGAACAAAAACCCCTAACATGTTGTCGGGGCTTTGCATTGTACCTCCAGCTCCGTCCCGACGTTTTGGAGTCGGAGGAACCAGGGAGACTATCAAAAACCAAAAAACCCCGACATAATTGTCAGGGTTTTTAGAGGTGGTGCCTCCAGCTCCGAAGCATCGGAGGAACCAGGGACACAATCAAAAACCAAAAAACCCCGACATAATTGTCAGGGTTTTTAGAGGTGGTGCCTCCAGGAATCGAACCAGGGACACAAGGATTTTCAGTCCTTTGCTCTACCAACTGAGCTAAGGCACCAGTTTTTTTCCAATATTGACTTTTACTTTATTTCAGTCCTTTTCTTTTCTCCCGACTTTTCGGGAAGCCAAGGTGCCAAATTGGGTTTGCAAATATATATTCATTTATTGTATTGCCAAAATATTTATTTAAAAATTTCGTTTACTACTTTTGCAAGCCATGAATCTCGTTATAGATATAGGTAATACCCAAATAAAAGCAGGTGTTTTTAAGGACAGTACCTTAATGACATATTTTTCTAGCTTAGCATCTGAGTTTATTTCAAAACTTAAAGCGCTTCAAAAATCCTATCCAGATATAAATAGCGCCTTGTACTCGGCTTCAGGTAAGGCAGAACCAGGTGTATTACGTTTTTTGGATTCAAACTACAAGTTATACCAACTCACACATGAAACACCGGTTTTGTTCAAGAATTTATACGACACACCGAAAACGCTTGGACTGGATAGAATTGCCCTTGTTTCGGCTGCGCATAACCTATATCCTAATCAGAATGTATTAATCATAGACGCAGGCACTTGTATTACTATCGATTTTATAAACCAAGATAGCGAATACCTCGGAGGTAATATTTCGCCGGGAATACAAATGCGATTTAAGGCTTTACATCAGCAAACGGCTAATTTGCCATTTGTCGAATTACAAGAGCCCAAATCCTTATTCTTGGGTAAGAGTACAACCGATGCAATTCTAAACGGCGTAATAAATGGAGTTGTGTTTGAAATAGATGAATATATAAGTCGTTATAAATCAGAATATATGGATTTAACAGTTATTTTAACAGGTGGCAATCAACAATATTTGTCAACAAAACTAAAAAGTAGCATATTTGCGGACTCAACATTTCAGCTGAAAGGATTGTCGGCAATCCTAGAAAATATATTGAATGATTAGGAGCGTAATTTTTATAGCATTTTTATTTATATCTTTAAGTAGTATCGGCCAAGAAGGTACATTTTCTCCTTATTCATTTTTTGGTGTAGGAAATAATACGTTTAGAGGAACTGCTGAAAATAGATCTATGGCGGGTTTAAGTATTTTTTCTGATAGTATTCACGTCAACCTTCAGAACCCTGCAGCTTATGCCGATTTAAGACTTACAACATTCACCATTGGTGCAACAGCTAATAGCTTGAGGCTAGAAGACAATACAACTACAGACAATGTTAATTTCAGTACGGTAGATTATATTTCCATTGGGATACCCTTTAAAAAATTTGGAGTAGGATTTGGTCTTAAGCCTTTGTCGGCAGTAGGCTACGAAATACAAACAATAGAGGATAATATTGGTAAATCTTTAAATGGTAGAGGTGGACTAAATACCGTATATCTTTCAACGGGCTTCAAATTATTCAAAAATCTTAGTTTAGGTGCTACTGCCAATTATAATTTTGGACAGATAGAAAACAGAAATATCATTATTCAAGAAGGTATAGAGCGCTCATCCAGAGAAGTAAATTTGAGTAATTTAAATGGGCTTACATTAAATTTCGGTCTCCAGTACACGGCCAAAATCAGTAAAAAAAATTACTTAAGAGCATCTTTGTCATATTCTCCTGAGACATCATTAAATGTTGATAACGATCGACAATTGGCCACAATATTGTTTGGCAGTGATGGAAATGAAGTTGTAATAGACGATATCCAATCCCTTACAACATCTTCTTTAGTTGATTTTGGTTCACGAATTAATGGCGGTTTGGGAATTGGCCAGGAGCGAAAATGGTTTGTTGGTCTAGAATATACTAATAGTACAGCAAGCAATTTTGAAGCGATTAATTTTAACAATAACACTGATCTCCAATATATTGACTCTCATGAGTATAAGATAGGAGGGTATTTTATACCAAGATTTAATTCGCCTAGAGGATATTTTAACAGGGTAGTTTACAGGGCCGGATTAAGGTATACTCAGACCGGAATAGATTTTAGAAATGAATCTTTAGACGAGTTTGGCATATCTTTTGGACTAGGTCTTCCTGCAGGTCGGTTTTTTTCAAATATAAATCTCGGTGCAGAATATTGGATGAGGGGATCGACAAACAACAATTTAGTACAAGAAAATTATTTTAGCTTATTTATAAGTTTATCATTTAACGATTTATGGTTTCAGAAGCCGAAGTTTAATTAAAAACAAACAAACAATGAAAACGAAATTATTTACACTTCTTTTAGTTTCAGTATTTGGGTTGAGCGCAATTCAAGCCCAAGATTGTACAGTCGAATTAAGCCTGTACAACGACAGTGCAAAGGCAAAAATCTATCAAGATGCATTGCCAAGGTATAAAAAGTTAATAGAAAGCTGCCCAAAAGTAAGCTTAGCATTATACCAAAGAGCGGATAGAATGTTTAAAGACATGATTAAAGATGAGAAAGATGTAGCCAAGCAAAACGAATTAGCTGAGATGAAAGTTAAAAACCATCAGCTTAGACTTGAGCATTTTCCGGAGAAATCCCCTGTCGGTCTGATATATTCTGAAATTGGAGAAGACATGTATAACTATAATCTTGGAACATCTGATGAGCAGTTCAAGTATTTAGATGATGCGTGGAAACAAGACGCTGCCAACTTCAAATCTCCAAAAGGGCTTTACATTTACTTCTTGTTGCTTAACCAACTTGAAGATGAGGGCAAAAAAGAAATTAATGAGCTTTTTGTGAAATATGACGAGTTGATTGCTCAAATCGAGGGAATGGAAAACGAGCAAGCAATCATTGCAAAAACCATGTTGGCTAAAAAGGAAGACCAGCAAAAACTAACTAAAAGCGAGGCTAGACAACTTAAAAATAGTGGAATTTACCTTGACAACTATGCGAAAATTAAAAAAGGAATAAGCAGTGTATTAGGGCAAAAAGCAGATTGTGATAATCTTATACCATTATATACTAAAGACTTTGAAGCCAAAAAAACCAACAAAGACTGGTTGAAAGTTGCAGCTTCACGAATGAATGCTAAAGATTGTACATCAGATCCGTTATTCTTTAACCTGGTTGAAGCACTTCACAATCTAGAACCATCTGCCAAAACTGCGTTCTATTTAGGTAGATTAGCGATCGATAATGGCGATTCTAACAAAGGCTTAGAGTATTTTAAAAACGCTGCAGAGCTTGAAGAAAATCCACTTGACAAAGCAAAAGCCTACTTTAGTATTGCAGAAACCTACAAAAAAAGAGGTTCACTTTCTCAAGCTAAAAGTTATTACGAAAGAGCTTTAGAATACAAGCCTTCTATGGGAATCGCATACCTTAGAATAGCAAGCATGATTGCAAGTAGTGCAAACGACTGTGGAGAAACCACTTTCGACAAGCAGGCGGTATACTGGAAAGCTGAAAAATATGCAAGAAGAGCTGCAAGTGTAGATGCGAGTTTAAGAAGTAACGCTAACGAAACAGCAGAAAGCTACAGTCATAGAGCGCCATCTAAAGCAGATATCTTTCAATATAACATGCAAGGCAAAACGATTAACTTCCCATGTTGGTTTGGTGGAAGTATAAAAGTGCCAACGCTTTAAAATGCCTTTTAAAAGATTAATTCTACAAAGCATTGCAGCAATTAGCCTTGTTGCAATGCTTTTTTCTTGTCAAGATAACCTAAACGAAATCAATAAATTTAACCAAGAGGTGAATGTGCCTCAAGGTGTGGCTAAAGACATCAACCTTTTTTATACTGATAGTGGTCGCGTAAAAGCAAACCTAAGAAGCCCAAAAATGTTAGACTATTCTAACGAGACCATGAATTATATGGTGTTTCCTATCGGGGTCGAAGTCGATTTTTTTGACAAGGACTCCACAAAAAACACCATCATAGCAGACTCTTCTGTGGTTTACAACACGCCTTACGACATCATAGACATGCGTGGTAACGTAAAAGTGGTGACCTCCGACAGTACCATTCTTACCACCACACAACTGTATTGGGATACCAGAAAAGCATGGATTTTTACAGACAGAGATTATAAGATCCGATTGTCTAACGGAACAGAAAATCAAGGTGTAGGTTTTGATGCCGACCAGGATTTTAAAATCTTCAATTCCAGAACCAATACAGGAGTACAAATTATTGAAGACGACAAATTATAGTGTAACACTTTCATAAAATTGATACTAATGGGTAAAGTGTAAAAAACTGGCATGTTTTTAGTTCCAGTTTAAAAAAAAACCAAACCCATGAAAACAATAGCAGCAGTAGTTCTTTTGCTATCTTTTTATATAAATACTCCAGCCCAGGAGTGCTCAGACCAGTTGAGCATGTTTAACGAAAGTGCTAAAGCAGAAATTTATGACGATGCAATGCCAAGATACACCTATCTTGTCGAAAATTGCCCTAAACAAGATATTGCTTTATACATAAGAGCAGACAAGATGTTTGGAGACCTGCTCAAATCCGAAAATGAGCAACAAAATTTAGAAGCCTTAGCGAAATCAAAAATTCAAAACCTAAAATTAAGGTTAGAACACTTCCCTGAAAAATCACCTATTGGCCTTGTTTATCCTGCAATAGGAAAAACCATGTACGATAACAATATTGGTACCATAGAAGAACAATTTAAGTATTTTGAAGAAGCCTGGGTAAAAGATTCTGAGAATTTTAAATCTCCAAAAGAGATTTACATCTATTTCATGTTATACAATAGTTTGGAAGATAAAGGGCAAATAGAATTAAACGATTTATTTGCCAAGTATGATGCACTAATCAACCATATTGAAAGTATGAAAGATGATCAGGCGCGATTATCAAATAAATTATTAGAGAAAATAGAAATGGGAGAAAGACTCACCATGAAAGAGCATTCCATGTATAACAATACGAGTATTTACCTAAAGAATTATGATAAAATCATAAAAGGGATGAACAAAATCGTAAGTGGAAAGACCAGTTGCGAAAACATTATTCCAATTTATACGCAAGAATTTGAAAATCAAAAAACTAATAAGAAGTGGTTACAAATTGCTACAGCAAGAGTAAATGCGGAGGATTGCACCTCAGATCCTTTGTTTATTAAACTTATTGATGCTCTAAACGACTTAGATCCGTCCTCTAAGACCCTAAAATATCTAGGAAAATTAGCCTTAAAAAATGACGACTTTAATAATGCTCAGCAGTTTTTTACCCAAGCTTTAGACTTGGAAGAAGAGCTAAGTGAAAAAGCTAGATTATATTTTTATTTAGCAGAATCTCATAAAGGCCAAAATTCCTTTAAAGAGGCATTTTTGAATTATAACAAGGCATTAGAATTAAAACCTTCTATGGGGGTTGCCTATTTGAGAATAGCTTCTATGATAGAAAGTAGTGCCAACAGTTGTGGAAAAGATGCTTTTGAAAAAAGAGCAGTGTATTGGAAAGCAGAAAATTATGCAAGAAGAGCCGCTAGTGTAGATGCGGGTATAAAAAGTAACGCCCTCAAAGCAGCAGAAAGATACAATCAATTAGCGCCTTCTAAACAAGACATATTTACTTCAGAACGACAAGGCGAAACAATTTCTTTCGATTGTTGGATTGGAGGAAGTGTAAAAGTACCTTCTATCGAAAAAAGCAGTTAAGACTCTTTTCGTTATAGCTTATCTAATTTACTTAAAACCAATGTAATAATACCATGTTTAGCATCAAAGGATGCATGCCAAATCTGAAGTATTTATTTTGAATCCAAAAATTCTATTTACATTTGCTTAATACATTAAATATTAGATTTGAAATTTTTTAAGTTTTTCCAGTATGCCTACCTCGTTGTTGCGGTCCTTTTTATTGTAGAAGCAATAAGAGAATGGAATAATCCAGGCAATAACGCATACCTTTATTTGTTTTTAGCTGGAGTTGTAGTGTTTATGTTTTTCTTTAAAAGACATTTTAGAAATAAATATAATAAGAAGAACTGATGCAAGTTGAGTGGATATACATTATTATATCGCTTATCCTTTCTGCCTTTTTTTCTGGGATGGAGATTGCTTACGTAACTTCTAATAAGTTACATATCGAAATAGAGAAAAAGCAGAATAGTGTTTTGTCTAAGATTTTAGCTCAGCTTACCCAAAAGCCATCAAAATTTATAGCCACAATGCTTCTAGGTAACAATATTGCACTTGTCGTCTATGGTTTGTTTATGGGCGAGGTGCTTACAGAGTGGTTAACAGGCATTTCTTCACAAAATTCTATTCTTTACTATTTTACGCACGAGGCGCAGTTATTTACCCAAACCTTATTGTCAACTCTTCTTATTTTGGTCACCGCAGAATTTTTGCCAAAAGTTATTTTCCAGATTTATGCCAACCAGGTCATTCGAATTTTAGCGGTCCCTGCCATTATATTTTACTATATTTTTTGGTTTATTTCAGATTTTATCATTTGGATTACCGATGCCATTTTAAAAAAAGTATTTAAAGTAAAAGGCGATAATTTGGAATTAGATTTCACTAAAGTAGAGTTGGGGCATTACATTAGCGAACACATCGATGCCAACGAAATTGATGTTGAAGTCGATTCTGAAATACAAATATTTCAAAATGCTTTGGAGTTTTCTAATGTCAAAGCTCGTGAAGTGATGATACCTAGAAACGAAATTATTGCTGTAGAGATAGACGAAAACCCAAAGAATTTAATCGAGCTTTTTACAAAAACAGGATTGTCCAAAATATTGGTTTATAATGAATCTACTGACGATATCATTGGGTATGTGCATTCGTTTGACATGTTTAAATCCCCAAAACAAATCTCAGATATTTTAAGAACAGTCATTTTTATACCCGAAACAGTCCGCGTTAAAGAGGTGTTGAACAATTTGATTAAAAAACAAAAAAGTATAGCAGTCGTTATCGACGAATATGGAGGCACGAGTGGAATGATGACTGTGGAAGACATAGTTGAAGAATTATTTGGCGAAATACAGGACGAGCACGATGCCGTCATTTTGATTGAAGAGCAAATTTCAGAAGACAAATACAGATTTTCTGCCAGACATGAAGTCGATTATCTTAATGAAAAGTACAAAATAAACATCCCTAAAAGCGAATCTTACGAAACTTTAGGCGGTTATATCATGAATCATGCTGAGGAAATCCCCGAAGTAAACGCAAAATTTGATATCGACAATTTTAAAATTAAAATCATAGAAGCCTCTTCCAAAAAAATTGAACTCATAGAACTTTCAATATCAGAGTTAGATTAAGTTTTTTGATTACTATTTACTACGAAAATTTAGTTAGCCACTATTTATTCCTTTCTTTCGAGCACTTTAAATTATAAATTGTAAACTTATCTTTTCGTAGTAAAAACAAAAATCTTATTTTCGCAAACTATTTATAAAACACTAAAAATCATGGCGATTTTAAATGCGATTCGAAAAAGGACAGCCTTTCTTATAATTATAATTGCACTTGCACTTTTTGCTTTTGTATTTACAGATTTAATCGATACGTCTGGCAACTCTGCAGCAAAAGTTGTAGATAAAATTGGACAAGTTGGAGATAAGTCTATCGATAGAATCCAATTTGCGCAAAATGTTGAAGCACTTGTGCAGCAGTCTCAAGGTAGAACTACTACAATGCAGGCCGTAAACCGTGTTTGGGATGCAAAAGTTGAAGAACTAGCGCTGGAAGAAGAATTTGAAACTTTAGGTATAGAGGTTGGAAGAGACCAAATCATTACCAAACTTTCTGAGCTTTTAGCTGGAAACCCAAATTTCTCTAACGAAGAAGGCTTTTTTGACGAAGCCGTGATGAATGAGTTCTTGGCCAACATGACGCCGGAACAAAAAGCGCAATGGAGCAACTACGAGAAAAGCATTGAAAATCAAATAAGAAAAGAAATTTATCTTAGCTTGGTAAAGGCTGGAGTAGGAGCAACCTTGCTAGAAGCAGAGCAGGAATATAAATTTCAAACTGACAACGTAAGCTTTCAAGTGGTTAGAATTCCATTTGATAAAGCAGAAAATGTAGAAGTCACTTCATCTGAAATTGAAGCTTACATCAAAGAAAAACCAGCACAATTTAAACAAGAGCCACAGCGCGATATCCAGTATGTGCTTTTTGAAAACAAAGCATCCAAAGCTGATGAAGATGCTATCGAAGCAGATCTTAAAAGTTTGATAGAAGACTTTAAAAAAACCGATAACGCACAAGCATTTGTAAACGATAACGGAGACCAAACCTATAACGCATCTTTTAAGTTCGAAAATCAGTTACCTGCAGCGAACAAAGAAGAGCTGCTAGCTTTAGAGTTAGGTGATGTGTTTGGACCATACAGAGAAAACAATGTTTGGAAAGCTACTAAATTTGAGGCCACTCAAAAAATGCCGGATTCAGCAAAAGCAAGTCATATTTTAATTTCAACAAGAGCACAAAACGTACAAAGAACACAGGAAGAAGCTAAAGCTTTAGCAGACAGCTTGTTTGAAGTTGTGAAAGCTAATCCTTCCAAACTAGGCGAATTGGCTAAAGAATTTTCAACAGATACGGGAAGCGCTGCCAAGGAAGGTGATTTGGGTTGGAATCCTTACGGTAGGTTTGTGCCGGAATTTAACGAAGCTGTATTTACCAACAAGCCGGGATACATTGGTCTTGTAGAAACTCAATTTGGTTTTCATATCATCAAACTTGAAGAACTTTCAGCAGAAAGTACAATGTATAAGTTTGCAGATTTAACTTTGGAAATCAAACCATCAGATGCAACACTTAGCGACGTATACAGAGATGTAGGTAATTTCCAGCTCGATGCTCAGGAAAAAGGATTTACCGAAGTAGCTAGTGAAAAAGACTACATATTAAAGCCGGTTTTAGGTATCAAAGCTTTAGAAGAACAGATTCCTGGCTTAGGGGCTCAAAGACAAATAGTAAATTGGGCGTTTAATGAAGAAACTGCAGAAGGCGATATCAAACAATTTGATATTGGTTCTGGTTATGTTGTTGTTCAATTGAATAGAATTATCAAAGAAGGTTTACAAACCGCACAGCAAGCGTCGGCAAAAGTCACCCCAATTTTAGAGAAAAAGAAAAAGGCAGAAGCACTTTTAGCTCAGATCAATTCTACCGACTTAAATGAAATTGCTACACAATTTGGAGTAAGCGTTCAAAACGTAAGCGCTGTAAACATGGAAAGCCCACTTGTGCCAGGTGCAGGTCAAGAGCCAAAAGTAGTAGGTGCTGCATTTGCATTAGAGCAAGGTGAAACAAGCGAACCAATTGTTGGAGAAAAGGGTGTTTTTGTTGTGCAGCTAACAAATAGAGTAGATGCTCCGGAAAATCCTTCCTACAAAGCAGCAGCTTTAAGAGAAACACAACGAAGAATTCAACAGCTTCAAGGTGCTAACAATAGCTTGATAAAAGCCTTAAAAGCGTCTAAAGATATAGAAGATAACAGATCAGAAGTATACTAAGCGTTCTTGATTCCATAAAATCTTATAAGCCCGAAGCAATTTGTTTCGGGTTTTTTCTTTGATATTTTAAGGATTTAATGGTTTTAGATAAGTAGTCTACATCTTCTGTTTTTTAATTTTTATGTGAAATTGATACGCGCTCAAAAACCATTCGTCTATAATTATTTAATTCTAAACGGGTATGTGTTGCCTTATTGACGAATTATTATAAAATAGTTTTAAAAGTAGATTTATTTTTGTAATACAACTTTACAACTTAAACACTAATCATGAAACTTAAAGCCTTTTTACCATTAGCATTATTGCTAATATTTAGCGCTTGTATTTCCGAAGTAGAAGAAATACAGGACATTCAACAAGATCAAAATGCTGATGCTATCACACAGCTTAACATTCCATCAAATTTTAATTTTGAAACTACAACAGACGTACAGATAGACATTGACGTTAAAGGTATTTCTGGATTGCCTTTATCTGGTATTAAAGTGTCTTTTCACACCGATCATCCTGACTTTGGAGGTAAATTTTTAGCATCTGCCTTTACCAATTCTAATGGAAAATTAAATACGCAAATTAACGTTCCGGCCTATCTAGAAGATTTATTTATTCAGGTGCATAGTATAGGATTTGCCAACCAAAAACTCGAACCAATTTCTAATTATATGAGCTTAGAGTTTGGTGGTCTTCCTGAGGAACAAAGACCTTTTACTAATAAATCGTTATCAGCACCAGTCTTCATATCAGGCAATTACTACTATATGGGTGGTTTTACAACTGGTAATACTCAAGGTTTACCGGATTACTTAGAGCCTGTTGGAGACAATTTAAGTCAGCAGTTTTTAGATGATGTTAATGCGTCTTTACCGGAAGGAGATCCTGTACCAGACGCTAACCCAGATTATCTAGCTTCTAATACTCAACTTGATGTATCTGTAAATGATAAAAGTGATGTTTGGGTAACTTTTGTAACTGAAGGCGCTGGTTTCAAAAACTCGCTAGGTTATTATGTTTTTGACACAAATAATCCGCCTGCTAACCCTTCTCAAATAGATTCAATTTTTGTTGTTCTACCTAATGCGTCTTTGAGCGGTTCAGGAGGAAAACTTAATGCAGGGGACAAGGTTAAACTAGGAACCTTTGAAGCTGGTAAAACTATATCTTGGGTTTTGTTTCGTAACGCATGGGATGGCGACGGTGTAGATGTTGATGAAGTTAAATTCTACTCTCGAAGCGAATTCAATACAATGGAAGACGTAGATTTTCGTCAGCACACAGTACAATTGTTAGACATAGGAAATCAGTTGTTGTTAAACGGTTTCGAAGATAAAGTACGTTCAATACCAAATAATAGTGACGAGGACTTTAACGATTTAATTTTTTATGTGACTGCAAATCCTTGGGAAGGAATTGATATTGGTGGTATTCCACAAATAACTCCTAGTGAAGACGAGGATGGAGATGGTATATCTGATGAAAGTGACGATTTTCCAAACGACCCTACAAAGGCTATTAGAAATACCTACACAGGTTCTTTAGCGTACGAAGATTTATGGCCATCGCAAGGAGATTATGATTACAATGATATGGTAATTGATTATGAAATTGATCACATTTTAAACGGGAATAACCTTCTTGTAGATATAGAGGCTGACTGGACTATAAAAGCTGTTGGCGCTTCATTCAAAAACGGTTTTGGCGTAGAGTTTGACAACTTATCTAATAATGCGATTGCTGGTGTTTTTGGTCAAAACTTAGATGAGAATATCGTTTCTATTAACACTAATGGTGTAGAATCTAACCAATCCAATGCAACTGTAATATTTTTCGAAAACACATACAACCTGATTCAAAGTCCTGGTGGAAGTTTTGTAAATACTATACCGTCTAACCCGTATGCAACGCCTGTAACCTTAAATACTGTTATAAGCTTTAATACACCTATAGAACAAAATGATGTAGGATTTCCTCCATATGATCCATTTATATTTGTAAATGGTGACAGATCTAGAGAAGTTCATTTATCTGGACAAGATCCTACAGACTTAGCAGATGTCAGTTTATTTAACACATCCGGTGATGCTTCTAATCCATCAAATAATTATTATTATAAAACAGAAAACGGTTTGCCTTGGGCTATAAATATCGCAGAGCCGTTTGACTATCCAATAGAGCTAGTTCCTGTAAATGATGCTTATTTTAACTTTGCACCATGGGCAACTAGTGGAGGAACATTAAATAAGGATTGGTTTCTGGACTTGCCAGGATACCGAGATTCTAGCAAAATTTATGAATAAGTAAGTGGTTAAGTAAGGTGAAAGCCCTGGTGTTTTATACATCCGGGGTTTTTTTGTTTTATTTCGGTTATGATTTAAATTGCTTTTATATCTCTTACTTAGTAATAATACTGAATGTAATTTTAAAAATCGCACAAATCCTACTTACAATAGTCGTCTAAGGCCTTCAGGCTGGTCCGTATTATGCATTTAATTATCCAAGAGCGACTTCACAAAAACAAATGCTATAAGAAATTAATTTATACCGAAGTTCTTTAATATCATACATCTTGTAATTTTCCGGAATAGTATATACGCCCTTTTTGTCGATAAACGGTCTTTATTTATAGTTAGAAAAATCAGTTTGGTTAAAAATAAAACTGCTTATCTCTCAATATTTTATATAAAACGCCTAAATAAACCCTGTTAACGAATATTTATATTCTTGGTATAGTTTAGCCTTATTTTTGTCAATACTTTAATCACTTTAATGTTTTAATTATGAACTTTAAAATTTATTTCCCTTTACTCTTAATTTTTATTATGAGTTCTTGTGTGTCCGAGATCGACGATCCTCAGGATATTCAACAAGATACTGAAACAGGAATATCTCAACTTAATATTCCATCTAACTTTAATTACGAAACTACTTCAGAAATAGAGGTAGATGTTGATGTTAAAGGACTAACTGGGCAACCACTCTCAGGAGTTAAGGTTTCTTTTCATACCGATCATCCGGATTTTGGAGGAAGGTATTTGGCCTCTGCTTTTACGAATACCAATGGAATGGTAAATACCAAAGTTAAGGTGCCATCTTATTTACAAGATATATTTGTTCAGGTACACAGCATTGGTTTTGCCAATCAAAAAATGCAGACTATTTCAAATTATATGAACTTTGAATTTGGTGGTATTCCAAATCAACAAAGACCGGCATTTACTACAAAATCTGCGGCATCTGCAATTCCAATTTCAGGTAACTATTACTACATGGGCACTTATAATGATAGCGGTTTACCAGATTATTTAGAGCCTGTACCAGACAATCTTAGTCAAGACTTTTTGGACAATGTGAATGCATCATTGCCTGAAAGTGACCCCGTGCCAGATGCTAATCCACAATATTTAACAACTGGAAATGAACTTGATGTTGTAATTATTGATAAAAGCGATGTCTGGGTAACCTTCGTTACTGAAGGTGCTGGTTATAGAAATGCACTAGGATATTACTCATTTGATACTAATAATCCACCTAATAGTGTTAGTGATATAGACTCTATCTATGTGGTGCTGCCAAATGCTTCATTGTCTGGAGCAGGAGGACAACTTAATGCTGGCGATAAAGTAAAAATTGGAACTTTTGAGGCAGGAAAAACCATATCATGGGTTCTTTTTCAAAATGCTTGGAATGGATCTACAGACCAAGTGAATGTTAATTCAACAAAATTTTATTCTAGAATTGATTTTAATACTGTGGAAACTGATCCAACTAAGATGCAACATACAGTACAATTATTGGATATAGGTAATCAGCTACTTTTAAATGGTTTTGAAGACCAAACAAGATCAAGCCATAGTGATAACGATTTTAACGATTTAGTTTTTTTCGTTTCTGCAAACCCTTGGGAAGGTATAAGCACTGGCGGTATTCCACCTGTTACACCATCAAACGATACAGATGGTGACGGTATTTCTGATGAGTCTGATGATTTTCCTAACGATTCTCAAAGAGCAGTAAGAAATACTTATGTTGGGTCTTTAGCTTACGAAGACTTATGGCCATCTCAAGGCGACTACGACTTCAACGATATGGTTATTGATTATGATATTGACCATATATTAAATGGTAATAACCAGCTGGTGGATATTGAAGCCGACTGGACGATCAAAGCTGTTGGTGCAGGATTTGACAATGGCTTTGGAGTGGAGTTTGATGGATTGTCGCCTAATGCTATTGCTAGTGTGACAGGGCAAAGCCTTCAGGAAAACATTGTGTCAAACAATTCTAATGGAGTAGAGAATAACCAATCGAATGCTACAATCATCTTCTTTGAAAATGTAAAAAATCAAATTCAAAGCGCAGGTGGTAGCTTTATAAATACGGTGCCCTCTAATCCATACACAACACCTGTAATTTTAAATACAGTAATAAGTTTAAACTCACCGGCAGATTTAAACGACGTAGGCTTTCCTCCATATGATTCTTTCATTTTTGTGAATGGTAATCGTGGTAGAGAAGTACACTTGCCAGGTCAGGATCCTACAGACTTAGCTGATGCTAGTTTGTTTAATACTTCAGCAGATGCTACAAATCCTGCAAGTGACTATTATTATAAAACAGAAAATGGTTTACCATGGGCAATACATATAGACGAGTCTTTCGATTATCCAATAGAACAAACTCCAATAAATGATGCCTACAATAACTTCGCACCATGGGCAACTAGCGGTGGAACATTAAATAAAGATTGGTTCTTGGATCTACCAGGACATAGAGATTCTAGTAAAATATATTAAGAATAAGTGGTTAAGTAAGGTGAGAGAGCCCTGAGTGAATTTATCACTCGGGGTTTTCTATTTGTATGAAATAGTATCTTAAAAATCACTTTTACGTGTGTTCCTTGTTTTGCAAGAGTTTAAAACATTAAGAATACTTAGCTAGTAGCCGTTAGCTTTTAGCTATTAGATACTAGTCATATTAGCTTGGCGTCTTCGCGAGCGATTTCAACATTAAGAAGTAAAGTAGCATTAAGACTTTGTATGGAAAATCTTTGCTCTCTGCGTGAAACTCGAAACCACGAAAAAACTTAGTGCCTTTGCGCCTTCGCGAG
>CAYNCI010000008.1:51891-78069 GCA_964396065.1 uncultured Mesohalobacter sp. | reverse complement strand
TGTCCGGACTTTGAAAAAAAAAGACTGCCCTAGTCATTAAGGCAGTCTAATTGAATAAACTCATAAAATTCTTATCCCTTCGGATGCACCAATGTCATTTCATCAATTAGATGCGTTGCTCCCGCATACTTATCAATGATAAATAATATATATCGCAAATCGACCATGATGTTTCGACAAATTTCAGGGTCGTAATACATATCACTCATGGTGCCTTCCCAAACTCTATCAAAATTGAGTCCTATTAAATTTCCATGCGCATCGATCGCAGGACTTCCGGAATTTCCTCCTGTGGTATGATTAGTACCTAAGAAACATACCGGTACTTTGCCATTTTCGTCGGTATACTCTCCAAAATCTTTAGACTGGTACAATTCAATTAGCTTTTCAGGCACATCAAATTCGTAATCGCCAGGCACGTACTTTTCCATTACACCATCCAAGTAGCTCACCGGATTATAATAAACAGCATCTCTTGGCGAATAGCCTCTCACTTGGCCATAGGTTACTCTTAGTGTACTGTTTGCGTCCGGAAAATAGCGTTCGTCCGGTAGCGCCTCCATCAAGGCTGTCATATACTTGGTTTGTAAAGCGCTAATGGGCATATTTCTGGCTTCGTATTCGGCATTTATTTTGTAGAAAAATTCTTCAATCATAGGTTTTGCATATTGGTAAGCCGGATCGTTATTTAGGTTCTTTACTACCTTTTTAGCACTGCCATCCAGAAGAGCCAAAGCACTTTCAAGAGAAGTAAAAGCTGTATTGGTATATATGGAAGCATCTACATTTTCATTATAAAATGGCATGACATTCTCAAAAACCTCTTGATCTACTGTGGCATCATAATTTTTATGAATCCCTTTTAATCGGCTAGTTAAATCTGCTTTAGCCTTATCGAAAGCTCTTTTATCTGCATTTACAGCCTGCTCTAACTGGTAAGCTCTAAATGTCATTTGCATCAATTCGTTGGTGACTAAAAAGACTTCAATAAAATTTCTTCTTTTGATATTTATAGGTCCAAACTCTTTGTAAAGTCTGTCAAACTCTGGTAGGATTTGACCGTACTTTTCAGTTAATCCTTTTTCTTCCAAAGCACTTACAAAGTCAGCTTCAAATTCACGACGCTTTTCTACTGCATTACTTTTATCGATACCTAGGTTTTCACCAATCCATTTTTTCCAGGCATTCGCAATTCTAGCTTGTTTAGAGGCATATTTAATTCTAACCTCGTCACTGCTTTTCATTTTGGCATCAATTACTTTAAGTGCGGCCTCTCTAATCGCAATATTTGTTGGGTTAAACTCTTGAGTAATATGTTGTATGGCCACGGCTGGCAAATATTCATTTGTAGTTCCGGGAAATCCAAATACCATGGTGAAGTCCCCTTCTTCAACACCATCTAAAGATACGGGCAAATAGTGTTTTGGCGTGTAAGGCTTGTTGTCTTTGCTGTATTTTGCAGGACGATTATTTTCGTCTGCGTAAATTCTAAATAACGAAAAATCGCCGGTATGACGCGGGAAAACCCAGTTGTCGGTATCGCTACCAAATTTCCCTATACTTGTTGGTGGTGCACCTACTAATCGGATGTCTTCAAAACGTTCTGTCACAAACAGGAAGTACTGATTGCCATTGTAAAAGGCCTTAGTCTTAACATCCTGCCAGTCTTCCCTTGGCCATGTTTCCATAACGGCATTGGAATTTTTTGTAATGGTAGATTGCTTCTCTCTTTCAGATAAATCGTCGGTAACATTCGAAAGCACTTTGTCTGTTACATCATGAATACTTACAATAAACTCCACATATAGGTTTTCATTAGGGATTTCTTCTTCTAAAGACATCGCCCAAAAACCATCTTTTAGATAATCATTTTCCAGAGTAGAATGGGATTGTATCTGTCCATAACCACAATGATGATTGGTGAGTAACAGGCCCTGATTGGAAATCACTTCGCTCGTACAACCGCCGTTAAAGTGACCAATTGCATCTTTTAAACTAGAATTATTTACATCGTAAATGTCTTGTGCAGATAGTTTACTGCCTAAGGCAGTCATTTCATTTTCGTTCATGCCCTCCAATAAAGAAGGGATCCACATGCCGCCTTGTTGGGCAAAACCTTGAAAAACAAAAAGTAAAAGTAGTAATCTTAAAAATCGCATAGGGTTTAGTTTAGAATAGTCGTAAATATAAATGATATCTAGTTAAATAAGTAAAATTATACCAAGCTTTTTATACGCTCTTAGCCTTGTAAAACATACTGTATTTTCAATCTAATTATAAATTATTAGGATAAAGCTATTTCTTAAATTGAATTTTTTGAATATCCCTTTTATCATAATATTTTGATTAGGTGGCACATGCTTATTAAAAAATAAAAAAGTTGTACATTTAGTACACTAAAACTATACATCATGATTGTACTATTAGACAATGGCCATGGAGGTCTTATTAATGGCGAATATGTTACGCCTGGCAAACGTAAAGATTGGGGCGATGACGGTATAATTTACGAAGGTGAATTTAACCGCGCCATAGTTGGCGGTATAATTGAGCAATTAACAAAGCTGAACATTCCTTATGTAAATATTGCGCCCGAATATTGGGATGTTCGATTAGAAACACGTGTAAAGCGTGCTAATGCCTATCCGCCAGGTTCTTGCTTTTATTTAAGCGTACATAGCAATGCAGGTGGCGGAAGTGGTAGCGAATTCTTTACATCTCCGGGAAGCACTAAAAGTGATGCTATTGCCACTATTTTTGGAGAAGAATACCAAAGAGAATTTCCCAATCGACGATTACGAACAGATTTTTCTGATGGCGATCTAGATAAAGAACGTCGTTTTTATGTCCTTACGAGAACAAAAATGCCTGCAGTACTCACAGAAAGTTTCTTTATGGATAACCATGAGGAATTTAAAAACATCCTAAATACGAGAGAAGGACGTCAAAAAATCGTTAATTATCATGTAAATGCCATCTTGAGAGCCAAAATAGAGGTATTTGGCGATTGAGAATATTATTGACTTTGCTTCAAAATATTAATTATTTTCTTTTAAAACCTTTATAGCTTTTACGACTACACTTTCTACACTAGTTTGGTTTGAAACATAAGTCGTTGTGTGCTTTTGTGCAGCCTTTGCAGTTGTAGTGCCAATACAAATCGCAGGCGGCTTATGCTCATGATTTTCGTAATAAGCCTTTACCCCAAGTGGGCTAAAGCACAATATAGCATCAAAGTGATTGGTAAAATGTTTTGGGTTGATTACAGATTCGTACAAATAAATTTCCTGTAGATGTACGTCGTGAGTTTTTAAAGTATCAGGTAACTCGTTTCTTCGCTGTTTTGAAGCAAAAAAATAAAAATTTATGTCATGATAATGTTTAGTGATTAATTTTGATAATGCACTGCCATTTTCTTCTATCGCTACGATTTTGTTTGCAATATCTTTAACAGATTGCGCGGTCTTGTTTCCTACACAAAAAGCATTTTCAACTTTAATATGATGAGATTTTGCTAAACGAACAGCATTTTGGCTTGTAAAGATGCCATTTTCAAAAAAAGTACTGTTCAGTTTTAATTCAATGGGTTTAATTTGAACAGCGTTGTATTCAACGAGTCCAATTTGTGCTAAAAACAAGTGTTTTTTTTGAGTTGGCGTAAGTCGTTTTGTTGAAAGTACAATTGGCATCACTAAAGCACTTTTCTCAAGTCTTCAATCAGTTTATCGCCACCTTGGTTTAAAATGGTTTCGGCACATTTCACTCCAAAATCTTCAAATTCTTCAACAGATGTTGACTCTTCTATTTCAAACTTTTGTTTGCCGTCCAGACTTACCAATACCCCTTTAAAGGTCATAATATTGTTTTCTATTTTGGCAAGAGCACCTATGGGCGCTGTACAGCCGCCTTCAAGAGTTCTTAGAAAAGTACGTTCTACATGAGTGCAGATTTCGGTTTCCCTGTGGTTTAGAGGTTCTAATGCCTCAATGGCTTGTCTATTCTCCTCTGTTGTAACGACTAGCATCGCACCTTGAGCAGGTGCAGGCACCATCCAGTCTAAGGTGGTGAATTTCTCCGGTAGCACCTCGATTCTTTTTAGGCCGGCCATCGCAAAAATTGCTGCATCCCAAGGATTATCTTTTAATTTTTGTAGTCTGGTATTAACGTTTCCTCTCAAATCGCTGATCTGATGATGAGGATATTTATTTAACCATTGCGCTTTTCGTCTTAAACTCCCTGTAGCAATATGGCCTTGTTCTTTTTTTAGAAAATCTAAATTTTTGTATACTAAAATGTCATGCACATCAGCACGTTCCAGAACGGCTGCTTGAACAACTGTTTTTGGGAGTTGTGTGGGTACATCTTTCATAGAATGTACAGCCAAATCGATGTCGCCATTCAATAAGGCCACATCTAGACTTTTGGTAAAAATTCCTGTGATGCCCATTTCATACAAAGGCACTTTTAGGTTTAAATCGCCAGCAGACTTAACCGGATAAAGCACGCTATCCACACCATTGTCCTTCAGTTTTTGCTGCACGGTTTTGGCTTGCCACATAGCCAGCTCGCTATCTCTTGTACCTATAATAAGTGGTTTCATCAATAAATTAAGTTGAAATTATTGCTCGTCAATTATACGACTGGCAACTATTTATTTGGAAATTCAGCTTTTCTTTTATTTAAAAAAGCCTGAGTACCTTCTTTAAAATCGTCTGTGCCAAAAGCTTCTCCAAAGGCATTTATTTCTTCTTGATACCCATCTTTGTCGTAAGCAAAGCCTGAGTTTACAGCTTTGATTGATGCGCTTATGGCTACCATAGAATTTTTACAAATTTTTTGAGCGATTTTTAGGGTTTCTTCAATCAGGTCTGCTTGTGCAAAAACATGATTCACAAGGCCATAGGATTTGGCTTCTTCAGCGCCTATCATGCCTGCTGTCATGATCATTTCCATGGCTTTGCCTTTACCCACAAGTTGAGGCAGGCGTTGTGTGCCGCCATAACCGGGAATAACACCAAGCGATACTTCCGGCAAGCCCATTTTCGCATTGGTAGATGCTGTTCTAAAATGAGCCGACATGGCTAACTCTAAGCCACCTCCAAGGGCAAAACCATTTACGGCAGCAATCGTCGGTTTTGGGAAGTTTTCTACAACATCAAAAAGCAGTTGTTGTCCCTTCGCGGCTAAGTTTTTACCCTGCTCTACATCGTATTCTGCAAATTCTGAAATGTCTGCACCAGCGACAAAAGCCTTTTCGCCACTTCCTGTTAATATGACCACATACACATTTTCATCTTCTTTCAATGCCATCAAAGCATCATGCAATTCCTGTATGGTTTCTCTGTTAAGTGCATTTAATTTTTTAGGTCGATTAACCGTCAATATGGCAATTTGCTCTTGATAGTCTATGGTAACATTCTGGTAGCTCATTATTCAGTTATTTTTGGTAGTGTTATTATAAATTTTGTTGGAATGTCTGTGTCAGACTCGACTTCAATTTTTCCTTTACTGTTGTCTATTATTTTTTTAACCATGCTTAAACCTAATCCCATTCCTGAAGTTTTGGTCGTAAACTGTGGTTCAAAAATACGGTTTATTATGTTTTCCGGTATGCCAATGCCGTTGTCTTTAACGATTATTTTCACCTCTTTGTCATGGTCTTCAACTTCAATTTCGATGTGGGCGTTGGTGTTGTCTTTAGTTGCTTGCAGAGCGTTTTTAATCAGGTTTGTAATCACTCTTATGAGTTGCGCTTTGTCAATCTTTACCAATAAGGGTTTGGGATAAGGCGAAAAAATAATGTCTACACCTTTAAAAATGTCCAGTGTAAATTTAATAACTTCATTTACCTCTATGATTTCATTTTGATTCACGTGCATTTTCGCAAAATCTGAAAAGGCTGAAGCAATTGTACTGAGTGTGTCAATTTGCTGAATCATGGTTTGTGCAAATTCGTCCACATCTACATCTGAAATTTTGTCCCTATGGTATTGGTGTTGAAAGCTTTGCACGGACAAGCGCATGGGTGTTAGTGGATTTTTTATTTCGTGCGCTACTTGCCTAGCCATGAGTTGCCAAGCTTCTTTTCTTTCGGTTTCAGCTAATTTTTTAGCGCTTTCTTCAAGCTCATCAATCATTTCGTTATACGATGTGATTAATGGGATTAATTCGCTGCCTGCATTTTTTAAACTGATTTTTGGGTTGGTTTTTTCCAGGCTGGTAGATTTAATTTTTTGGCTAATTCGACTTAAAGTTTGGGTGATGTACTTAGATAAGAATAAGGCTATAATCACTCCGAAAAAAAAGATAACTAGATTTACGGTAAGCAATAGGCTTAAAAATTCTTCAAGCTCTTTGTCCATAAACTCATCATCTTCGACATAAGCTAAATTTAAAATTCCTATAGGTTTAAAGTAATTGTCTAGCAGGTAGGTATAAGACGATTTATAATTTTGATCATCTTCTTTAAAGTTTAAAATGTATTTTTTACTAGACGAATTGGCTAGACTATCTAAGACTTCCGAAGAGATGCTCGTTTCTTCTGTGTCTTTATAAAAACTGGCTTTTGAGGATTTTAACAGATTGCCTTCTAAATCGTATATGTTGATAGAGGTGTCGTGAATATCCTGAATTTCATATATTTTATCTTTAAAAATAAGGGCTAAACGATCTGTTCTTACAGGATAAGTGGTGGTACGTTTGATGTATTCTATATGCGATTTTATGGCATTTTCCTTTCGATCCAATTTTTCTTGGTGCAGGTCTTCGGCTTCATTTTTATAGTGGTAAGTGGTAATGATAACCAAAAGACCAGCGGTAAGAAGCACCAATCCAATCATGGAAAGAAAAATTCTTAACCGTAATGAATATTTAAATGAAATTTTTTTCAAACTACTCTTCTCCTTTTTTTAGCCTGTATTTTTTGTAGGCTTTTATACCTATCATTAACAACACTCCAAGCCCTATAATGCCACTTACACCAAAAATCCAGCCAATATTGGTTTTTAAGATGGCTAAAAAAACAATGGCGAATAGAGCAACCGTGGCTACTTCGTTCCAGATACGCAATTTTGAAGACGACCAGTTTAATTTTCCATCCCTCATTTGAAGGTATAATTTATGGTTTTTAATGTGGTAAAGCCATAATAGTGCGATAAAGGTTAGTTTGATGTGCATCCAGCCCAGCATAAGTAAAGAAGGGTTAAGCCAAAGTAACCAAATCCCAAAAATCAGAGTAATAATACCCGATGGCCACGTGATAATATACCATAAGCGTTTTGCCATTAAGGTAAGTTGAGGACTTAATATGTTCTTTTCCAAGTCATCTTTTTGTTGGGCCTCTACATAGTAAATAAATAATCGAGGCATGTAAAATAACCCCGCAAACCAAGTAACCACAAAAATGATATGTAATGCTTTTACATATAAATACGTCATAATCTAGAATTTCATTTCAGGAATATCGCCTTCAATAATTAAGTCGCCTTCAGTAGCATTTTTGATGTCTTCTACGCTAACACCTGGCGCTCTTTCAAGTAGTCTGAATTTATCTTCTACAATGTCTAATACGGCAAGATTTGTTACAATTTTGGTTACGCATTTTACACCAGTTATTGGCAAGGAACATGCTTTAAGGAGTTTAGAAGCTCCAGCTCTGTTGGTGTGCATCATCGCAACGATAATGTTTTGTGCAGAACCTACCAGGTCCATAGCGCCACCCATACCTTTTACCATTTTGCCGGGAATTTTCCAGTTGGCAATATCGCCGTTTTGAGCCACTTCCATGGCGCCTAAAATGGTTAAGTCGATATGCTGGCCTCGGATCATACCAAAGCTCATTGCAGAGTCGAAGAAACTTGCTCCGGGTAATGCTGTAATGGTTTGTTTTCCGGCGTTTATCAAGTCGGGATCTTCTTCGCCTTCAAAAGGAAAAGGGCCCATGCCGAGGATTCCGTTTTCACTTTGAAACTCTACTTCGATATCATGACGCACAAAGTTGGCTACAAGTGTCGGTATCCCAATTCCCAGATTGACATAGTATTTATGTTTTACTTCCTGTGCTATTCGTTTAGCTATTCCGTTTTTGTCTAACATTTTTTAATTTGAATATTTGAGTATTTGATAATTTGAAAATGATATAATCACTTTCTATATTTTTTTTGATGTAGATAAAATTTTACTTAAGATTTTGATAATTGCTTCTAAATCCGTGAATAATTCTTTGTCAGGGTCAGGATAGTGTTTAGAATGTAAGCACAATAGAAGCCAATATTCGCTTTCATCAGCTTCTTTTGCAGCAATCTTAAATTTATGTATGAAATCAGCTTTGCTTTCAGCATTTTGTGCTTCCCTTGTATTTGCTCCTATTGAAGTTCCACTATCAAAAAGTTGTGATGCCATTTCGTATTTGTGAAGTGCACGCAGTTTCTCAGTGTATTCAATAATTTTTAATGCAAACTCAAAAGTGAGTTTTACAATTAGGTTTTCTTTGTCATCTCTCATATTTAACAATTTTCAAATTAAGGCGATTTTCAAATTTTCCTCACAGTCCTTTGTTCAATACGCTTTTCATAATTGTTTCCTTCAAAAATCCGTTGTACGAAAACCCCGGGGATATGAATAAAGTTCGGTTCAAGTTCGCCAGGCTCTACCAGTTCTTCTACTTCGACGACTGTTATTTTTGCTGCGCCACACATGTTAGGGTTAAAGTTTCGGGCTGTACCTTTAAAGATTAAATTTCCGGCATGATCGCCTTTCCAGGCTTTTACAAAAGCGAAATCGGCTTCAAAAGCTTTTTCCATGATATGGGGTTTGCCATGAAATTCTCTTACTTCTTTGCCCTCTGCCACTTCGGTACCGTAACCTGCCGGTGTGTAAAATGCGGGTATACCATGTTGTGCTGCACGACAACGTTCAGCTAGAGTGCCTTGAGGAATAAGGTCCACTTCGAGGCTTCCGCTAAGCATTTGTCGTTCAAATTCGGCATTTTCGCCAACATAAGACGAAATCATTTTTTTAATTTGTTTCTTTTGCAGCAGCAGACCTAGTCCAAAATCGTCTACGCCGGCATTGTTAGAAATGCACGTTAAGTCATGTACTCCAAGACGTACAAGTTCTGAAATACAATTTTCTGGAATCCCACTTAATCCGAAACCGCCTACCATTAGCGTCATGCCACTTGATACCCCTTTGAGGGCTTCAGTAGCATCTGCAACAACTTTGTTTATCATTATAACATAAATTTTAAGGTCTAAAATACGAATTTTAAAACTTTAAGACTAAAAGCCGCTTGTCTTTTTTGATAAAGAAAAAATAAAAAAAACCGATTATTATTTGGTAAATGATTTAGCTAGATATATATTTGCATCCGCAAAAAAACGTACATTAACATTAGGAGAGGTGGCAGAGTGGTAATGCAGCAGATTGCTAATCTGTCGACCGTTTAGGTCGCCAGGGTTCGAGTCCCTGTCTCTCCGCAACAAATGCCAACCTTAGGGTTAATAGAGGGCTCGAAAAAAAAACATTTCGGGGTGTAGCGTAGCCCGGTCATCGCGCCTGCTTTGGGAGCAGGAGGTCGCAGGTTCGAATCCTGCCACCCCGACAAAGAAAAGCCAGTAATCTTTTGATTACTGGCTTTTTTGTTTTCTGGCGTTGAAAGTTCCACTTTCATAAGCCGCGAAAACAAAAAAGACCTAAGCACCGTCAGGTGCTGGCTTTTCTTTAGCATCGTTCCCCTACTCAGGATCACAGAGTAATCCTGTTTTTACTCGATAAGAGTTTGAAAGACCAAGGTTCTGAAACGAGTTCAGGATGACAATTTTTTAATGAGTGCTGGCTTTTCTTTAGCATCGTTCATCTTATCAGGATCACAGAGTAATCCTGTTTTTACTCGATAAGAGTTTAAAAGACCAAGATTCTGAAACGAGTTCAGAATGACAGTTTTTAATGAGTGCTGGCTTTTCTTTAGCATCGTTCTCTTTATCAGTCCCGAGACTTCGGGAACGCTAGTAAAACCCTATTAATCCTTTTATGTAAGATATTACAGATGCCGAAATACATTCGGATTGACATGCTTTGTGTCTAGTTTAACTTATTTGAGTATTTTAAGTTAGCTTTTTATTTGTTAAGCTTTATAAAAACCGACAAATAAGTACTTTCTCTTTTTCTTGACCATTTTAGTAGGCTTGATAAAAATTGTCGTCTAACCTCAGAAGAAGGCTTACAATTCGGCACACCTTATTTAAATTTTATCTATACCATATCTAAACACTATTATATTATCGGAAACTACAAAATGTAAAACTCCTGTAAACTTTCAGTTGAAAGTTGAATTATAACGTTTTCATGATAAATGAATACAGCATTTTTACAAATGGATTAGGCTATTCATCTTCTTTAGTTTTCTAAATTGTTGTTTTTCTTAAAATAAACTACTTTTATAGTCATATTAAACAATGAACACAAATAAAAGACTTCGTCTTGAAAGATTGACTGCCTTATGGGCCTTAAACGAATCTGGTTTAGGTGGTTTCTTACACATATTTAATACGCCTTTTACAGGGCTGATTGTTGGTGGGATTTCCATTTTAATGATTAGCTTGATTGCTTACTTTTCTGAAAATAAATCAAAATCAATTTTGAGAGCGCTGATGGTAGTTTTGATTTTAAAAATGGGAGTTAGTCCTCATTCGCCCATCGGAGCTTATGTGGCGGTATCTTTTCAAGGTGTATTGGGTGCATTGCTATTTTCAAAATTCAATTGGAAAGGTCTTACCATTCCTTTTCTTGCCATGATAACGTATCTAGAATCTGCTGCGCAAAAGCTCTTTATACTCACTATTGTGTATGGAAATGGCTTGTGGGAAGCTATTGATATTTACGGCCAATGGGTACAAGCAAAACTTCAATTTTTTACTGAAAATTCAACTTCAGAAATTCTCATTTCTATTTATCTGCTAACTTATGGGATTTGTGGTGTTTTGATAGGATTTTTTATAAAAAGTATTATTGCTAATTTTTCAAATTCAAACTTCAAAAATTATAACATAGCGGAGCGATCTATTGAAATATCTGCCTTTCAACCTTCAAAAAAGAAAATTCGAAAATTTATAATAATGTGGTTGGCCACTATAGGCTTAATAGTTTTGGCCTTCGTTGGATTTGGGAATATTGGTTACGGATGGCAAAAAGGACTTTATATTTTACTGAGAAGTGTGTTAATTCTTTCATTGTGGTATATTATTGTTGGCCCTTTGGTCTTACGTTTAGTAAAGAATTATCTAAAAACTAAACAATCTAATTATGAAGAACAAGTCAATCATACGCTGGATATTTTGCCTTACCTCACTCCGGTAATTAAGTATTCCTGGCAAGAAACGCGAAATTTAAGAGGTTATCAACGTATTAAAGCATTTGTCGCCTTAAGTATTTCCAATTGTATTCATTTTAAAATATAATGGAGTTATGATCTATATCCTGTCAGGACCTATTCGGTCCGGAAAAACGACTGCTTTATCACGTTGGGTAAATGAAAAAAAAGATATTGATGGTATTTTGTCACCCGATAACGATTTTGGACAACGTTATTTTTTAGAAATAAAAAGTTTACAAAGATTTGATTTTGAAGCTAAATTTCATTCTGATGAAGAAACCATTTGCATTGGCAGATTTCATTTTCTGAAGTCTGCTTTCAACAGAGCTAATACCTATTTGATTAATGCACTAAACTTTAAAAACACCAAGTTTATTGTTGTTGATGAAGTTGGAAAACTAGAATTGAAGGGAGAAGGACTTCACGATTCTGTATGTCAACTTATTTCACACCATCAGTTTATAAGAGACAGTCATTTGTTGCTCGTTATAAGAGATTCTTTACTGGACTCTGTAATCCACTATTACAACATCACTCAATATAACCTAATTACCAAAGAATCCCTTTCCGAGTCTTTATTTTAAACTTTAAAATCCGACATCTGTTTTCTTAAAGAAGACATTAAAGGCTGTTTCAACAATCGTATGCCTGTGGCAGCTTTTAGAGCGTTGGCTACTGCACCACCAGCCGGCGGAAGTCCGGGTTCTCCGAGACCTGTTGGAGAAATATCGCTATCGACAAAATATGTTTCTACAATTGGAGTTTCTTTTATCCTTATGAGTCTATAGGTGTCAAAATTCGAATCTTGAGGTGTGCCATCTTCAAAAGAATAGTCGCCGTACATGGCATGTCCTATCCCGTCTAAAACACCTCCTTCAATTTGGTTTTTGGCACCTGTCGGATTTACAACTATTCCGCAATCTACAGCTACAGTCACTTTTTCTAGTCGTGGCTCTCCATTTACCATACGAATGTCTGCAACTTCAGCAACATGCGTATTGTGACTAAAATAGGCAGAAAATCCTTGATAGATGCCTTTGTCTTTATTTCCCCAATTACTTTTTTCAGCAGCAAGTTTTATCACTTCAGACATTCGCCCTGAAGAATATGTGTTTGTGTCCTCCACTTGATTAGGAACTTTGCTTAAAAGCTCTAAACGCAATTGAATCGGATCTTTTTCTAATGTTTCTGCTAACTCGTCAAAAAAACTTTGTTCTGCGAAAGCTAAAAAGTTGGTATATGGAGCTCGCCATGCACCTGTAGTTATATTGCTTTGATAATTTCCTGCTTCTACTTTATAATTGCTAATGGCACCTGCGGGGAAATAAGATGCAATACCAGCCCACATATTTCCGTTAATAGCAGCTTCTACAAGATGATAGCCTGTAATTTCTCCGTTTTTTATAGACGCTCTTATTCTGTATTTTGAGGCTGGGCGATAAACGCCGGCAGTCATATCATCTTCTCTGGAGTAGATAACTTTTACGGGTTGTTTGGTTAAATTAGAAATTTCTGCTGCTTCCAAGACAAAGTCACCATAAAGACGACGGCCAAAACCACCACCCATACGTGTCATTTCAAGATGAATGTCCTCCACATTACGTTCTATTAATTTTGCCACTCGATTTGCAGTTCCTGCAGGGGTTTGTATAGGACCAACCAGATGTACTTTTTCTTTTGTCACATGCGCATAAAAATTCATAGGCTCCATACAATTATGAGGTAAAAAAGGGGCCTCGTAAGTTCTGTCCAGAATAGTATCCGCCTCAGCGAAAGCCTTTGTGACATTGCCATCTTCGCGTTTTACAACAACATCTTTGCCGTCTAAAATTTTTAAAAGCTCTGCGTCATGAAGCTCCGAGTTTTCCAAATCTCCATCACTAACCCATTTGATTTTAAGGGCTTGCTTGCCCTTCATGGCTGCCCAGGTATTATTGGCCAGAACGGCTACCTTGTCTCCAAATTGAACAATTTCTGAAACACCCTTTACAAGTCGGGCATTAGACTCATCATACGACTGAAGTTTTTTACCAAAGGCTGGAGGTCGGGCGACACAAACATATTTCATGCCTTCAGTTTTGTAATCTAATCCGAATAAAGGTTTCCCGGTAATAATTTTGTCTATATCGACATTTATGGCGTCTTTACCAATAATCTTAAAGTCTTCTATGGCTTTTAATTGAACGTTTTCCGGAACTTCTAAAGTAGCGGCTGTATTCACAACTTCACCGTAGTGTAGAGTTTCGCCTTTTGAGTTGGTAATTATCCCATCAGAGGCGGAACAGCTATTGGGCTCTACATTCCAGGTTAAAGCAGCTGCGTTTATAAGCATCTGTTTAGCAGTGGCTCCGGTTTGTCTTAAAGCATTCCAGCCAAATCTTATGGATTGGCTACCACCTGCTACTTGTCTTTCAAAATGTTCTGTATCCAAATCAGCTTGTGCTACAGTAACATGATCCCAAGGGACATCAAGTTCTTCTGCTATGATCATGGGCATAGAGGTTTTGACCCCTTGACCAATTTCCGGATTTGGAGAATAAATAGTGACGTATCCGTTTTCAGCTATTTTAATAAATGCATTAAAGTCCTGGAAATTTAGTTTAGAAATATCTACCGGTGGTTTTGCAGCTTCTTTACATGCCGTAACAAGATTGAATCCAATGAGAATTCCACCGCCCGCCAAGGCCGATGTTTTTATAAAATTTCTTCGACTAAAGGTCATTTTTTTTCGTTTTCTCATAATTTCTAGGCTTTAGACATTTTTTCTGCAGCCAAGGCTACTGCTTTTTCAATTCGATTATAACTGGCACAACGGCACAGGTTTCCATTCATGGCATTTCTAATTTCATCTTTATTAGGATTTGGATTTTTGTTTAGAAAAGAGGTCGCCGTCATAATTTGTCCGGATTGACAGTAACCACACTGCGGGACATCCAGCTCTTTCCATGCCTCTTGAACAGGGTTTAACTTCTCTTCACCTAATCCTTCGATAGTTGTGATAGAGGCAGATTCTGCACTCGATACAGGAGTTATGCAACTTCTTATAGCCACGTTGTTTAAATGAACTGTACATGCACCACAGGACGCAATGCCACAACCATATTTGGTGCCAACCAAATTAAGTTCGTCTCTAAGAACCCAAAGCAAAGGCGTATCTGCATCGACATCTACAGATACATTTTTGCCATTAACGTTTAAATTGAAAACTGCCATACTAAAAGAATTATGTCTCTAAAATTATGAAATATTTATAGACAGTCTGCTTTTTTATAAGTTTTTATGACAACTTCTTGATCTTTTTTAGATGTCTAGTTCGCTGTCTAGTAAATCTTTGTAATCTTCAGGCGTATCAATATCCCTTAATTCACTAAAGGGAATACAATTAATTGATTTTGACAGTTCTTTTAATAATGGTTTTGCGCCTTTATCACCTGTTAGTGTTTTCAAATTTTGAAAATATGTTTTAGGAAAAATTGCAGGAACACCAACACTATTTTGATAAGCTGTAGCGACAGGTTTTTTAGGATTTTTTAGAAATAATCCTATAAGATCGTTAAGATGAGAATTTGTGATTTTCGGCTGGTCTGCTAAATGTATCAGGACTGCCTCCATATCATCCTGCTCGATGTTTGTAACACCAACTTTAATACTTGTGCTTAAACCGTTTTTGTAATTAGGATTTTCTATTATACGAAGCGGATAATGTTTGATATGTTTTAAAATTTCAGAAGCATTTGCACCAATGACACAATATATATTTTTGGATGTAGCCGCTAATGCTGTTTCAATACTTTTCTGAATGAGTGTCTTTTCGCCTAATCTAAGGAGCTGTTTTGATTGTCCCATTCTAGAGGATTGACCTGCAGCTAAAATGAGTGTGGCAATTTTCATTATTCTATCTATTCTTTTTAAGGTCTCTTAACGAATTAGGCGAGACGCCCCTGTAAACACTTAGTATTTCTGCTAGAATAGACAATGCAATTTCTTCAGGTGTAACGGACCCAATGTGCAAACCTGCCGGGCTATACAGGTGATCAAGCACCTCGGAGTTAAAATTCGGGTTATGTTCAAAAAGTTCATTAATTAATTTTTCTCTGCGTTTACTCGAACCCAGTACGCCAATATATTTTGGCTTAAAGTGCTGCATCTTCAAAACATATTTGAGGTCAAGGACATAATTATGATTCATTAGCATAACAGCTGTGTCATCATCTATATCAAGTTCTGCAAGTTCGGGGGTTTGGGCAATAACCGAATTTGCACCCGGAAAATCTGCTATTGTTTTAGGATCTTTAACCGAAGTAACAACGTTTACTTCCCAACCTAATAAGTGCGCCATGGTACATAGTTTAATAGCATCATGCTCTCCACCGAATATATAAAGTCGAAAGCGCGGTTCTAAAGATTGCTTAAATACCTGTAAGTCAAGATGAGGTTCTGTGGAATAGTCGTTTCTTAGGCTAAATAAAGAACCTTTCTGAAATGAAATGACAGTTCCATAATCTTTAGAAGTGCTTTCGCTTTTGACAAAATAGGATCTAATCTCGATAACACTCCTGTCTTGAATACCAGATTTAAAAGCATCTTGAAAAGAGGTATTAATATGAATTGGCTCTATCAGAATATACAATAAACCTTCACATCCAAGTCTGTATCTGCCATCGTAGGTCATGACTTTTGGGATGCCCGTTTTAAAAACAGATTGCGCCTGTGCATATACATCTCGCTCCACACAACCACCACTTACCGCACCAACCATTTGTCCATCTTCTGTAATCAACATGCGAACACCGGGTTTTCTGTAAGAAGAGCCGTTTAAAGCCACTACAGTAGCTAAGATGCTTTTTACATCTTGCTGTTGAAATTCAATCGCTTTCTCTACTATGTGCTTTAATTCGTGTGTCATAAGATTTTAGGTGTATGGATTTAATTTTTATGTTTTGAAATGGTTTTTTTTACATAATCGCCTTCAACTCATGTATTAATATGATTAAAATTTTCAAAGGTATTCAACTTTTAGATTAGAATTTATGCTTCAATTTAAAAATGTCTTGCTGTTATGAAATTCAACTTTAAGTTTTAAGCCCCGCTGTTTTTATTTCATTTTAAATCTACGAAAAACAGATTAACTTTTCAATTCTCCTATTGCATTTGTTACTGTAGATAGAATACAATTTTTTTGAAATATTTTTCAGTTGAAAGCAACAGATATCTAAAGCACTTATGATTTATTCAAACCCCATTTCAATTTAAAAATCTAAAATGGCGCTTAAGGGTTTCTGCAGCCTAAGCGCAATCGTTTTAGTCAAAAATAACTGTAAAACAATTACATACAACTTGTAGAAAGCTGATAAATGTCATAAATAAAACTCTATCTGTGTCATACTTTTATCCTCCAATTTTATTTAGCAATTAAATCAAACAATTATGGAAGTAAAAACATTTATAGGTGGTAACTGGACAAAATCTGTCAACGTTAGAGATTTTGTTTTTAGAAATATCACACCTTATGTAGGTGATGCTCTTTTTCTTCAAGGCCCAACTTCAAAAACAGAGAAGTTATGGGAAACTTGTAAAGCAGCAATGCTTGAGGAAAGCTCCAATAACGGTGTCCGTAGTATAGACACAGATACAATTTCAACTATAGATGCTTTTGGGCCTGGATATATCGATAAAGAAAACGAAGTGATTGTAGGTTTACAGACCGACGAGTTACTTAAACGTGCTATGAAACCTTTTGGAGGATTCAAAGTGGTGCAGAAAGCCTTATCAGAACATGGTCTTGAAGCTAATCCAAAGTTGACGGAATTGTTTGATAATTACGTTAAAACGCACAATGATGGTGTGTTTGATGCATATAACGACGAGATTAAAAAATACAGATCTTTAGGTATTCTTACAGGACTTCCTGATAATTATGCCAGAGGTAGAATTATTGGCGACTACAGAAGAGTAGCTTTATACGGCATTAACTTTTTGATAGCACAAAAGAAAAAAGATCTTAAAGCTATACAGGGCCCAATGACCGATGAGGTGATTCGTCTTCGTGAGGAAGTCTCAGAACAGATAAAAGCGCTTAAGGCTATGATAAGTTTAGGTGCTAAATATGGCTTAGAGCTATCAAGACCTGCTGCCAATACTCGCGAAGCGGTGCAATGGACATATATGGCGTATTTGGCTGCTGTAAAAGAGCAAGATGGTGCGGCAATGTCTCTAGGTAATGTTTCTACATTTTTAGACATTTATATTGAAAATGATTTACAAGAAGGTATAATTACAGAGGCAGAAGCCCAAGAATACATAGACCAGTTTGTAATGAAACTTAGAATGGTTCGCCATTTAAGAATGAAAGCTTACGACGAAATCTTTGCAGGCGACCCAACTTGGGTAACAGAAGCCATAGGTGGTATGTTTAGTGACGGAAGAACAAAAGTGACTAAAACGTCTTACCGATTTTTGAATACGCTTTATAACCTTGGGCCTTCACCAGAACCTAATATGACAGTGTTATGGTCTGATGATTTACCTGAAAATTTCAAAAATTTCTGTGCTAAAGTAGCTATTGAAACATCATCCTTACAATTTGAGAATGATACCTTAATGCGAAAAAGCCGTGGTTCTGACGATTATGGTATAGCATGTTGTGTATCTCATCAGGATTTAGGAAAGTCCATTCAGTTTTTTGGCGCCAGAACCAATTTAGCTAAAACACTTCTTCTTGCCATAAATGGTGGTCGTTGTGAGCTAACAGGCACTCAAATATTTGAAGGCGTACCGGAAAACAAAGACGAGTACTTGGATTATGATACGGTAATGACCAACTTTAAAATCGCGATGCAGGAGATAGCCCGCGTATATAGTGATACAATGAATATTATCCACTACATGCACGATAAGTACTATTATGAAAAAGCACAGATGGCCTTAATCGATACAAATCCGCACATTAATATTGCGTATGGTATTGCAGGACTTTCTATTGTTGCCGATTCGCTTTCTGCTATCAAGTATGCTAAAGTTAAACCAATACGTAATGAGGAAGGCCTGACAGTAGATTTTAAAATTGAAGGCGATTTTCCTAAATATGGAAATGATGATGATAGAGTAGATGTATTGGCTGCCAAAGCTGTTGCAGACTTTAACCATGAGTTAAAGCAATACAAAGTGTATAAGAATGCAGAACCATCTTTGTCGGTATTAACAATTACTTCCAATGTGGTTTATGGAAAGAAAACAGGTGCTACACCAGATGGTAGAGCTTTAGGTATTCCATTTGCGCCAGGAGCTAACCCGATGCACGGTAGAGACGAAATGGGAGCAATAGCATCCTTAAACTCTGTTGCAAAAATTAATTACGAAGATGCTCAAGATGGTATTTCTAATACGTTCTCAATAGTTCCAAAATCTCTTGGAAATAATACTGAAACAAGAGTAGAAAATTTAGTGTCGATTTTAGACGGGTATTTCTCTAACAACGCTCAACATGTAAACATCAATGTGTTAGACAAGGAAACGTTGTTAGACGCCATGGAGCACCCGGAAGAATATCCGCAATTAACTATTCGTGTCTCCGGCTATGCAGTAATCTTTACAAGACTAACACGAGAGCAACAATTAGAAGTTATTTCGCGCTCTTTCCACGAGTCTATGTAAGACACATCTGTCTAAACAACAGATAATTGAAAACAATTCTAAACCGAGCTGGCCTAAACAACCAGCTCGTTTAGGATAAACTAAGTACGTTTTTTATCATTTAAAAACCAAAGAAATATCAAAACTTCAGAAAATATACTAAATGTTCACTCGATTGAAACGCTTGGCACACATGATGGTCCAGGTCTGCGTTGCGTAGTCTTTTTACAAGGCTGTAAACTCAAGTGTTTGTATTGTCATAATCCGGACACCATAGCTATGGAGGGCGGCACGCCTTACACCATAGAAGACTTGTTTGAAAAAATCATGAAATCGAAACCGTATTTCGGAAAAAAAGGTGGTGTAACATTTTCTGGTGGTGAGCCTCTTCTTCAAGCAAAAGCTTTAGTACCTATGTTTAAAATGTTGAAAGCAGAAGGCATACATACTGCTCTGGATACCAATGGCAGAATTTTAAATCATTTTGCAAAAGAGTTACTGGACAACTATACAGACTTGGTCATGTTAGATGTCAAACATATGACGGAAGAAGGCTATGAATATATTACCGGAAAAAAGAACAACCAAACGACATTTACATTTTCAAAATATCGAGAAGACTCACAAAAACCCATGTGGTTACGCTATGTGCTTATCCCGGAGTTAACCGACAAGCCGGAGCTTTTACATGCTATGGGCAAATATTTTAAAGATTATAAGTCTATCGAAAAGTTAGAAATCCAACCTTACCATAAATTAGGTGTGCACAAATGGAAAGCTTTAGGTTGGGATTATCAACTAGAGCACGCCCGAGAAAATACTCAAGACGAATTAAATACAGCTGTAGAAATCTTGAGTCCTTATTTTAAAGAAGTAATAATAAACTAAAAAGAAAACCATGACGACCCCAAAACTTAAAAACCGATGGCTAATAGCTTTATCTGCTATTGGAATTCATATATCAATAGGCTCGGTGTACGCATATTCGGTAATTACAAACCCCGTCAAGGACATTTTTGATGTGGAAGGAAGCACCATCAAATGGGCGTTTAAGCTGGCCATTTTGTTTCTTGGCTTATCGGCAGCATTTTTAGGCCCTTGGGTAGAAAAAGTAGGACCCCGGGTAAGTGGTACTGCAGCTGGTATTTTTTATGGTATCGGGATTTTAGGTTCCGGTTTAGCTATACAGTTAGAGTCCTTAGTACTGTTTTATGCCTGTTATGGGGTTATTGGCGGTATTGGCTTAGGTTTAGGTTATATAACACCCGTAAGTACTTTGGTGAAATGGTTCCCGGACAAGCGTGGTCTGGCAACTGGTATGGCCATTATGGGATTTGGATTTTCTGCATTGGTCTTTGGGCCCGTTATGCAATCCTTGTTTGAAAGTATAGGCATTACCACAGCTTTTTACGTATTAGGTGTAATCTACATGATTCTTATACTAAGTTCGGCCAGATACATCGAGCGTCCACCTGTGGGGTATCTTCCTAAAGGGTTCAATCCTGAGAATTCCAGCACCATAAAAGCCGACTTATCTAACAGTACCTCTAAGGAAGCCCTTAAGACAAAGCGCTTTTATTACATCTGGATCATGATGTTTATCAACATTACCTGTGGTATCGCCATTATTGCGGCCGCAAGTCCTATGCTTCAGGAAAAACTGGCTTACACACCGATGCAGGCAGCGACTGTTGTCGGATTAATAGGAGTCTTTAATGGGTTAGGCCGTATTTTATGGTCCGGGCTTTCAGACTTTTTAGGTCGACCAAATACCTATGTGCTGTTTTTTGCATTCCAAATATTAGCTTTTTATTTCTTGCCTCAAATACAAACAGAGTTACTGTTCCTGGTTATTCTGTTTACAGTTATCACCATGTATGGCGGCGGATTTGCCACACTTCCGGCATTTTTGGGAGACCTCTTTGGTACCAAACAACTTGGCGCTATACACGGTATGGTCTTAGCAGGTTGGGGTATAGCTGGTGTCGTAGGGCCAACCATTTACGATGTCGTAAAAAATACAACAGGCTCACTGGATTTAACACTAAAGGTCTTTTCAGGATTATTTTTAATCGCCTTGATTGTGTCTTTATTTATGAAACGTCTGGTAAATTCTGCCTACAAAGTGAAAGACAAAGAATTCGCTTAGGATTAAAAAAAATAGAGGTCAGCAGATAATTGCGTATGATTTTAATTCATTATTGAATTAATAATCAACATATTAAAAAGCATAGTATTGTCAATTCGAGCGCAGTCGAAAACTATCCGTCTATCAAAATAGGCTTGGACTGCACTCAGACTGGCATATGCAATTCCATTTGGGTTTTGAATGAGTAACTAACTACTGACCTCTAAAAAAAATTATTATTAAATTTATCCATTACCTAAATATTTAAAATGGCTATTGAAAACAGAACTGTAAAAAACAGATGGTTGATGATGTTGAGTGCAATCGGAATACATATTTCGATTGGTTCGGTTTATGCGTTTTCCGTTATAACAGATCCTGTAAAAACGGTCTTTGATGTAGAGTCTACAACTATAAAATGGGCATTTCAAATCACCATCCTTATGATGGGCTTTTCGGCAGCATTTCTAGGCGAATGGGTAAGCAAAATAGGTCCTAAGAAAAGCACAACACTAGCCGGAATTTGTTATAGCCTTGGCATAATAGGTACAGGAATCGCCATACATCTGGAATCATTAAGCATGTTTTTTGTAAGTTATGGTATTATCGCCGGGATAGGATTGGGCGTTGGCTACATTACCCCTGTAAGTGTATTGGTAAAGTGGTTTCCGGATAGAAGAGGCTTAGCTGTTGGTATCGTTGTGATGGCCTTTGGTTTATCCTCGCTGATATTTGGTCCTTTAATGCAATACCTCTTTGAAAGTATAGAAATTACTACAACATTCTACATACTTGGTGCTATTTATGCCCTTTTTATAATGCTATCTGCTTTGTATATCGAAAATCCACCTGAGGGATATGTGCCAGAAGGCTATAAGCCGGACAAAAAAGACTCTAAATCTTTTTCTTTAAGTGAAATTACAGGAAAACAGGCTTTGAAATCCAATAGGTTTTACCTTATATGGTTTATGATGTTTATTAACATCAGTTGTGGTATTGCACTCATTTCTGAAGCAAGCCCAATTGCACAGCAGCAATTAGGTTATACACCTATGCAAGCTGCCGGAATTGTAGGATTAATAGGAGCCTTTAACGGACTGGGGCGCTTGTTTTGGTCAGCTTTTTCAGACTATTTTGGTAGGCCCAAGACCTTTATCATCTTTTTTGTAATCGAGATATTTGCTTTTTACTTATTAGCGCAGGTGGGATATCCTGCTGTTTTTATTGGCTTACTCATGCTTATTATTTCAATATTTGGTGGTGCTTTTGCCACATTACCAGCTTTTTTAAGCGATTTGTTCGGTACCAAGCAGTTGGGAACTATTCTTGGCATGGTTTTAATATCAAAAGGCTTTGCAGGCCTTTTTGGCCCTAGCTTATACAATTTTATCATAGCAGAGACCGGTTCGTTAAATACCACTTTGAAGGTTTTCTCAGGTCTATTTGTTCTTGCTTTAGTATTGTCAATATTACTGTATCGTTCTGTAAATTCTGCTTATGAGCAGGTAAGTCTTTCAGAAAGATAAAAAACCAAACACTACTTCAAAATCACGATAGACACTAAGATTTATAAGTAATTAGCTTATAAAATTCTAATAGCGATAAGCTTTTCGTTAATAACATCTCTTTAATTTTAAAACATAAAGCTGATAATTATCAGCTAATTACAAGTGCATTAGCCTTACTTTTATACCATGGTTTTAAGGATAACCGTATTTATAACAATTTTAAAACAAGAATAACATGGAAGTATTAGAAGGGCAGAAGACCCGCGTTTACAGATTTGGTAATAAGACCGCAGATGGAAATAGTAAAATGAAAAATCTGCTTGGTGGTAAAGGGGCTAACCTTGCCGAAATGAGTGCTATTGGAATACCAGTTCCTCCCGGATTTACCATTACAACAGAAGTTTGTACAGAATATAACGAATTAGGTAAAGAAGCTATCATTGAGTTGATTAAAGCAGAAGTTGAAGCCTCTGTAGCTAGTATAGAAGAGCAAATGGGAACAACTTTTGGCGATTCTGAAAACCCACTGCTTTTGTCAGTACGTTCCGGTGCCCGTGTTTCTATGCCGGGAATGATGGACACTGTCCTTAACTTAGGTATTAACGATGAAGCTGTAAAAGGCTTAGCCGAAAAAACACAAAACCCACACTTTGCATGGGATTCTTACCGTAGATTCATTCAAATGTACGGCGGTGTTGTTCTTGGTATGAAACCAGAATCTAAAGAAGATATAGATCCATTTGAAGAAATTATCGAGGACCTTAAAGATAAAAGAGGTATCGAACTGGATACAGAATTTTCTGTTCAGGATCTTCAAGATTTAGTTTTCGATTTTAAAAATGCGGTTAAACGAAGAACAGGACATGATTTTCCAACAAACCCATGGGATCAACTTTGGGGTGCTGTAATGGCTGTTTTCAATAGCTGGAACGGAAACCGTGCAGTGTATTATAGAAATATGCATGGCTATCCTGCAGATTGGGGAACAGCTGTAAACGTGCAAGCTATGGTCTTTGGTAATATGGGTAATAATTCTGGAACCGGTGTTTGTTTTACAAGAGATGCCGGAACAGGTGAGAACGTATTTAATGGCGAATACCTTATAAATGCTCAAGGTGAAGATGTTGTAGCAGGTGTAAGAACGCCTCAACAAGTTACCCTATTAGGTTCTAAGCGTTGGGCAGATCTTGCAAAAATTGAAGAAGAAGATCGTAGAGAAAATTACCCTTCACTTGAGGAGTTAATGCCGGAAATTTATAAAGAACTTGATGCGTATCAAGAAAAATTAGAAAAGCATTATCGCGACATGCAAGATATGGAATTTACCATACAGGATGGCAAGTTGTGGATTCTACAAACCAGAAACGGAAAACGTACAGGTGCAGCTATGGTTAAGATTGCTATGGACTTGCGTAAGGAAGGCGTGTTGAATGACCAAGAAGCTTTAATGCTACTGGAACCAACAAAACTCGATGAATTATTACACCCTGTTTTCAACCCTATAGCTTTAAGAAGTTCTAATGTAATAGCACAAGGTTTACCTGCTTCACCAGGTGCAGCAACGGGAAAAATTGTATTTTTTGCTGACGAAGCAGACAAGTTTAAAAACAGTATTCTTGTGAGAATAGAAACTTCTCCAGAAGACTTAGAAGGCATGAATATTGCCAAAGGGATTCTTACTGCACGTGGTGGTATGACATCTCACGCCGCTGTAGTTGCAAGAGGTATGGGTAAATGTTGTATTTCCGGAGCAGGTGCTTTAAAAATTAATTATAAAGAAAGAAGCCTTAAAGTAGGTAGCAAAGTTTACCATGAAGGCGATTGGATTTCTCTAAACGGTTCTACTGGTAATATTATTGAAGGTAAAGTAGAAACTATGGAACCTGAATTAAGTGGAGAATTTGCAGAAGTCATGGCACTTTCTGATAAATACGGAGAAATAAAAGTTCGTACAAATGCCGACACACCAAAAGATGCCCGCGTAGCTAGAAACTTTGGAGCAAAAGGGATTGGTTTAACCAGAACGGAACACATGTTCTTTGAATTGGATAGAATAAAAGCGATGCGTGAAATGATTCTAGCCGATACAACTCTAGGTAGAAAGCAAGCTTTAAAAGAACTATTACCAATGCAACGTGCAGATTTTGAAGGTATTTTCGAAGTTATGGATGGAAAATCGGTTACAATTAGATTGTTAGATCCACCATTACACGAATTTGTACCTCACCAATTAGCAACTCAAAAAGAGTTAGCAGACGACATGCATATTTCTCTGCAAGCGGTGAAAAACAAAGTTTCAGAATTAGAAGAGTTTAACCCAATGCTTGGGCATAGAGGTTGTCGTTTAGGAAATACCTATCCTGAAATTACCGAAATGCAAACTAGAGCAATCATCGAAGCCGCTTTAAACCTAAAAGCAAAAGGTGTAGTATGTCAGCCGGAAATCATGGTGCCATTAGTTGGTACAGTTGAAGAGTTTGTAGCTCAAGAGCAAATAATTCGTGAGACTGCAAGCCTGGTATTTAAGGAAAGAGAAGACCAAGTGGATTATCTTGTCGGAACAATGATAGAAGTGCCTAGAGCAGCATTAATGGCAGATGCCATAGCAGAAAAAGCAGATTTCTTCTCCTTTGGTACAAACGATTTAACGCAAATGACTTATGGATATTCCAGAGATGATGCCGGTAAATTCTTACCTATATACATCGAAAAAGGAATACTTAAAAACGACCCATTTGAAGTAATTGACCAGGAAGGTGTTGGGCAACTTATAAAATTAGGTACTCAACGTGGTAGAAGCGTGAAGAAAGACCTTAAAGTTGGGATCTGTGGCGAGCATGGTGGCGAGCCAAGCTCAATCGAATTCTGTTACAATACAGGAATGGATTATGTGAGTTGTTCTCCTTATAGAGTGCCAATCGCAAGATTAGTTTCTGCGCAAGCAGCTATTAAAGCAACGATGTAAATTTCCATAATTTAAATCAAGAAAAGCTCAAAGAATCTTCTTTGGGCTTTTCGCTTTTATAGAACTTACAGCAGTTAAGTTTCTAATGTAGAGTCGAGTGAGTAAAATGTAATGAAGTCATATAGCCCAAAAGATGATATTTGATATCCTCATACCTTTTACCGCAAGGCCTACAAATATTTCCACCTTGAGCCTTAATGCATCTTAACTTCTTAATGTTGAAATTTCACGCAAAGGCGCAAAGTAGCTGAGTTTCAAATTTAAATCCTCTATTCACTCTCACTACCCTCTACTGCCTAATTTTCTTAATGTTGGAAAATTTCACGCAAAGGCGCAAAGGCGCTAAGTTATTTAGGGGATGTGGGGAAAACACAAAGCGCGCAAAGTTTTTTCACGCAAAAGGTACGCAAAGCCTTAATGCGTCTTAACTTCTTAATGTTTAAATATTTCACGCAAAGGCGCAAGGTCGCTAAGTTGTTCGGCTTAATTCAGTTTCAACCGAAGTCCGGCTAAATAAAACTATGCTTTTACAAAAAACTCCATGTAGAAGATAAATATTGCCATTACAAAGATA
>CAYNCI010000008.1:0-51791 GCA_964396065.1 uncultured Mesohalobacter sp. | reverse complement strand
CTATGCTTTTACAAAAAACTCCATGTAGAAGATAAATATTGCCATTACAAAGATAAAATACCCAAAACCTTTTTTAAGTTTTTGGCCATCTATAAAATTCCCAAGGAAGCTGCCAATAAAAATACCTACCAAAGATAATCCTGTAAAAGCACCTAAGAATGGCCAGTTGATATCCATCGTGATGGCATCGCCTAAGAAAAAGCCCAATAAAGATTTTAAAGCTATAATGATTAAAGATGTGCCTACAGCGACTTTCATTTCAATATTGGCTAAAATTACAAGGGCTGGAATGATTAAAAAACCACCACCTGCTCCTACGAGTCCTGTGATGCCTCCAACGATCAGTCCTTCAACTAAAATTAAAGGATAATTGTATTTTACTTCGCCGGTAGATTTTTTAGTTTCTTTCTTTGTCTTCAACATAGAAAACGCTGCAGGAAACATTAAAACAGCAAACAACCCAAACATGGTCATTCGACGAGTGAACTCTAACTCTCCTAACGTAAACATAACATCAGGTAACGCTGGGATAACATAATATCTTACAAGGCTCACGCCCATGATGGCCGGTATTCCAAAAACAATTGCTGTTTTCCAGTCCACAAAGCCTTTTAAATGTTGTTTTAGACCTCCAACCAAAGCACTCAGGCCTACCACAAAAAGCGAATACGCCGTAGCAATTTTTTCATCTAAAGAAAATAAATAGGCTAAGACAGGTACCGCCAAAATGGAGCCACCACCACCAATAAGACCAAGGGAAACCCCAATAAATAAAGCACAGAAATAACCAACAATCTCAATAAATTCCATTAGAAGTAAATTTTTTTTCAAATCTAGTAGATATCCGTTTAGAAAGATGTAATTTAGGTTACATATAATTTCACAACGCATTTATAATTATTGCAGAAAAGAAACGTATACCCCAACATAAAACCCAATAAACGATGAAAAAACTTTACTTACTCAGCTTTTTAATATTTCAAATGTCCTTTGCACAGGATTACATGATTGGTGCAGATTTTTCTTTTGTAAAAGAAGCAGAAGACAAAGGCTTTGAGTTTAAGGATAATGGAGAAGTAAAACCATGCTTGGATATTTTTAAAAGTCATGGATACAATTGGATCAGGTTAAGGCTTTTTCATTCACCTGAGGGTGGAAAATGGAATTTACCTAACAATCTGGAATATACTATCGCACTAGCCAAAGAAGCCAAGGCCAAAGGTTACAAATTTCTTTTGGATTACCATTATTCGGATACCTGGGCAGACCCGCAAAAGCAATATAAACCTAAAGCTTGGGAAGGCTTGTCTCAAAAAGAATTGGAACAAGCGGTTTACGATTATACCTTGGAAACCATGATGGCCTTTAAAGCCGCCGATGTTTATCCGAACATGGTGCAAGTGGGGAACGAAATAAGTAACGGTATGATATGGCCTAACGGAAAATTGCCGGAGAATTGGGATAATTTTGCAGCATTACTGCAGTCGGGTATAAATGGCGTAAAAGCAAGTTGTGGTACTGCTGCTTGTCCAAAAATTATGGTTCATATCGATAAAGGTGGCGATAAAGCATTTACCAAATACTTTTATGATAAAGTAGCCTCTTATGGGATAGAATTTGACGTTATTGGACAATCTTATTACCCATGGTGGCATGGGAACCTGCTTCAGTTAAGGGAATGTTTGAATTTTACAGCTTTAGAATACCAAAAAGACATTGTTTTGGTTGAGGTAGCTTACAACTTTATGCCACAGGAATATAAAGATAAACCCGCGCCATTTCCGGAATCGCCAAGTGGGCAAAAAGCCTTTTTGGAAGAGGTAAACGATATTATTTTAAGCATACCCAATAACAGAGGGATTGGCATTTTCTGGTGGGAGCCTGCTGCACCAAAACGTGGGTTTTCCTCACGAACAATGTTTGATGAAGCAGGAAATGTGCAGCCTGTAATTTCGATATTTGACAAATACGTGAGGTACTAACTAGCGTTTAAAAATATCAAGAGCCTGATTGTAAGCCGTTTCAAAACGTGTCATTTTTATGCTATGGTTTGCTTTTCTGGTGTTTAAAAAAGACAAAAGTTTTTCTGTAGGCATATTTCCTGTCAGGTCGTCTTTGGCCATAGGACAACCGCCGTATCCCATAATGGCACCATCAAAACGCTGGCATCCGGAATTGTAAGCCGCATCTACTTTTTCAAACCATTGATGAATGGTTGTGTGTAAATGCGCACCAAACTCGATGTCCGGGTATTTAGGGATTAATGAAGAAAATAACCTAGAAATCACATCTCCGGTTGAACTTCCAATGGTATCTGATAGGGATAAAATTTTAACACCAAGCTGAGATAAATTTTCAGTCCATTCGGCTACAATATCTTCACTCCAAGGGTCGCCGTACGGATTTCCAAATCCCATAGATAAATAGGCAACAACTTGTTTGTCGTGTTTTTCCGCAACAGAGATGATAGATTTTAAAATGTCAATAGACTCTGCAATGGTTTTGTGCGTATTACGCATTTGAAAATTCTCTGATATCGAAAACGGATAACCCAAATAAGCAATTTCTTCAAATTGACAAGCGTCTTGAGCACCTCGCAAATTGGCTACTATGGCAAGTAATTTGGATTTTGTTTCAGACAAATCTAAGAGGTTAAGTACTTCTGCCGTGTCACGCATCTGAGGAATGGCTCTTGGAGAAACAAAACTTCCAAAATCTATTGTATCGAACCCACAATCGAGAAGCGACTGTATGTATTTTGCTTTGGCTTTCGTAGGTATAAACGGCTTGATGCCTTGCATAGCATCTCGCGGACATTCGATAATTTTAATCTCATTCATGCCTGCAAATATACGACTTATAAAAAGTGATTTTAAAAGTTCAAACTGATTATAGCTCTGTTTTTTTGTCGGAGGTATGGTCTTTTAATTAACACTTAAATATTAATTGTTAATTAAATTCAAATCTAATTCGCTCGAGCACTTTATATTTGTTCTAATTTCTAGTTTATGATTAAATGGGTTGGCGCATTTTTAGGGTTCGTTTTTGGTAGAATTTTTGGTGCTTTTTTAGGGTATTTTATCGGTTCTTTGATCGATAAGGTTTTAATGCCAAGAACCGAAAGGCGTTCGTTTACAGAAATGTTTTATGGTCAAAGGGAACAGGTTTCGCCTGGAGATTTTGAATTAAATCTTCTTTCTCTGGCCAGTATAGTGATTAAAGCAGACGGACGCGTGAGCCAAAAGGAACTCGATTTTGTTAGGAATTATTTCATCCAGGCCTATGGCAAAGAACGAGCTAATGCGACTTTCAAATTATTTAACGAGGTCATCAAAAAACGTCAAATCTCAGCGGCAAATATTTGCGAGTACTTAAAGCCTAGGCTGAGATATGAAGTGAGGTTGCAAGTCATTCACTTTTTATTCAACATAGCACAGGCCGATGGTCAAGTTTCCGAAAGCGAAACCCACAAAATTGAAAATATATCTCGTTATTTTTCAATAAGTCATAGAGATTTTGAAAGTATAAAAGCCATGTTCTTTCAGTCTGCTGATAGTGCCTACAAAATTCTGGAAATAGAAAAAGATGCATCTGTCTCAGAGATAAAATCCGCCTATCGCAAGATGGTAAAGAAATACCATCCTGATAAATTGATTCATATGGATGAAGCTTATCAACAAGGGGCTAAAGAAAAATTCAACGAGGTCCAAAAAGCTTATGAAAAGCTTCAAAAAGAGCGCGGATTTTAATAAACAAATCTTAAATACCAATAAATCAAGTTAATATCAACATAATTCCATACGCTCCTTAATCATTTATTATTAGATTAAGGTGAACAACTTAAAAACAAGAATTATGAAGAGGATTTTTTTACCATTACGATTTGGGATTTTAATGAGCAGTTTATTAATTGGGTACTTCTTGCTGTTATCAACAATCAACTTACACACACAACCGGCTTTTAGTCTTTTTAATGCCGTGATAGTAGGTGCAGGTATATTTTATGCCGTCAAATTTAGAAAGCAAAACCTAGATTCAACCTTCAACTATAGCATTGGGTTTTCGACAGGTATTTTATCAGGATTTATTTCAACTATAATATTTACTGCTTTTATGCTTTTGTATGTTACAGAAATTAATTCAAATTTCATTCATGCATTATTAACCTCCTGGGACAATCATATTAATATCAATGTAGGCTCGTTTATATTTGTAGTGGCTTTGATGGGATTTTCTACTACTGTTGTACTAAGTCTTACAGTTATGCAATATTTTAAAAAGCCGCTCCTGTATAGAAACACATTAATCCACGAATAAATCCTTAGGATTGAAGTACTACTAGTGATTATAATGAAAGATGTTTTTTTAAATGAAAAGCATTTTGATAAGCGTTTTTTTATTTCGATTTAAAAAACTACATTTGCAATCCAAAAATTTTATAAACAAATATTTATAAGCTATGTATGCAATTGTAGAGATAGCAGGGCAGCAATTCAAAGTTGCAAAAGACCAAAAGGTATTTGTTCATCGTTTAAATGGCGAGGAAGGTTCATCAGTTAATTTTGATAATGTTCTTCTTATAGATAACGATGGCAAAGTAGACGTTGGCGCCCCAGCTATAGATGGAGCACAAGTAAGTGCAAAAATCTTAAGACACCTTAAAGGAGACAAAGTAATTGTCTTTAAAAAGAAAAGAAGAAAAGGGTACAAAAAGAAAAATGGACACAGACAGTATCTAACTGAAATCCAAATAGAAAGCATTGCTTCGTAAAGGATACAGAGAGAAACTGATTAGATTAAAAGTATTAGTAAAACAACTTAAAAGCAGAAACCATGGCACATAAAAAAGGTGTAGGAAGTTCTAAAAACGGTAGAGAATCAGAATCGAAACGATTAGGCGTTAAGATATTTGGCGGTCAACCTGCTATAGCTGGAAATATCATAGTAAGACAAAGAGGTACTAGTCATAAACCAGGAGAAAATGTTTATGCGAGTAAAGACCATACTTTACATGCTAAAGTAGATGGAATAGTAAGATTCTACAAATCCAAAAACAACAAATCTTACGTGGCAATCGATCCTTTCGAGGCATAAGTCACAGTATAGAAATACATTACAAATAAAAGGATGTCAATTTTGGCATCCTTTTCTGTTTTAATCATCTAAGTACACCGCCTAATACTAAACGAGGCAATTGTGTTTTCAATTCTTGAGTGGTCATGTAATTTTTTTTGTTCCACAGATGGATATTCCTTAGCGGGGATAGGAGTTGATAAATGATAATTTTTGGGTTGGCATCTCTTATTTCTTTGGAGTTTATGCCGTTAATCAAAATGGACTCCAATTTTTTCTCGTAAAGATTTCTGCTGGATATAAATTCTACTTTTTTATCACCCTTTAGGTATATCCAGTCATTGTTAAGCGTTGCAAAGCTGTCGGGGCTTTCCACGGCAATATCGATATGTGTTTTTATGATTTCTTCCAGCTTGTCGTGAACCTTTATACTTTTACTAGAAGTTTCTTCGATTGTAGTCATAAAAATATCTACTAGCTGAAATATTACACCTTCTAAAATTTCATCCTTAGATTGAATATGATTGTACAGACTTGAGGCTTTTACGTTTAATTCTAGTGCGATGCTTCGCATACTGACCTGAGGATAACTTTTCTCCCTGAATAATTTAGCTGAAGTTTTAAGAATTAGTTCTTTAGATAGATTCGGTTTACTGTCCATGAGTTATCATTTTTTCAAACTCATACTCGTTAATTGTTGGGATATTAAGAGCATTCACTTTTTCTTGTTTAGACGGCCCAACATTTTCGCCTGCAAGAAAATAGTCTGTATTTTTTGAAATGGAACTCACGTTTTTGCCACCGTGTTTTTCAATAAGGGCTTTTAATTCTTTTCGCTCGTACTTTTCAAAAACCCCCGAAATCACAATTTTCAAACCTTCTAGCGCGTTGGAAGTATTTTCAGGTTCTTCAACCTCAAAAGTTAATCCATAAGCCTTTAGACGATTTATCATTTTCAGGTTTTCTTCATCTTGAAAAAAGCTTAAGACACTTTGCGCAATCTTTTCTCCAATTTCATCCACTGCAATAAGCTTTTCAAAATCTGCATTAATGATATTGTCTATATGTTTAAAGTGTTTAGCCAAAGTTTTTGCGACTGTTTCACCAACAAACCGAATACCTAATGCAAACAATACTTTCTCAAAAGGTTGTTCCTTAGAAGCTTGTATGCCTTGTATAAGGTTTTTAGCCGATTTTTCTGCCATGCGTTCCAGGTTTTCTACTTGCTCTTGTTTGAGCTCATATAAGTCTGCATAGTTGTATATTAAACCCGCATTGACAAGTGCGACAACAGTTTCGCTTCCAATCCCGTCAATATCCATGGCTTTTCTGGAAATGAAATGCTGTATCTTTCCCATTACCTGCGGAGGACAAGAGCTTGTGTTTGGGCAATAGTGCACAGCTTCGCCTTCATCTCTTACCAGTGCTGTGTTGCATTCCGGACAATGTGTAATATATTCTGTAGGTTTTAAGTGTATGTCTCGTTGGCTAAAATCTACGGCCGTTATTTTTGGAATAATTTCGCCTCCTTTTTCAACATAAACCATATCGCCTTCTCTAATGTCTAATTTTGCAATTTGGTCGGCGTTGTGTAGGGATGCTCTTTTTACTGTTGTTCCGCTAATGCTTACAGGCTCAAGATTTGCTACTGGTGTTATGGCACCTGTACGGCCTACCTGGTAAGTGATTTTTAAGAGTTTGGTTTTAGCTTCTTCAGATTTAAACTTGTATGCCATTGCCCATCTTGGCGACTTAGAGGTATGGCCTAGCTCAGCCTGCTGGTTCAGGCTGTTTACTTTAATAACAACACCATCTGTTTCATAAGGTAAATCATGCCTTTTCTTATCCCAGATTTCAATAAACTCTAAGACTTCATCGAGTGTTTTACAAAGTTTCACCTCTTTTGGAACATTAAATTTATTGTCCCGTAATACATTTAAGACCTCGTATTGGGTTTCGACATCTAAGATATTTGCTGAAATCCCATAAATTAAACACTCAAGCGGTCTTTTGGAAACTTCTCTGCTATCTTGGAGTTTTAGAGACCCAGAGGCTGTATTTCTTGGATTAGCATAAGGTTCTAAGCCTTGTTCTATGCGTTCTTGATTCATTTTAGCAAAACCTTCAAAAGGCAACACGATTTCAGCCCTGACATCAAAATTTTCAGGAAGATGATCGCCTTTAATTATTAAGGGTAGCGACTTTATCGTCCTTACGTTATGGCTTACATCATCGCCCTGAAAGCCATCGCCACGAGTTACAGCCCTTACAAATTTGTTGTTTTCGTATGTTAAGTTTATCGATGCCCCATCGTATTTTAGTTCGCAGGTAAATTCCGGTTCGCCATCAATGGTTTTGCGAATACGCTTTATCCAGTCTTCAAGATCTTCTTTGGAATAAGAATTGGATAAGGAATACATGCGTTCCTTATGTGTTACAGAATTAAATATTTTAACAACTTGACCGCCAACTCTTTGTGTTGGAGAGTTTTCGTCATAATATTCAGGGTATTGTTTCTCTAGTTTTTCTAACGCTGCCAGTTTTTGATCAAATTCATAATCAGAAATTACTGGACGGTCTAGTACATAATAATTGTAATTGTGTTGTCTTAATTCTTCTCTTAATTGATCAATCTGCTCCCTAATGGTCATAATGGATAATTATTTTAAAAACGTTACTAATTTACATTTTAAACTGTAATTTTGCAGACCTTAAAAAAAGATTAAGAAAGAATGCCCTGCTATTTCAATTTGGCATGGATATAGATAAAGTAATATCGAATCGAAATTTTTAGTTTCAAATAACATTGAATAATTGATTTTTAATATAAATTTTAATAAGATGAATAAATATTTTTTAATCGTAGCTTTAGTTTTTACAACTTTGGTTTCTGCTCAATCTAAAATTGGGACCATCAATACAGACTATATTGTTACAAAAATGCCAGAGTTTAAAGATGTTCAAAAAGACTTGAATAGTTATAAAGAGTCTCTGGACGCCAGTATCAAAGAAAAATATGATGAGTACCAGTTGAAAATGAAAGAATACGGCGAAAAAGAAAGCACTTACACAGAGGCTTTAAAACAGTTGAAGCAAAAAGATATTCTTAAGTTAGAAGAAGAAATACAGAAACTGCAAACCAATTCAGCAAAACTTTACCAAGTAAGACAAGACGAAGACTTAAGACCTTTGTATAAGAAAATTGGTGACGAAGTTGAAAAAATCGTTCAAGCTGAAAGTTTTACACATGTGTTTGAGAGTAACAGCAGTAATTTGATTTACATATCTCCTGATTATGACATCACGTTGAAAGTGATGAAAAGTCTAGGTATACCAACAGAAGAGGCTGCTCAACCTGCACAAAATTAAAATTCTACCTTATGTAGAACAAGACCTGAAGCTGGAGCCACGTGTTCCAGCTTTATTTTTTTATCACCATCCAGGGTGTTTAGAAAAAAATCGTAGGTTTTGGAATGCTTACCTAAGTCAATCAACATGCCCATCATCAAACGGATTTGTTGGCGTTTAAAACCTTTACCTCTTATCTTTAACACATAGGACGTTTCCGGAAAAAAGTTTGCTGTTAGCTCAGTGTTTTCTTCTATTCTGCAATCAAAAATTTCAGCTAAAGTATTCGTGTTTTCTGTTGGCCTAAAGGTGTAAGAATAAAAGTCTTTTTTACCCTTAAATTGTTTAGCGGCTTTTTGCATCAATTCGATATCCAAATTAAAATTGATGTTCGTCATTAGCGCCGCGCAAAAGGGATGTACTTTTTCTCCAAATGAAAAATAATAATGATAGGATTTGGATTTTGTATCGTTAATGACGTTAAATTTTTTATCAACTTCTTTAATACTCAAAGCTTTAATGTCCGAAGGCAAGTTGAAGTTGAAAGTGCCTAAAAACACCTCAAGGTTCGGCAGACTTCTGTCGCAAAACAATTCTATATACGTTTGATTGGCAGAAACTTTGGCATCTGTTCTGCTGCATACTAGAGCTTTGGCTTTGTTGTCCGGCAGGATAAAATTCAAGGTTTTCTTCACCATGAGTTCCACTGTTTTTACACCAGGTTGCACTTGCCAGCCGTGGTAACGAAACCCTAAATACTGTAATTCGATGAGGTAGTAAAAACGTTTAGGTTGCATTAAAAGGGACTAGGATATATTGATGGCTTAATATTCAAACACATCAATCATCTTGATTATTAAATCCGGGAATAGCTTGGAGGTAATGATGTCTTCCTTTTCTTCATAAGTTTCCAGTTCTTCGTATATGCCATTTTCCAGGTGAAATACTTGTAGAGACCTGCCTTCAGGGTTTGCTATCCAATATTCCTTAACACCATTTTCCTCATAAAGATTGAATTTTTCTGTGTAATCTTTTTTGATGGTAGACGGCGAAAGAATTTCGATAATTAAATCCGGTGCACCAACACAACCCTTGTCATCTAATTTGTCTAAATCACAAACTACACAGATGTCAGGTTGAACGACAGTTTCTATTTCATTATCAGATGTTCCTTTGTTTTTAACTAAACGTACATCAAATGGCGATTCATAAACATCGCATTTACTTTTCTTAAAAAAATTACCTATTTCAATATGAAGATTACTTTCTACTTTTTGATGAATCCTTCTTGGCGCTGGAGTCATCTTGTATACCCAACCTTTGATGAGTTCTACTCTTTCGTTAAATTTCCAGGTGAGATAGTCCGCATAAGTATAAGTCTTATTCAGGTCCAGTTGTGATATATCTGTAATTGTAGGCTTCATGTCGAATTTTCAAATTACCCCAAATATACAAAAAAACGAAATTACAGGAATAGATTGAGAAATTGCTTTTTACTTGTTATGCCTCGCTTTCAGTACTTTGACGACATCCTCCAATTTGTAATTCTTAGCCTGCAACAAAACGAGGTAATGAAATAATAAATCTGCGCTTTCATTTAAAAACAATTCCTCATTATTATCCTTGGCTTCAATCACCGTTTCTACGGCTTCTTCGCCCACTTTTTGGGCAATTTTGTTGATGCCTTTTTCAAATAGAGAAGCGACATAGGATTTTTCTGCGTTGCTATTCGTTTTTCGCTCCTCTATGGTGTTTTCAAGATGGCTTAAAAACCCAAAATGTTCTTCATTTTGTTCTGCCCAGCAGGTATCTGTACCTTTATGGCAAGTCGGGCCATGTGGCTTTACATAGTATAGAATAGTGTCATTATCGCAGTCTATTTTGTGCTCTTTCAGCTCGAGGAAATTTCCGCTTTCCTCGCCTTTAGTCCATAAGCGTTGTTTGCTTCTGCTATAAAACGTCACTTTTTTAAGCTCTAAGGTTTTCTCAAACGCCTCTTTATTTTGGTAGCCAAGCATTAAAACTTTTCTGGTTCCTGCATCTTGAATAATGGCAGGTACTAAGTGGTCAGGGTTTTTTGTAAAATCTATTGTCATAACCTTATAGGTATGTGTTGTTGTTTTAATTCTTGTTTTAAATCTGGTATGGCAATTTCTTTAAAATGAAATATACTGGCCGCCAGAGCAGCATCCGCTTTCCCGTCATTAAAGGTATCTACAAAATGTTGAATATTGCCCGCGCCACCTGAAGCAATTACCGGAATATTTAATAACTCATGCAGTTGAAGTAAGGCCTCGTTGGCAAAACCATTTTTGGTGCCATCATGATTCATGGAGGTGAATAATATTTCGCCGGCACCACGTTCTTCGGCCTCTTTTGCCCATTCAAACAAGTCGATATCAGTAGGAACTTTTCCGCCAACCAGATGCACTTTCCAGTTGTCTCCAATTTTTTTGGCATCTATGGCTACAACGATGCATTGGTTGCCAAAAGCCAGTGACAACTCATTTATCAGTTCAGGGCGTTTTACAGCTGCCGAATTAATGGCTACTTTATCGGCTCCTGCTTTTAAAATAGATCTCACATCTTCTACACTAGACACACCACCTCCAACCGTAAACGGAATATTTACTTTTTCGCCAACATGTTTTACCAGCTCTACTAATGTTTTGCGTTTTTCATGGGTTGCTGTAATGTCCAGAAACACCAGTTCATCTGCGCCTTCGTTAGCATAAATTTCAGCTAACTCGACCGGATCGCCTGCATCTCGTAGGCCTATAAAATTAACACCCTTTACGGTTCTTCCGTTTTTGATGTCCAGACAAGGGATGATGCGTTTAGTTAACATGAAGCAAAGTTAGAAGTTAAATATTAAAAGTTAGAAATAGGATTAATTTTTATTTTGAGCAAGAAATTCATATTAAGATTTTTTAGACTGATTTCTTTTTGCAGTATTGATTGATGAAACCATTATCGCTAGTAATTCTTTTCCTTCTTTAATGAGTCTTTCAATTTCAACTTTATGTTTAGGTGCAATTTCTAGGAATACTTCTAACCAAAATAAACTTTCATCAGCTTCTTCTTCAACAATTTTTAGCTTATTAATAAAGTCCGCTGAAGATTTAGCTCTTTGTGAAGCTCTATAATTTGCACCAACTGAACTGCTACTTTTTAGTAGTTGATAAACATATACATTAAATTCTCTAGATTTTGGAATTTTTGAACATAATCTCCAACAATCTAAGGCAAATTGTTTTGTTCTGTTTAAAAGCTCATTTTTCATAAGAAAAACCTCTAATATTTAACTTTGTACTTTTAATATAAAAACTCCCTTAAATCCTTCAAACCAATCCTATTCTCATAAATCGCTTTACCAATAATGGCACCTTCACAACCTATTTCTTTTAAAGCATGCAAATCGTCAATAGTGGTGATGCCTCCGGAAGCGATGAGGTTTAGGTTTGGGGTTTCCTGTAGAATGTTTTTATACAGTTCTATCGAAGGCCCTTCAAGCATACCATCTTTAGAAATATCAGTACAAATAACATAGCTTATGCCTTTTGTATGATAGTCTTTAATAAATGTGATGACTTCCAAATCGCTTTCTTCCTGCCAGCCACTTACAGCTATGTTGTTATGATGGCAATCTGCCCCTAGAATGATTTTATCACTACCATAAGTTAGAAGCCATTTTTCAAAAACATCTGGATCTTTTACCGCAATGCTTCCGCCGGTAATTTGTTGAGCGCCAGACTCAAAAGCAATACGTAAATCTTCGTCTGATTTTAACCCGCCACCAAAGTCAATTTTTAAACTTGTTTTGGTTGCAATTTGTTCCAACGTCTTGTAGTTAATAATGTGACTGGATTTGGCGCCATCAAGGTCCACAACGTGCAAATATTCAATACCGTGGTCTTCAAATTGTTTAGCTACTTCAAGAGGATTTTCATTATAAATTTTTTTAGTATCGTAATCACCTTTGGAAAGTCTTACGCATTTGCCTTCAATAATGTCTATAGCAGGAATTATTCTCACGTCAGATATTTTTTTGCAAAATTGGTCTAAATAATTGATTTGCAATTTAAAGAATTTAAAATATTAAGTTAATCTCTTAAGTGCTTTTCTGTCTGGCTCTGTAAGAATTCAAAGTATTTGAGCGAAATCAACTTTTTATTTCAAATAAATTACAAATCTTAGCCATATTTTATGGCTCTCAGTTTCATTTCATAATTATTGTTTTATTTTTGTGTTTCGTGTTTTTTAATAAAATATATTTTAGATGAAAGAAATAACCAAGGACACTTATCTCGATTGGTATGAGAACATGCTTTTTTGGAGAAAATTTGAAGATAAATTAGCTCAGGTGTATATTCAGCAAAAAGTAAGAGGCTTTTTGCATCTTTATAATGGTCAAGAAGCCATCATGGCTGGTGCTTGGCATGTCATGGATCGTGAAAAGGATAAAATGATTACAGCATACCGTAATCATGTTCAGCCTATTTGTATGGGTGAGGATCCAAAGCGTGTTATGGCAGAATTATATGGTAAAGGAACAGGAACGTCTCAAGGTTTAGGAGGTTCTATGCACATTTTTTCTCCGGATCATAATTTTTATGGCGGGCATGGTATCGTTGGTGGGCAGATCCCACTAGGTGCCGGATTAGCTTTTGCTGAAAAATACTTTAACAAAGGTGGTGTGGTGCTTACGTTCTTAGGTGATGGTGCTGCGAGGCAGGGTTCTCTTCACGAAACCTTTAATATGGCTATGAACATGAAACTCCCAGTTGTCTTTTGTGTAGAAAATAATGGGTATGCTATGGGAACATCGGTAAGCCGTACAGCAAACCATGAAGATATCTGGAAGCTAGGTTTAGGTTACGAAATGCCTTGCGGACCTGTTGATGGTATGAAGCCCGAAAAAGTGGCTGAAGCCCTGGATGAAGCAATTGAGAGAGCAAGAACAGGTGGTGGGCCAACATTTTTAGATATCAAAACATATAGATATCGTGGACACTCCATGAGTGATGCCCAGAAATATAGAACTAAGGAAGAGGTAGAAGAGTATCAAAAAATAGATCCAATCACTTATATCAAGGATACTATTTTAGAAAATAACTACGCTACCGAGGATGATATAAAAGCGATAGATAAAAGAGTTAAGGATAAAGTGAAAGAATGTGAAGAATTTGCTGAAAATTCTCCATTCCCAGAAAAAAATGTGATGTACGACGTTGTTTACGAACAAAAAGATTATCCATTTATACCTCATAAATTATAATATAAAATGGCACAAGTAGTAAATATGCCACGACTAAGCGACACCATGGAAGAGGGAGTTGTAGCGAAGTGGCTCAAACAAATTGGCGATAAGGTTGAAGAAGGTGATATTCTTGCTGAAATAGAAACTGATAAAGCAACGATGGAGTTCGAGTCTTTTCACGAAGGCACGCTCCTGCATATAGGAATTCAAGAAGGTGATGGTGCTCCGGTAGATTCGCTTTTAGCCATTATTGGTGAAGAAGGTGAAGATATTTCCGGATTGCTAAACAATGCTTCTGCTGAAGAAAAAACCGAAGAAACGACTGATGACGATGCTTCTGCTGAAGAAGAAAATGCCGGACAACCTGCTGCAATTCCGGATGGAGTAGAAGTTGTTACAATGCCTCGACTTAGTGATACGATGGAAGAAGGTACGGTAGCGTCTTGGTTAAAGAAAGTAGGCGATACGGTTGAAGAAGGAGATATTCTGGCTGAAATCGAAACCGATAAGGCAACGATGGAATTTGAGTCTTTCTACTCCGGTGTTTTGTTGCACATAGGTATCGAAGAAGGAGGAACTGCTCCTGTAGATGATGTACTCGCCGTAATTGGTCCTGAAGGTACGGATGTAGATGCCGTCTTATCAAGTATTAAAAGTGGAGGTAAAGGATCCAGCGATTCTGCTACCGAAACCAAAACAGAAACTGCTTCTGCTACTGAAAGTAATGAAACGGAAACCTCTGAAACTACTACCTCAAACGAACGCATATTTGCTTCGCCTTTAGCTAAGAAAATGGCCTCCGAAAAAGGCATTGATTTAAGTACAGTAAAAGGTAGTGGCGAAAATGGAAGAATTGTAAAGAAAGATATTGAAAATTACAAGCCGGTTGAAGCACCAGCTGTAAAAGAAGCAGCTCCTCCCGTTCAAGAAGCTAAAGCGGAAGCACCAGCAGCTAAACCTGTTGAAATTTATACGCCTGTTGGAGAAGAGCAATTTGAGGAATCTAAAAATTCTCAAATGCGTAAAACCATTGCCAAGCGTTTAGGTGAATCCAAGTTTACAGCGCCTCACTACTATTTAAATATTGAGGTCGATATGGATAATGCGATGGCGTCTAGAAAGCAAATCAATTCGATGCCGGATACCAGAATTTCGTTTAACGATTTAGTATTGAAGGCTTCGGCTATGGCTCTTAGAAAACACCCTCAAGTGAATTCTCAATGGCATGGCGATACGACTAAAATCGCAAAACACATTCACGTTGGTGTTGCAGTGGCCGTAGAAGATGGTCTTGTTGTACCGGTCTTAAAATTTGCAGACCAGCAGTCCTTGATGCAGATTGGCCAAAACGTTAAGTCTTTAGCCACAAAAGCCAGAGATAAAAAATTGCAACCTGCAGAAATGGAAGGCTCTACATTTACAGTATCCAATTTAGGTATGTTTGGTATTACGGAGTTTACAAGTATCATCAATCAACCTAATTCGGCTATTCTTTCTGTTGGCGCTATAATTCAAAAACCTGTTGTAAAAAATGGGGAAATAGTTGTTGGCAATACAATGAAACTGACCTTAGCATGCGACCACAGAACAGTTGATGGCGCAACAGGTGCTAAGTTTTTACAGACGCTAAAAACATATATTGAAAATCCAGTAACAATGTTAGCTTAATTCAATAGACGTCTAAATACATCAAAGCCCTTTTAATCTGTATTGAAAGGGCTTTTTTTAAATCTATACTTATGAGAAATATTATATTAAATTTCACATTTAGAGTAGATTAAGAATATATTTAACTGAATAACTTTAATCTTAGGCTAACTTTTACATGCTTCTTTAATATAATGGCGAGATAGTTTAGACTTATGACTATTGTAATGCAAAGGGTATTGTTTTTATGCTTTATAAAATCAAAATAAATCTATCTGTTTTGACGCTCTATTGAATCTGTTCCCTTTTCAATTGATACTCTGGCTTTGGTTTTAAATTCGGTGTCCAGATACAATTCGTAACCTTTTAATAGTGTTTCGCGTCTGCTGGCGTTGGGTTGAATATCAATAATTTTGATAATGTCTCCTTTAGATTGTATTCTGATTGAAAATGCATTTTCTCCAATATTATCTATTACAGCTATAGCACTTTCATTAGGATAAGGGTTGATTATGGCGTCTTGCCCCTTTCCTTTACCCAGCATTAGCATGCTTTGGGACGGCTCTAAATTAAAGATGCTTTGGCTTTGAGATGTAGAATAAATGCAAAGCAGTAGAATTGTTAAGTAAAGAGTAGGTTTCATCATTTTAGTTTTTTTTAAAAGTAGCTCCTAAACTCTCAATAAATCAATGTATTACGATAAATTTAATTAATCCTATTCTCTAGAAGATTAAAAATACCATCTCGCTGAATCCAGTAAAGGTATTTCTAAACAAAAAACCGCTCCTAAAAAGGAACGGTTTGATGCTATTGATATAATTATAAGAATTAGCTGATTTCTAAAACTTCAACTTCAAAAGTTAAATCTTGCCCTGCTAAAGGGTGATTTGCATCAACAATAATATGGTCATTATTTACGGCTGCGATACGTAATTGTTGTTCAGAACCATCTGGGTTTCTAGAAATTAATCCCATTCCAACCTCTGGTTTAATTTCTTCAGGAAGTTGTTCTTTGCTTACTTTGTGAAATAATTCTTCTCTTTTTTCACCATAAGCTTTTTCTTTTGGGATATTTATGGTTTTCTTTTCGTTTACTTCCATATCGATAACACCTTCTTCAAAACCTTGAATAAGCATGCCTTCTCCAAGTGTAAATTCTAATGGCTCACGCTCTAATGAGCTATCGAATATCTGGCCTGTTTCTGTTAATTTTCCTGTGTAATGTACTTTTACTGTGTTTTTGTCTTTTACTCGACTCATAAATTAAATTTTTTGCAAAGGTACAGGTATTCTAAATATAAATAATTGAAAATCAATTTAATTTAATTTTTTTTCAGTTTTGTAGCGATGAACGTGAAATAAAAGTTTTATCTCAATATACCCTTATTCGAAAGCTGTACCTATTACAATCAAATCTGCTCCAGCATTATAAATATTTTGTGTTTGGGCTTCCGTTTTTATACCACCGCCTACAATTATTGGAAGATGGGTTGTTTGTCTTACCTTGTTTATAATATTTGTATCGATATGGTATTTTGCTCCGCTTCCGGCTTCTAGATAGATGAGTTGCTTTCCAGCGTATTCTGCAGCTTTTGCTGTATCGCAAATTAGGTCTAAGGCCTTTTGAGAAATAGGCTCCGTTTGGCTTACGCGCTCTACTGCCGAAACCTTTCCGCCATCTATTAGTATATAGGCAGTTGGTATAATTTCTAATGAAGTATTTTTCAGCTTTGGAACTGCTTTCACCTGTTGGTGTATCAAATATTCAGGATTATTACCTGACATAAGGCTAAGGTAAAGTATTGCGTCTGCAAAACTTGTAATCTGATTCACATCCCCTGGAAATAAGATTAAGGGTAAGTGAGTTTTAGATTTTAAGATTTTTACAAGCAATTCTGTTTTGCCATCTTCGACCTCGCTACCACCAATAAACAAAAAATCGCATGGCGGGAGCTTTTGCAAAATAACTTCAACTTTAGATATATGAATTTTATCCGGATCTAGAAGGATAGCTAGTAGCTTTTGTCCTTCTTTTTTAGCGGTTACTATTTTTTGATATAATGAATTTAATTTCATTATAAATTTTGTCCGGAGAGCGTTTTATAAATGTCCAATGCTCGGCTGTCACTTAGCAATGCCACTCCACTACATAGTTCTAAAAGCCATTCTTCGGTAGTCAGGTCTTCAAAATTAAAATCTTTAAGAAAGCCTTTTATAATTATCCTGTCAAAGTGGTTGTCTTTTCCTTTTTTAGTGTTGTCTATGGCCGTAGAGAAACAATCTAATATTTCTGTTATAACACGAAAACCAACAGTTTCTTTTTCTAGTACTTCCTGACTTTCGTAAATATTCTCGACACTTAATTTGATGATGTCGTCTATTTGTGCTTGGAATTTAGATAATTTGGTTAAGGGTTTAAAGAGTTCACCTTTTCTTATAGCCTCTTCGTTGGTTAAAAAGATATGGGCGGTATCTTCGATAAGCTGCCCGATAGCAAGGGAGCGTAGATAATTTAATCTATGGTTTCTGTTGGTAAGTTGAGCATATTTAACCTGGTTTATTTTTGGGCTTACCAATTTAATTAAATATTCTAGGGCATAATCTTCAGGAATAAGACCTAGGTTAATGCCGTCTTCAAAATCGATGATGGTATAGCAAATATCGTCTGCTGCTTCAACCAAATAAGTAAGCGGATGCCTTAGGTATGCCTTAGAATTTTCAGCAGCTAAGCCCAACTCGTTTGCAACTTCTTCAAAAAATAGACTTTCTGTTTTAAACACGCCGTATTTTTTATAAGCCACATGATTAGAATCCGGCTTAAAATGTGATGTTCTTGGGTACTTGGTAAAGGCACCTAAGGTCGCATAAGATAAGCGCAGACCACCAACCGTGCCGTGTTTAGTCTCGTTTAAGATTTTAAAACCGTTGGCATTCCCCTCAAATTTAATCAAGTCTTGGTAGGCCCATTCTGAAATCTCGTTTTTAAAGCGTTTACCTTTTCCACGTTCAAAAAAAGCACCAATGGCCTTCTCGCCCGAGTGTCCAAAAGGAGGATTGCCAATATCGTGTGCCAATGCAGCAGCAGCTACAATAGCTCCAAAATCGTTAAAATGGTAACCAAAACTATGTTCCAGATAGGGGTGTTTCTCGATGATGGCTTTTCCAACTATCCGACCTAAAGACCTACCCACAACAGAAACCTCTAAACTGTGTGTCAGTCGGGTATGAACAAAATCGGTTTTCGATAGCGGAATTACCTGAGTCTTGTCTTGTAAACTTCTAAATGCTGATGAAAATATTACTCGGTCGTAATCGACTTCAAAGCCTAATCGTGTATCGTCTTGTTCTTTGCGTAAGCGTTTGGTTTTATCGCCATAGCGTTTTAAAGATAGTAGGTTTTCCCAGTTGAGCATATTATTTGAGATAGGTTTTAATTGAAGTATTAGTAGAGTCTTGGGTTTTCGTCAGTGCTTGGTATGCGGATAATATAATTATATTCTGAACTTGTATGCCACGTAAGCCCTATAATTTCCGTTGTTGTTTCTTTTGTATTTGTTGGGAACATATTTTTCCGGTTGAATTAATAGACCCTTATAAGCATAGTCATCAACTTTAGCTATCGTCCTGAATCCATTTCTTATCCGCCTGTAAGTTTATCGCTTTTAGTTGTATCAAACAAATATGCAATATAATAAAAATACCCCCAACGAAATTGCTTTCAAAGGGGGTAAAAACCTAAACCAAATTTTTAAATATTATTGTCTTCTGCTTCTGCTTGTTCTAGAATCGTCATTGGTATTTCTACTTCTAGAATTTGTACTTGTTGCTCTGTTTTGAGTTCTCGAACGGTTTTGAGAAGCCGAACTTTTTCTTTTTGTAGACCTAGAGGTGCTCACACTTTCGTTAGGTCTTGCTCTGCTTGTAGTAGCTTGGCTTCTTCTACTTGTGTTTTGAGGTCGAGATGTTACATCGTTTCTTCTAGTGTTGTTTTCCTTAACCTCTCTCGCTCTGCCGGAGCGTGCAACTTCATTTCTTCTGTTTGTTGCATTTTGGCTTTGTACATTACCTCTGGATGTTCTTCTGTTTATAGATGTAGTTTCACGAGAGTCTCTTCTGTTATTTCTTGTGGTTATATTATCTCGAGATTGACGCGAATTACCTCTATCTGCTACTCTTGTGTTACGAGTTCTGACAATTTCAGAATTCCTTCTGCTTACAGTAGACTGAATTTCACGTTCGCTTCGATTTCTTGGGGTCTGTGCATACCTTCTATTGCTTCTAACATTTGCATTATTTCTGTAGTTATAATTACGTCTGTCTCTTACAAAATGCCTGGTATTATTTACATAAGGTCTATAGTATATATGTCTAACAGGTGTATAAAACTGTCTGTAAGCAAAAGGACTTATTACACAAAATTCTGCTGCTGGAATAGCGTAATACCGGTGCCAAGGTCTCCAAACATATCTTCGATTAAATCTGTTTATAATGCCTCTTTGTCTCCAGAACATATTATTTCGATAAAAAATATTTAATCCTCCAATTTGACTTACAAAACCAAAATTGTTATAAAAGATTGGAATATTCCCAATTTGATTTACTCGTCCAAAGTAATCATAGAAGATCGGCGTATTTTCTATTTGAATGATGGCGCCAAAGCTATCGTATTGTACATATGGATTGTAGTTAAATCCTGTGTTAAAGCTAAAATTGAAATTCCCATTACCAATTCCTACTTGTAGGTTTGGTCCATAGTGCGGAATAAAGAAATCAAATTGACCATCTTGAAATACTGAAAACTCAATACCGTTTTCAATAAATATAAAAGATTGTGTTTGATTAAAGTTCCAGTAATTATTTGAATGTTCTAAAGAATTTTCAAACTCTGAATTTGAATGGTTTGCCCATGCAGACGTACTGAAAAAAACAAACCCTACTAAAAAATAAATAAATCGTTTCATGACTAAAGGGTTTTAAATGTTATACTACATGAATAACAAACCGCGTGCCATAATTTTTAAAACATTGAAATACAAGTATTTGTACTGTAGTACTTATTTAAATAATTACAATTATGTGTAAGCGAACCATTCTGATTTAAATAAATTCATCCGTTTTTAGATGTTCTCTTAAGAGTGAATTTCTTAATACATAACCCTGATATTACACTATTAAATTTCCTCCTTAGAGGAAGAATTAAGTAGGCTATTAGCTAATAATAAGGGTATTAGAATTATTTTTATAACGAACGCACGTTAAAAAAACACTTTATCAATGCTGATAGGTTGTTACATTATCCAGTATGAGTCGTCTATAAATAATTAGTCAATTTCTTAAATAAATTATAATTATTTACATTTGGAGTATGGAGGAAAGACCAATCATATGCAAAAACTGCGAAACGCATAATCCTAAGGACGCCAAATTTTGTATCAATTGCGGACAAAAAATTGGGGACCAGCTCACCTTTGGACTTCTCTTTTACAATACGATTGGAAATTATTTTTCTTTCGATGCGCGGTTTTTCAGAAGTATTATTCCTTTACTTTTTAGGCCGGGCTATATAGCCAAGGAGTTTGTAAAAGGGCGTCGACTACAATATTTGCATCCGGGCCAAATGTATTTGTTTGTAACGGTTATCTTCTTCTTTGTATTTAACTTTTATGTACGTGAAGGCAGAGAAGTTATTGAAAAGAATGCAAAAACGGCTTTTCAGGAAATTGATAAAGACATAAAGCGGCTGGATACAATTGCAAAAATCGATCCTGCTATTTTAGATACCTTAAAAATTGAAAACGCTAAAGACGCTCAAAAATTAATTAATGACATTCAAGCCAACAAATACCAACTAAAAGATACTGTAGCTAAAACAACCAACAATAATAATCCGGTCCAGTTTAATTTTGAAAGGAGTGTTGTCGATTCTCTAATTGCTATCAACGCTCCAGATGAAGAGATTTACAAGTCTATGGGAATGGATGAAAATGCTGGCTACTTTACAAGAAGGTTTTACAGCCAAGGTTTAAAGCTATATAAGACCATGGGCTTTGCGCAAGTGTACCAGTACTTTATAGATAGCATCCCGTTAGCCATGTTTTTCTTGATGCCTTTGTTTGCCTTTATTCTAAAACTATTTTATTTCAAGAAAGGAAATTATGCACATCACTTGGTGTTTAGTTTTTATTTTTTCTGCTTTTTATTTACCATCTTCTCTCTTGTTTTGGGAGCAAATAAAGTTTTTGAGGGTATTCCCGCGAGTATAAGCTGGCTTATTATTCTTTCAACTTATTTCTATTTATGGAGGTCTATTGTCAACTTTTACCAACAAAACTGGTTTATTAGCTTCATCAAATCTGGAATAATAAGCGGGATTTATTTACTATTTGTTATTCCATTAGCCTTTGTAATTATATTATTTATTTCATTTTTGTTTTACTAAGCGAACATACTGCAATACGTGGTTTTTATAGCTTAAGAGTTTGAACTTCAATTTAGCAGATTAGTTTCATGAGGCAGAAGCAGAATAAAGGTCACAATATCAACAATGCTGAATAAACACTTTGTCGTGCAAACAGATTTTAAAATAAATACAATATATAATATTCCTTATTTGCTTTAGTTTTACAACTATGCGCCAAAGCTTGCTTTATATTGTATTTTTATGCCTTAGCTTTTCTTCTTTTGCTCAAAATAGCATTAAAAAGAGCTTAAAAGTAAGCGACACCATTGTTATAGATACCGTAAGTATAAGTCCTTTTGACTTTAAAGTAGAAGCGAATAATATTATTTTAGATACCACATATTACAGCGTGAGTTATAGTAAAGCACACTTGTATCCTAAGCCTAAACTGAAAGATAGTTTTCCCGAGGTTGAAGTATTTTATTATCCACTACCCAAATTTTTAACCCAAACCTATAGTCTTTATGATAAGAGGCTTATCGTAAAAGAAAACACAAACAGGGACAGTTATTTTGATCTAATCAAAACGGAACAATCCAAAATCACATCGCCTTTTCAGGGTTTGAATACCACGGGAAATATTTCCAGAGCAGTCGTTGTGGGTAATAACCAAAACACGGTGACGCAGTCGGAATTGGATTTGCAGATTTCAGGAAAAATCTCGCCTCAAGTTACTTTAAGAGCATCTATTCAGGATGCAAACGTACCTACGCAAACCAATGGGTTTTCACAACGTTTAGATGAGTTTGATCAAATCTTTATAGAGCTGGAAGGCCCTAATTGGGGCATTCGCGCAGGCGATATAGATTTAGTAGAGCAAGAATCGTTTTTTGGTGCATTTACAAAACGAGTACAGGGTTTACGAGTAGCAGCAGGTTTTGGTGAAGATAATCAGAGCACAAATGTGAGCGTTGCCGGTGCTTTGGTAAGAGGTGTCTTTGCAAGAACCGAATTGGCTGCGCAAGAAGGGAATCAGGGCCCTTATAAAATTAATGGCCCCAATGGAGAACTTTTTGTATTAATTGTATCAGGCAGCGAAGCAGTTTTTGTAAATGGAAGGCGGCTGCAGCGTGGTGAAAATTTTGATTACGTTATCAACTATAATGCCGGCGAGTTGATATTTAACCCAACATTTCCGATTACATCGGAGATGAGAATAGTGGTAGAATACCAGTACACCGAGCAAAATTTTACAAGAGTCGTTGCACATGCCAAAGCAGCCCACGAAGCAGAAAAATGGACGATGAATGGTATGTATTATGTCGAAAGTGATTTAAAAAATCAACCACTTCAGCAAAATTTAAGTCAAGAACAAGTTGAAGCTCTGGCCGAAGCTGGCGACAATCAGGATTTAATGTTTATTCCAAGTGCGGTTGAAACAGAGTTTTCAGAAAACAGGGTACAGTATACCAAACAGGTTATAGATGGCATAGAGGCTTTTGTGTTGTCAAACAATCCGGAGGACACCCTCTTTAATGTTATTTTTACGGAGGTCGGCCCCAATCAGGGAAATTATATTTTGGCAAACGACAATGCGGTAACCAATGTATATCAATTTGTTTCGCCTGTAAATGGTGAGCCTCAAGGCAATTTTGAACCCATTCGGCAGCTCATTGCGCCTCAAAACCTGGAAGTGGCTTCTGTAAATGGATTTTATAATCCCTCTGAAAAAACAAGAGTAAAGTATGAGTTGGCCCTTAGCCAAAACGACAAAAACCTATTTTCTCAAATTGATGATGCAGACAATTCGGGTTTGGCGGGACGATTTAATCTCCAGCAAAATGTGTTAAAGACAAAAGATACCTTACTATTAGATGTTGGTGTAGACGTAAACTACATCGATAAGAATTTCACACCTATTCAACGGCTTTTTAATGTTGAATTTAGAAGAGACTGGAATATCGACAATGCCATTGGAAATCAGATCTTAACAGATGTTTTTACAACTTTAAATTGGAAAAACAGGCTAAATTCAACTTACCGTTTTCAACAATTGGATTTTTCAGAAAACTTTAATGGCAATAAACATGTTTTACAGTCTAATCTTGATTTAGAATCAATTAAATTTCAGTTGAATACCAGTATTCTAAATTCGGATTCAGAACAATTTAGTACTGATTTTTTCAGATTAAATGCGCAATCCACTTACAGTTTGAAAAAGTACTGGATTGGCGCAAAAATCGACTTAGAAGACGTGCAAGAACGCAATAAAATTGAAAATGCCCTCACAGCGAAGTCTCAACGTTTTCTAGATTATGAAGGTTTTGTAGGTGTTGGAGATAGCACTCAAGTAAATGTTCAGGTAGGATACAGGCATCGAGTAACGGATAGTTTAATAGAAGGTAATTTAACAAGGTCTTCGGTTTCCAATGATATTTATCTAAAATCGACTTTAATTAAAAATAAAGCTTCTCAACTGAATATTTTCACCAATTACAGAAACATAAAATTTGATAGGCCAGGTGTAGAGGACAGGGACATTGTAAATGCAAGAATACAATACAATCAGAATTTGTTTAATCAGAAAATTACATTTCGCACAACTTATGAAACCAATAGCGGTACTGTGGCTAGACAGGATTTTACCTTTGTTCAAGTCGAACCGGGACAAGGCCAATTTACCTGGGTAGATTACAATTCTAACGGCTTACAAGAGCTTGATGAGTTTGAAGTTGCTCAATTTCAAGACCAGGCAGAATATGTGCGTGTCCTCCTGCCTAACCAAGTTTTTATTGGGGTAAACCAAAATAGGTTTTCTAATCAAATGAATATTAATTTACGATCATGGGATAAAGAAAAAGGCTTAAAGAAAATCTTTTCTCATTTCTTTAACCAAACCGCTTTTACCTTAGATAGGCAATTGGCTAGAGATGATAATAAAATACAAATTAATCCTTTCTCTGCTGGCGACTCAGAAGAATTAGCGTTGGTTTCTAATTTTAGAAATACTTTATTTTTTAATAGAGGCAAACAAAAATTTACCAACTCTTACACTTTTATTTCCAATACAAACAAAAGCTTACTCAGTACAGGATTGCAAGACAATATATTGCAGAGCCACCAATGGGACGTGGTCCACAAATTTGGAGAGTCATGGTTGTTGAATACCAACCTTAGCCATACCATAAATGAAAGTATTTCAGAAAATTTTGATAACAGAAACTTCGAGTTGTCCGGCGATGAAGCAAAGCTAAAGCTATCCTACCTTCTTAGTAATGAGCAGCGCTTCGATGCTTTTGTAGAATACAAAACACAGGAAAATATTACCGGTACTGAAGCCCTAACACAACAAACTACAGGTGTTTCCTTTACGTTTATAAATGGTAGCAAATACAATATAAATGGCGATTTAAGCTACATAAAAAACGATTTTGAAGGCGATAGTTTTTCGCCAGTGGCGTTTACCATGTTAGAAGGCTTACAGCCTAACGATAATTTTACATGGAATCTCTTTTTGCAAAGAAAAATCACTTCCTTTTTGGATTTAAATCTTAATTACTCGGGTCGTAATTCGTCAGGTTCTCGAACCGTACATACTGGAAGTGTACAACTAAGAGCTTATTTTTAGTATCATCCCGGGTTTAAGCGAATTGCCTCTTAAATTGTTTATTTTCTTAAGGTTTTGGACAGTTACATTCTCAAATTTTCTGGATATACTCCAGAGCGTATCTCCTTGCTTTACAGTATATGTAGCGTTAGAGTCTGCAATTCTGTTAGACTTTTTCTTTTTTGTACTTTTTGCATTATTCGTTTTGGATGCAGAACTAAAATTTGCATTTTTTGGATAAATTGTAAGTCTTTGTCCTATTCTTAAATTGTTGTTTCTTAATCCATTCCAGCGTTTAATGTCCGAAACCCTTACGCCATATTTGTTAGCTATTTTTCCCAAATAATCTCCGGAACGCACACGGTAGCGGATTCTGTCGCCCATTTTTACATATTGTGGCAACTTTTCTTTGGAATTTTTAATGTTTTGCTCTGCATAATCGTACACCTTTTCTTCGTTTGCCACATAAACCCCTAAATCTTTATAAGGTAAGCGCAGGGTGTAGGTTCTTGTCGTGTCTTTAGGAATAATATTCAATTTATAGCTTGGGTTTAAAAACTCTATAAATTCTACATCTGTTTTGGTAATTTGAGCAACTTGTTCCAGTTTGATCAGGTTCTTGGTATGTATGGTGTCTGTCGCAATATATGGTGTAGGGCCTAGACTTGGCTTTAAATTATACAAATCTGCATTTTCAAAAATATACATCACCGCAAAAAATGCAGGCACATAGCCAGAGGTTTCTCTAGGTAAAAAAGACCTGATGGCCCAGTAATTCTTTTGGCCACCGCTTCTCCTTATAGCTTTATTTACATTGCCCGGCCCGGAATTGTAGGCTGCAAGCGCTAGGTTCCAATCGTCAAAGATGTTGTATAAGTCTTTTAAATATTTTGCTGCTGCTTCTGTAGATTTTATGGGGTCCATTCGCTCATCCACATAGCTATTAACGTGAAGATCGTAAATTTTACCGGTTTGATACATGAATTGCCAAAGTCCGGTTGCTCCTACCCAAGACTTTGCTCTAGGGTTTAAGGCAGACTCTACTATTGCTAAGTATTTTAATTCTAATGGGATATCGTACCTGTCAAATACTTCTTCAAACATTGGAAAATAGTATTTGCTCAAGCTCAACAAATTTTCATTGGTCTTTTTATCTCTTCTTAGGTAAAATTTAATAACATTTTCCAAATCCGGATGATAGCCTATGTCTAAAGGTGTTTTGGCGTTTAATGCTTCCAGACTTTGTTTTAAAGCTTCAGAATCTAATTCAAAATCTATTTTTTCACTAAAACGGTCATTTTTATAGGCATCTTCTTGTGCCTTAAACATCGAAGAGTTAGCTAATAATTTCTGCCAAGAAGAATCTATAAGCATGGTTTTTTTGAAATCTTCAAAAAACCAAATCAAAGTATCAGATTCTAAGGTGTGAATAAGTATTTTGTCAAGCTTTGAATGCGAAAAATTTTTCTTCGAATTATCACTTTGAGCATTAACTACATTGACTGAAAAACAGAATATTAAGATGTAATAAAAAGAAAATTTTAAAGCTGTATTTCTAAGCATATATTGTGTTTTTTTAGAAAAATGCTCAAATTACTATTTTAGTCTGAAATGCATAAAATTTTTTTCATAAATTTTAAATAACATCACTTCTTAAAATGTTGCTTACTTGAATGTGTCTATCGGTGTAATGCTTCGATGCATTAAAAAAAACCCAAAGCATTGCGCTTTGGGTTTCCACTAAATATACTAAGGTAAAGACTATCTAAAACGATCTGCAGATTTTACAAGGTTATCATCCCTTTGGATGCCCTTAAGGGCTAATACAATACAAACAATAGAAATGAAAGGAACAACAACCCAAATACCCTTCTCAGAAAAATTAATTTCTCCAGGTACAATTAGCAAAGTGTATGCTAGAAAGCCTAGTACGACAGAGTTCAATAATAAAACAATTGTACTCAACAATTTCTGAAGACCTCTATTTTTAAAAGAAAATAAAGCCAACAAAGCAAGTAAGATTACAATGGTAAAAAACACAAGATATTCGTATGCAAAAGTTTTAATCAAATTAGCAATTTGGTCTAATCTATCATAAAAGAAAACCACAATTGCATTTACAATTACAATTAACAATAAATATAAGCTTTGAATTCTTTGTATCATGTTTTTTCAAAAACGAATGCAAAAATAGAGGTTTATTTGCAAAAATCTAAATTTATAACAAAAATATGTTGTATAATTGCAATGCAATAACGCTATAAGCAACACCTCATTGCAACCGAAATTCAACAAACTTCTTTCGAAAATTTAGTATCGAATAATTTATAATACAGTAACAGCATTTTAATTATACATGTTTGAAATCATAGATTTAAAGTCAAAAAAATTGGCTGAATTACAGCAAATCTCCAAAGATTTATCCATTCCAAAGTACAGAGGCCTTAAGAAATTAGATTTAGTATACAAAATACTAGACTTCCAGGCATCAAATCCTGAACAAGTCAAATCTTATTTAAGTCCCTCGGACGAGAAAAAGGAAGAAAAAGGAGAGCCAAAAAAAGGAGATACACCACAAAAATCTTCTACCCAAACCAAAACGAGAAAACGCAAACCAGCAAGGCCAAAAACGCCTGCAAAAGAAACAAATAGGGAAGAAAAACCTGCCTCGGAGCCCAAAAAGACCGAGGAGAAGAAGCAAGAGAAAGCAGAGCCAAAGCCTAGTGTTTCTAAGCAGAGGCATTCTAATAAGGAAAGCGATTCTAGTCCTAAAACTAATAGGCCACAACCAAAACAAACGCATTCCAACAACCAACATAAATCTTCTGATCAAGACAAAAACAAATCTGCTCAAAATCAAGATCAGGCTTCCGAAAAGCCACAAAAAGAAAATAAATACAGGCATCCACAATACGAATTTGATGCGCTTATCCAATCCGAAGGTGTATTAGATATTATGCAAGATGGCTATGGATTTTTAAGATCTTCAGATTATAATTACTTATCTTCTCCGGATGATATTTATTTATCTCAATCTCAAATTAAATTATTTGGACTAAAAACAGGAGATACGGTTTTGGGAGAAGTAAGACCTCCAAAAGAAGGTGAAAAATATTTTCCATTAATTAAAATCGTAAAGATAAATGGTCTTGACCCAAAAGTAGTTAGAGATAGAGTGTCTTTCGAGCATTTAACACCACTTTTTCCACAAGAAAAATTAAATATTGCCGATAAAGGCAGTAGTATTTCTACCAGAATTATCGATTTGTTTTCTCCTATTGGAAAAGGCCAAAGGGGAATGATAGTTGCCCAGCCAAAAACAGGTAAAACCATGTTGCTTAAAGACGTGGCTAATGCGATAGCAGCAAATCATCCTGAAGTGTACCAAATTGTGTTGTTAATAGATGAGCGCCCGGAAGAGGTAACAGATATGCAGCGAAATGTAAAAGGAGAAGTTGTAGCTTCTACCTTTGATAAGGAGGCACACGAACATGTAAGAGTTGCAAATATTGTAATCGAAAAAGCCAAACGTCTTGTCGAGTGTGGTCACGACGTTGTAATTCTATTAGATTCTATCACACGATTGGCGAGAGCTTATAATACGGTACAGCCTGCAAGTGGAAAAGTCTTAAGTGGTGGTGTAGATGCCAATGCATTACATAAACCAAAACGCTTTTTTGGTGCCGCTCGAAATATAGAAAATGGCGGTTCACTTTCCATTATTGCCACTGCATTGATTGATACAGGTTCCAAAATGGATGAAGTGATTTTTGAAGAATTTAAAGGTACAGGTAATATGGAATTACAACTGGATAGAAAAATTTCTAACCGTAGAATTTTCCCGGCTATAGACCTAAACTCATCAAGTACACGTCGAGACGACTTATTGCATAACGAAAACACTTTGCAAAAAATGTGGATTTTGAGAAAATACCTTAACGATATGAACCCGGTCGAGGCGATGGAGTTTATCAACGATCGTATTAAACAAACCCGAAGCAACGAAGAGTTTCTAGTCACTATGAACTCGTAAATACCTTAAGGTATTATAATATTTTTATTCTAAATGTTTTTTTCGCTATCATAGCGTTGAAAACATTTTTTTATTTAAGCTATCTGAAGTTTCTCTCGTAAAGCTGTATTATTATATTAGTAAAAACCTTTAGGCATTCATTTTAACACGATCCTAAAAGCTATATACTACCTATAAACTTTCATTTATTTAAACATGGAAAAAACTGTTTCTCAAGCCATTTCTTACAGGCGTTCTACCAGAATTTACAAGGACGACCCCATCGACGCTGAAAAAGTAAAACAATGCCTGGTTAATGCCTCGCTAGCGCCAACGAGTAGTAATCTTCAGCTCTGGGAGTTTTATCATATCACATCTAAAGATACCTTAAGCCAAATGGCCGAAGCTTGCTTAAACCAAAATGCCGCAAAAACCGCGCAACAATTAGTAGTTGTTGTGGCACGTAAGGATTTGTGGCGAAAACGTGCAAAAGCCAATATTGAATTTTTGAACAAGGTATACGACAAGGCAGAGCTTAACAAACGTGATGTAAAGCGCAAAAAAATGGCTCTGGCGTATTACAGTAAATTGATTCCAACACTTTACACAGACTTTTTTGGCATACTGGGGTTTATCAAATATCTGGTTTTTAATGTTATTGGCTTGTTTAAACCCATATACAGACAAACCCGGCTAAGCGATATGAGGATAGTCGCTCATAAAAGTGCCGGATTAGCTGCTGAGAATTTTATGCTTAGTATGGCGGCGATCGGCTACGATACCTGTCCCATGGAGGGCAGTGATACCTTACGTGTAAAACGGATTTTAAATCTTCCTAGGCAAGCGGAGATTAATATGGTGATAAGTTGTGGACTAAGAGATGAAAAAGGTGTCTATGGTCCACGATTTAGAGTACCGTTTGATGAAGTCTATTATGAGGTGTAATGAATTACTAGACCTCTGTTTTTTATGAGTTTATTTTACGAAGTGAAATATGTTGAAGCAGTATCTAAAATTCGATTTTGCTACACATTAAAAACACTTTGAATAATATCTTGATTATCAGAAATACTAAACTTTATGAATCTAATCCAGGTCATTAAAATTATTAAGGTTAGTCTCTTTTACTTATGAAATATATAAATAAGTATTTTCAATATCTTTATTCAAATTAAGAAAATTAATAGGACATGTTTTTATTAGAATTTTGAATTTGTGGGCATTGGAAGAAGAGCTTTTATAAAATTAGCAGGCATTGCCTTAGCGGGCGCAGCCATGGATCCTTTAAATGCGGTTGCGGTAAACCAAAACACTTATATCAACAAAAAGCTTGGTATTATGTTTCAAAAACCTAAAGATTGGGGATTTATTGCTATTAAAGATTTCGGAAAACTTAAAAATGAACAAATTATTGGTCAAGGCTTAGATATGTCTACAGACGATATATGGGATGAAATAGGAGAACCCATTTGTATTGTGACTAAATATCACCAGGATACACCTGAAAACAAAGGTGTTTTTTCTCCAACCATTACACTCAACATAACCCCAAAAGAGGAGTTTTATGATTTAGGTATCGAGAGCTTTGAAGAACTCAGGGAAATGTCAGCACTAGGAACATCTATGCTCTTAAAGGATTTTCAAATTGTAAAAACATATAAACCTTATTTGATAAGTCAATGTGAGTTTTATGAGTATGATGCCGAATATCTCTTTGAACATACAGACATTCCGAAACCCTTAAAAGTAGAGCTTAAAGTCTTGAAAACAGAACATAATGGATTTTATTACGACTTCAACTGCCATCAATCCAAAGCTCAAGACCAAACTGCCAATAAAGCGTTTGAAACATTCAAACACTCTATAAAACTGATATAGCAGATGCTAAAGGTTTATTTTTTATAATAATACTTAATCCGCAATTTCAAACTTGGCTATAATCTCATACCTGAGTTTGATTTTCTTTTCAGGGTCGATGCCGCCGCTATCCGGACTACTTTCCATAGCCACATTACTTGTTCTCAGGCCTGGATAAAAACCACTGTCCGTATCTATTTCTTTGATCGAAATAATTGGTCCTAAATTTTTATCTAAAGTGTTTACAAGGTATGTAGCCTTTTCTTTTGCTGCTAGCAAGGCTTGTTTTTTAACTTCTTTTCTATGCTTGTAAATTTCTTTGTTTTTCAGGGTGCCAATTTTCATATAATCTATCCCGTAATGGTTAATTTCAGAAATAATTCGGTTTATCAGGCTAAAATCTTCAAGCGAAATTTCGAAACGCTTACGCATTCGCACTTCTTCGTTTTTGCCTCGCCAAACCGTCCCAACATCAGTAGATTTGATGTCATCTTTTTTTATGCCTATGGCTTTCAGCTGTTGGATGAGTTGTTTTTCGATATCAAGAATTTTTATTTTTTCACCTTTGTTAGTAGGGTCAAATACGGGTTTAAATTCATTTTCCCAGTATTCTGCAATACTGATATTAAAAACGATTTCGTCAGGTTCAATATACATTTCCGCATTGCCAGTCACTTCGATGTGCCTGTCTTGTTGACTTAAAACAGGAAGAGAATAGATAAAGAAAAGAACAACTAGAAGTTGAATTTTTTTCATGATTTATGCTTTTGGTTCGATACTTAAACGCCAAAAGTCTTTACTTTAGTCTAAATGCTTACACGCAAACTAAAACTGAAGCTCTAATAGCACAAATAATCTATAGGGCATTAAAATTTAAATTCTATATTAGCTTTTTTAAATCTATTTTTCTAGTGAAGGATTCTATTAAAATTAGGCCCATTCAACCCGAAGACAATACTATAATTGCCGATGTGATTCGATATGTGTTGATAGAGCAAAATGCACCAAAAACAGGAACTGCTTTTGAGGATAGTGCTTTGGACGACATGTATGGTACTTACGATATTCCTCGAGCAGAATATTTTATTTTAGTCGAAGACGATCAGATTTTAGGTGGAGCCGGCATTCAAGCCATCGCTACGGACAATAGCATTTGCGAACTACAGAAAATGTATTTTCATCCCAAAGCTAGAGGACGTGGTTTGGGACAGCAAATGATGGATGTATGCTTGCAATTTGCTAAAAGTCACCATTATAAATCTTGCTATATCGAAACGCTTACCGAGATGAAGGCAGCACAAAATTTGTATTTAAAAAATGGGTTTGAATATATTTCAGAACGCTTAGGCGCTACGGGCCATCACTCTTGCCCTGTTTGGATGTTAAAATCATTGGTTTAAGTGAAGTCTATAATCGAATTAAAACAGGACTTTAGAAGTCGATTAGATTCTATTTTTGCAATTTCTGAAATAGATAACTTCTTCTACTGGATTGCCGAAGATGTGTTAAACCTAAAACGAATTGACATAAGTTTGAGCCCAAACAGGCAAATAGACGAAGACAGTTTGCAGAAAATCTTCAATTACCTCGATAGACTTAAACAGCATGAGCCCATTCAGTATATTTTAGGTTACACTGAGTTTTACGGGTTAAAATTTAATGTAAATAAAAACGTGCTTATTCCGCGTCCAGAAACCGAAGAACTTGTAGATTGGGTTATTCGTGATTGTAAAAATCATAATGGTCTTAGACTTCTCGATATTGGTACAGGCAGTGGTTGTATTCCTATTTCCATTAAAAAAAAATTGGTTAATTCTCATGTTTATGGCTTAGATATTTCTAAAGAAGCGCTTAAAGTTGCTAAAACAAACGCACAACTAAACCGTGCTGAGGTACATTGGATAGAGCAGGATGTTTTAAAATGGATGTCCATACCAATCGACTTAGATGTTATCGTATCCAATCCGCCTTATGTAAAGCAAGAGGAAAAAAATCAAATGTTTAGAAATGTTCTAGCTTATGAGCCACATTTGGCTTTATTTGTAGAAAATGAAGACCCGCTTATTTTTTATCAAAAAATATGTGCCTTGGCTCAAAATAATAAGCGGCCAACAACCGTTTATTTTGAACTGAACGAATTCCACAAAGACGATTACATGACGATGATTAATGCATTTAAGCCAAAACACTTTGAATTTAGAAATGATTTTCGTGGTGCCACGAGAATGTTGAAATGTATATTTTCATAAATTTTGGTATATTTTCCACCCAAAACACTTTTAAAAAGAAAAACTTAATGTTTGTACGCTACCTCTTCTTATTCTTATTTTTCTTTTTACAAGCCAATGCACAAAAGGAAGTGCCTAAAGATTATTTTAAACAACCAATGGAAATTCCTATGGTTTTGTCTGGAACCTTTGGCGAGTTTAGGAGCAATCATTTTCATGCAGGAATAGACATCAAAACACAAGGTAGAGAAGGTGTAGAGGTAAGGGCTAGTGCTGCAGGTTACATCAGCAGAATAAGAGTAAATGCTTATGGTTACGGAAAAGTAATATATATCTCACATCCCAATGGCTACCAAACCGTTTACGCTCATCTTAAGAAGTTTGCACCTAAGATTGAAAAATTCATAAAAGACCTGCAATACAAACAAGAGAGCTACGAAATACAACTATTTCCAAAGCCTGAAGATTTTCCGGTTGAAGAATTAGAGTTGATAGGTTATAGCGGTAATACAGGCTCTAGTGGAGGTCCACATCTTCATTTTGAAGTTAGAGATGAATATTCCAGACCTATGAATCCATTTTTGTTCGGTTTGGACGAAGCAAAAGATACCACATCGCCAACATTACGAAGTGTTTTTGCTTATACCGCATCTCCAAATGCGCACGTAAATTTTAAACAGGGCAGAACAAAACTCAAAATTGTAAAACAATCCGACGGTAACTACAAAGTCCCTCAAATTGTAGCGGCAGGCGATATTTATTTTGGTGTCGAAGCTTACGACAGGTTGGATTACGCATTCAACAAAAACGGTTATTATGAGGTTCACAGCGATTTAAACGGCAATGATATATTCAGGTCTACTTTTGACAGGTTTAGCTATGACGAAACCAGATTTCTCAACCGAATGATAGATTATTCCTATTATTTAGAACATAAACGGAGAATACAACAACTGAAAAGTTATAGATACAATAAGCTGGAAATCAATAATCTTGATATTAACAACGGTATAATTTCTATTGAAGACAGTTTAGACTTTAAATATACATTGAAGGTAAAAGATTTTCACGGAAATTCAACCACAGTTCAAATTCCAATTAAGTATTCAAGAGAAAAATTAATTGAAAAAGATAGTGTTGTGGAAACACCTTACTTTGTAAAAACCTCTAATGCTTTTGCCATAGAAAAAGATCTTGTTGATATTTATATCCCCAAAAATGCTTTGTATGAAGACATGTACTTGGATATTGATATAAAAGGCGATACCATTAGGTTGCACGACTATCGCGTGCCCATACACAAATCTATAACGCTAGGATTCGATGTTTCAAATTATAAAGCCGAAGACAAACAGCAATTGTTTATAGGTAGACAAATGCCTTGGGGGAAAATTTATTACATGGATACCAAAAAGAAAGAAAATAGATTTACGGCTAAGACTACCGAATTCGGAAAGTTTATCTTAGCAAAAGATACAGAACCTCCAACAATAAAACCTGTTAATTTTCGTGATAAACAATGGCTTTCTAAGTTTAGGTATCTAAAAGTTGAAATAGACGATAAGGTTACCGGAATAGACAGCTATAGAGCAACTGTAAATGGAAAGTTTATTCTTATGGAATACGATTATAAGAAGAAAACCCTGACCCACGATTTTAATGATGGCGTCGTTACAGATAGCGAAAATATTTTTAAACTTGTAGTGACTGATAAAGTTGGAAATACCACTATATTTGAATCCAAATTCTTTAGAAAAAATTAAAGCTTCTCATCATATCATTAGGTTATTCTATTGCATCGTATTTGGTTTGTTTCTTAATACATTAAATGCACAAACAGCTATTATCGAAGGTATTATCTTTGATGAAAGTAATAATGTTATTCCATTTGTAAACATCAAAGCCGGAAAATTAGGAACAACAACCAACAAAAATGGGTTTTACCGGCTAATTATCCCGTCCAATCAAGAGGTCGAAGTATTAGTAAGTCATATAGGATTTAAGAAAATTTCGGCAACTATAAACCTGGAGAGCAATCAAAAAGAAGAACTAAATTTTGTTTTAAAAGTAAATGTCGAACAGATAGGGGAAGTTACCATAACAAAAGAAAAACAAACCAGAATAGAAGGCATTTTAACCCTAGAGCCGGCAACCGTTAGGCGTATTCCAGGCGCAAATCCCGGTGTTGAAAATTTGCTAACCTCTTTGCCCGGTGTAAGTTCCAATAACGAATTGAGTACACAATACAACGTTCGAGGCGGAAACTTTGATGAAAATTTGGTTTATGTGAACGACATAGAAGTCTACCGTCCATTTTTAATAAGGAGTGGCCAGCAAGAGGGATTAAGTTTTGTAAATCCAGATATGGTAAGAGATATTAAGTTCTCTGCAGGTGGATTTAAAGCGCAATATGGCGATAGGATGTCTTCGGTATTAGATATCACTTACGAAAGGCCTGTAAGCTTTATGGCAAGTTTTGATGCAAGTTTTTTAGGAGGTTCGGCCATGGTAGGTGGTATTTCCAAAAACAAAAAGTTTAATGCCATAACAGGGGTTCGGTACAGAGACAATTCCCTTTTTGTAAATGCAAAAGACACACAAGCTAACTTTAGGCCACGATTTTTTGATGTTCAAAACTTCATGACCTATAAATTTAACGACAAATTTGAACTAGGTTTTTTAGGAAATATTGCTATAAACGATTACCAATATCGACCATTTGCTAGACAAACCAATTTTGGAACCTTGCAAGACCCTCGTGCCTTATTAGTCATTTATGATGGTCAGGAAGATAGCGAATACGAGACCTACTTTGGTGCGTTAAAAGCAACGTACGACGTCACCGATAATTACACAGCTAAGTTTATTGCTTCGGCATATCATACGCAAGAGCAAGAACACTTTGATATATTAGCTCAATACAGGTTAGGTGCCGTAAATTCAAGTATTGGCGACGAGAATTTTGGTGAAGTTGAATTTAGCCAAGGCGCTGGAGCACAGTTTAAACATGCACGTAATAATCTGGATGCTTTAATTATCAACTTAAATCATCAAGGCGACTTAAAGATAAATAAGCATTTGATAAAATATGGATTAAAATACACTCACGAAGATATTAGAGACCGATTAAGGGAATACGAAGTAGTAGATTCTGCTGGTTTCAACGTAAGGCCGCCAAGCCCAGATTTTGTAAACGATGAGCCCTACAACCCCAACGACTCTCCGATAGAACCGTTTATTAGAATACGCTCTTTTAATCAAATGCAGATTAACCGTTTTACCAATTATGTGCAGTGGAGTTATCAAAACACCTTGGGTAATGCTAAAGTGTGGTACAACGCCGGGTTTAGAACACATACCTGGCAGGTAAGCGGTGAAGGCTTAGAAACTACCACGCAAACTGTATTTAGTCCAAGAGCACAGTTTGCACTAAAGCCGGAGTGGGAAAAAGATATGATATTTCGGATTGCTGGTGGATTGTACCATCAACCTCCTTTTTACAGAGAACTCAGAAGACCTGATGGTACAGTGAACGAAAACGTAAAAGCCCAACAGTCTTTTCATCTTGTTGCAGGTCACGATTACAGTTTTAAGATGTGGGGTAGGCCGTTTAAATTGGTGTCGGAGGTGTATTTTAAAGATTTACAAGATGTTAACCGTTTTACGGTCGAAAACGTGAGAATAAGGTATCAGGCTAACAATATTGCTGAAGCTTACGCCTATGGTTTGGATATGAGATTAAATGGCGAATTTGTACCAGGAACAGAGAGCTGGTTCAGTTTTGGATATCTGAAAACAGAAGAAAAGTTTGACGAAAGGGGCTTTATTGCCAGACCAACAGATCAACGTTTAAAGTTTGCAGCCTTATTTCAAGATTATATCCCTCGAATCCCAAAAATGAAATTGTACCTTAATCTGGTTTACAATACTGGTTTGCCCGGAGGTCAACCACAATTTGAAGATCCTTTTGATTTTCAGAATAGATTACCCGATTATACAAGAGTAGATGTTGGATTTTTCTATAACCTCGTTGATGAAGAAGACGAATTTCAAAAAGGGCATTGGTTGTCTCCATTTAAAAATCTAGAACTTGGTTTTGAGATATTCAATATGTTCGACAGGCTTAATTCCATTACAAACACCTTTGTGAGAGATGCGGAGAGTAAGCTGCAATTTGCTATTCCGGATTTTTTGAGCCCTAGAGTGTTTAATCTTAGGATTAGAGGACGGTTTTAAGGCTTGTCAACTTATCACCTCACGATTTAAGAGACTTAGAAGCTTCAAGGTTTTTAGATTTCTAGTCCCATTCTTGAGCATTTATACCATACCAGTGTATTTTTATACCTTCAAACTCAAAGTCTTCAATGTATTGAAAACCGATGTTTTTTAAAATTTTATTGGATGCCAAATTATCTACATCGGCACAAGCAAAAATCTCATCGTAATTTAAAGTTTCAAAGCCATATTCCAGACAAGCCCGAGCAGTTTCCGTAGCAATACCTTGTCTCCAAAATTTTTCTCGGAGGCGGTAACCTAAGTCGATGTATACCCGGTCTGGTCGTAGTTTTTCTTCGCGTTTAAAGCCTGTCCAGCCCACAAATTCGTTAGTGTCTTTTGTCGCAATAGCCCAACGGCCAATGCCGAACTTTTCGTATTGCTCTCTGATGTTTTTAATGATTTCTTTTGCTTCTTCAATTTTTGTTATTGGCTTGTTGCCTAAGTATTTATGCACTTTGGGATTGGAATCCATTTCAAACATTGCTTCTGCATCGTAGGTTTCAATGTTTCTGATAAGAAATCTTTCGGTTTCGAGGTGGATATTCAATTAAATAGATTTAAAGTAATACTTCAAAAATATTTAAAAACAGGAATAACTTGTATGGATTTGCCGTCTATACTTATTTTATCTTCCTGATTAAGTGTAATGATAATTCCCTTTTCTTTTTTAAAGAAATCCATAGCGTCAATTAGACCTGAAATTTCTCTTTTTTCGTTTTCTTTATTAAGAGTATGACATACCTGAATGAGACATTCAACGTTTTGGTTATGGCTCACTACAAAATCACATTCTTTTGCGTTTTCGTTATAATAGTTAAGGGATTTATTTTGTTTTCTTAATTCCCAAAAGACGATATTTTCTAGTTTTCTCCCTAAATCACGACTATAACTCCCGCTGATTGCATTTTGCAGACCACTGTCTATAAAGTAAATCTTTTTTGGATTTACCATTTGAACTTTTTGTGAATAAGAAAATTTTGAAACCAGTTGGATAAGATAAGAGTCTTCAAAATAATTGAAATATTCAGAAATGGTTGCAGTGCTTTTTACACCAACAACTTGTTTTAATTTATTTGCTGATACCGGCTTACCTATATTTGTTGCTAAGAAAATTAAGAGGTGTTTTAGTGATTTAATATCCCTAATGTTATGTCTCACGGCTATATCTCTGTACAAAATATCATCTAATAGCGAAGAGTGAATTTCTGGTGTTTTTGCTTTTAGATAGCCTGGAAAACCGCCATGATTCATATACTCTACAAATGCATTTTCTGTTTTTTCGATTTTGTTAAATGCGCAGTATTCTTTGAAAGAAAAAGGGAATAACTCTTTAGTAATGTGTCTGCCTGTTAGTTTTGTGCCTAGTTCTTTGCTTAATAATGAGGCATTACTGCCTGTTATGACGATGCGAAAACCCTCGTCTATCTTTTGTCTAACATAAACTTCCCAGCCATTTATTATTTGAATTTCATCAAATAGTAGCCATTTGTAGCTATTCTCTTGTATAATTTCATCAAGTAATTGAAAATCATGAACATCAAAGGTATATAATTTTGCAGTATCAAAATTTAAATACAAATATGCTGTTTCCAGGTGCTTGGAAATGTATTGGTTTAGCAAAGTGCTCTTTCCACAACGCCTTATGCCTGAAATAATTAATGCAAATTCTTCAGGTGCTTCAGTAAGCTCTCCTAAAAGTGGGCGTATTAAGCCTAGGTTATTTTTCCTCAACCTTTCTCTTTGCTGTGTTATAACGTCTTCTAATGTTGATTTCTTTATCATGATAACAATGACTTGAATAACAAAAATAAGTATTCATTCGCAATGAACAATAGTTTTTATTATAAATGAACACTTTTATTCATTAGTAATGAATAGAATCATTAAAATATGGGTTAAAACATTTCATATTAAGACGTTGTGAGATTTCAATCTACGCCTTTTGCATCTAAACCGATTCTATACAAAGAGGTTTGTGCTGTGATGAACAATTGGTCCCGATTTTTGCCGCCGAAGCAAACATTGGTTGGTACTTCCGGGATTTCTATAGTAGTGACTATTTCGCCGGTTTTGGAAAATACATCAACTTGAGACTTATCTTTTGTAGTGATGTAGATACGGCCTTGGTGGTCTATCGTCATTCCGTCGCTGCCTTCAGCAACAAACAGGCTCTTGTCTGAAAGTGTCCCGTTTTCATCTATAGTATAGCGATAGGTTTTTCCGGCACCGCGATCGGAAACATATAAGATTTTACCATCAGGGGTGCCAATTAAACCATTGGGGCGGACCAAGTCGTCACAAACTCTGCTAATGCTAGCGTGATTGGGATGTAGATAATACACATGCATACCACCTTGGTTAAGATTATCCATATCTCCGCCATACTGCGGGTCGGTAAAATATACACCTCCATTCTCATCCGGCCAAAGGTCGTTAGTAGAATTAAATGGCTTGTCTTTGTATGTAGAAGCGATGATTTGATATTCCCCTTCCGGTGTGGTTAGGCTTATTTGCGAGGCATAGCCTTCACAGGCTAGTAAGTTTTCTTTGTTGTCAAAATATAAACCGTTGGCACCATTGCTGTTTTCTCTAAATAGTTTTAGACTGTCTGCTGTAGTCCAAACCCATATTTTAGAATTGGGAATATCTGAAAAATAAACATTGCCTTCAGCATCTACTGCAGGACCTTCTGTAAATTTAAAATCCGTGGCAAGTTTTTCAAGCGGTGAAGTGACAAAGCTTGATGATTTTTCAGCTTCTTCATTTTGCTGCTTTTCACTTGTTTTTGATTTTCCGCAGGCTATAAGCAAGAATAAAACTAAAATGTGATAAATTTTCATGTAAATTATTTTTTTAAAAATAGAGATTTTAATCCATTTTGGAAGATAATGACTCTAAACTATTGTCTCCTTTGCATAAAGTAAAAATTCAGCCCTATGTATGATTATTTGAATAATGAATAGGTATATCTGACCGATTCAAGTAGTTAACCGAATATTTAAGGATGTAATTTCAACAGGATTGCTTATTCCTATTGAAATGTCTACGTATACATCAATATGATTTTCATAAAAAAAAGAACCCCAAATCTGTCTCCGGTAAAGATTTGAGGTTTTAATACTGATTTTTTGTAAGTCTAAAACTAACTTTTCAGGGCTAAATAATGCTATCTACAAACTATAATTGTCCCAGCAGCTCTTCTACTGAACGCTTTAATTGCGGATCTACATTTTTAGCTTTGTATGCCGGTGGGTTTTCCACAATAATGTCTGGTACAGCAGGGCCATTTTCCATATTTTCTTCAGTGGCTTTTACATACCAGGCTCTAAACGGCAGACGAACTCTAGACCCGTCTTGAAGATAAGCTGCACCTGTAGATATAACCGCTCCAAAGGTTGGTATCCCAACCAAGGTTCCTATTCCTAATGTTTTATAGGCATGCGAGAATATTTCTGCATTAGAGTACGAATTGGCATTACAAAGCGCAATGGACGGTTTTGTCCAAGCAGCTAGCGGTAATCGTTCTCCAAAAGGGTAATTTTCTTTATATTGTTTGTGTTCATTTAGGCTTTTCGCAGCGCCACGCGGTATGGTATAAGCGTGTTGGTCTACGTTGAGAACGGCCATCAGGTAATCGGTTGTCCAGCCACCTCCGTTGTAACGCACATCTATCACAATGCCTTCTTTGCCGTAGCCGGCTGCCATAAGCTCACGCTCGAAACGTTCGAAAGATGTCCAGTTCATGCCTTGGATATGTAAATACCCTAATCGGCCATTAGAGTATTGGTCTACCAGCGTTCTGCGGTCTTCCACCCATTCGTTGTACAATTCTGTTCTTAACGAAGACGTTGGCCAGATAATGAATTCCATGTTTTTGCCACCTCTATTTATACTAATTAAAGTACGCTCGTTTATAGTACCTTCCAAGTGGGCAAAGAAATTTTCTTTTGGGCTTATACTGGTTTCGTTTACTGCTGTAATTACATCTCCAACCTGCAATTTGCTTTCAGTTTTGTGCGCTGGACTGTCATATACCACACGTGTAATTTTAAAGCCGGTTTTCGTCATTTCACCTTCAATACCTAGTAAACCTGTGCGTTCTCTTTGGGTTTCTTTTTGAGCATTGCTGCCATACATGCCCATGTGGGACGCATTCAGTTGGCCTAGCATCAAGTTAAATAACATTCTAAAATCTTCTTTTGTAGAGGCGTTAAGTGCTAAAGGCTTGTATGCTTTCTTCAGTGAGTCCCAGTCTTGTCCGTGAAACTCCGGATCGTAAAAGCCGGCATTAAGCACGCGCCAACCCTCTTCAAAAATTTGTGCCAATTCTTCTTTATAGCGAATTTTCATTTCAGAGTTTACCGGTAGTTTTTCAAGTTTGTCCGATTTGGTATTCAATGCTGTTATTTGTCCACCTCTGCTCATCAGATAAATATTATTTTTTAAAGGGTATTTCTGGAGGCCATACGTATCAGACCCGCCTTTAACTTCTGTTTTGTCGCTTCCGTCCCATTTTATTTTAAATAAACTGCGGTCTATGTCGTAATTTTTTCGGCTCACACCACCATTCGTGTAATAAATGTATTTGCCCTTTTCATCAAAGACGAAATCTGACTCGCCACCGGTAAAGCGTGTTACTTGTTCAAGACGCTGGTATATTTTATCAAAGTCTATGACAATGTCTTTAGATTGTTCTTTGTCGTCTTTATCCTTTTCAGAATCCTTTTTCTTCTTGTCTTTATCATCTTTTTCCTTTTCTCGGCGTGTCCATTCTGCATTAGACTTTTCCCAATCTTCTTTTTTAAGCCATGCAAACCAAATGTCGTTATCGCCATTGTTTCGTTCAGAGACAAAACCAAGTTTACTGCCATCTTTGCTCCACACCGGATTGTAATCGCCTTTAGGATGCATACTTACATTTACCGGATCCATACGGTTATCGGCAGCATGTATAAAAATTTCTTCATTAAAGTTTAAATCCGATTTGCTGTAAGCCAGCCACTTGCTGTCAGGCGACCAAGTGAGTCCATTTGGTGAATCCCAACCGTCTAAAAGGATTTTCGCATTGCTAAGCTTTGCTTTTTCATCGATATCGAACACTTTAAGGCCTCCTCTGCCTATTTCAATAGCTATTTTTTTGCCGTCAGGGCTTACTACAGGATTGGATTCTTCGTCTTTAGTTTTTGTTATACGTTTTGTTTCTCTTTTAAACGAATAAAATAAATCTGATTCGTTTTCATCGGTGGAATGTACGGCGTATAAATCCTTTTGGCCTTCCTGGTCAGAAATGAATAGTAATACAGAATCGTTTAACCAGGTTGGATTGGATTCACGTGATGGACTATCAGTGAGTCTTATGGATTTGCTATCTTCCTTGTCATTTCGAGTAACAAACAATTCCCCACGATTGATGTAAGCAATGAATTTTGCATTCGGAGAAACTGCAAATTCGTCCACACTGTTGCGCATGCTTTCTTTCACTACAGGGTCGAAACGGTAATCGCTATTTATGCTAATGGAAATAGGTTTTGTTTCTTTAGTATTAATATCAAAAGTATAAGACTGTTTTGCTGTTTGAAATGCAATGGTATTGCTTTGCAAACTCATAGAAAAGTTGATGATTCCAAATTCTTTCTGGTCGGTTATTTGTAAAATCTTGCCATCCATATCGGCTTTATGAATATTGTAGCGACCGTCTCTTCCTGAGATAAACAGAAGCTCATTATCGTTCAACCAGCGTGGATTAAAATCGTTAGTATTATGTGTTGTAATTTGCGTATATTCATTAGTTTTTTTATCAAACACCCACACATCTCTATTGGCTGGACCATTATAGGCTTCGCGGTCAATTCTACATGTACCTCGGACAAAAGCAATTTTATTACCATCAGGTGAACTCACAGGGTCAAAGCCTAAGGCATCTAGAAAACGCTTTTCAGTAGTGGCGTTTTTTTCTAAGATATATATTTCTGCTTCCCGTTCTACTTGTCTGTAATTTCTTGAAGTGGTAAAGAGAATATCTTCGGTAGGGGTTATGCTGTAAGGTGTATCGCCTGCAGAGTGGAAGGTAAGGCGTTCCGGTATCCCGCCAGTTACAGGAATTCTATATACGTCGTCATTACCAAAACGATCACTTGAAAAGATGATGTGTTGTCCATCTTTGGACCAAATGGGATTAGCTTCATAGGCTTCATGTATGGTAAGTCTTTTAGAAGCTTCTCCGTAAATATCGCTCACCCAAATATCGCCTTGAAAACTAAAGGCCAATTGATTGCCATCCGGTGAAATACTCGGCTGCATGATAGAGGATTGCGCCTGAAGTTGAAAATTAATAAATGCTAGTAACAAGAGGATAAGGTAACGCATGGTTTTAGATTTTGATTTAAACTACTTCTTTTTAGAGTCTTTTTTTTATATAAAGTTTAAAAAGGTAAAGAAATTTTATGAATTTGATTGGTTTGTGCATTAGAAGTTGAAAGAAGTCTTCATATAAACTAAAAACTTTACAAAATATTGATAATATTTTCACATATCTGGCTTTTAATTTTATGATTAACCAAATAATTTTGTTAAAACAACAATTTATTATGAAAAAAAATTACTTACAATTTATTTCAATTGGACTGTTCTTTTTTTTGGGAATAGGTTTGAGTTTTGGGCAGACTATCATTTATGATGCTGATTATTCTAATGATGGTGATGGCTTTACTGACCATACAAGTGCAACTCCACCAGCAGCGGCACCTGCAAGCGTAGGGCCTTTTGGTGCTATTGATAATCAATGGTTTTTGTCTTATAATACAGCACCAGGTACAGATGTTACAGCAAATTCATTTAGTATATCAGGAGGAGCATTGGTTAGTAGCGATTGGGGTGGGCAAGGCATCTTCCAAAGTCAATCTATAGACTTAACAGGTATTTCTACTTTAAATATTTCTGCTTTAACGACAAATATAAATGCCAATGATAATCAATTTGTGTATTTCTATATATTGGATGGTGGTTCTAGAGTCGAAACAGCTAATATCAGTTCAAACGATGGAGAATCCGTTAATTACTCGATATCTAATCTAGACGTTTCCGGTAATTCGTCTATTGTAGTGGGGTTTGAATTTTCTGAAAATGGTGATGGTAGTGGTTACAGCACAACTTCTTTTACTGTTATAGATATTTCTGGACCGGGTATTGCTTTAGGTAATGTTTCAGGTCCTACAACAGAAGCCGGTGGTACGGCAACATTTACTGTAATCTTGAATGAACAGCCTACTAATGATGTAGTTTTGGATATTTCGAGCACAGATACCGGAGAAGTAACGGTTTCACCTTCAACATTAACTTTTACAAATGCAAACTGGAATCAAACCCAATTAGTAACAGCTACTGGTCAAGATGATCCTTTAGTTGATAGTGATATTGATGTTACTATAAATGTAGTTGTGAATGATGCTTCATCTGATGATGCTTACGATGGTTTGTCTGCATCAACTCTTATAACAAATGAAGACAACGAACTGCCCATCCTTGTCATTAATGAGATTTTAGCTGATCCTGCTAATGATGTATCCGGTGATGCTAACGGTGATGGCACTAGAGATGCGGGCGATGATGAGTTTGTAGAGTTGTATAACACAACCGGTGCAGCACTAGATATTTCTGGTTTTATCTTGAAAGAAGGTTCAATACATAAACATGTTTTTCCCTCGGGAACTATTCTCCCGCCAAATGGAAGTATTGTTGTATTTGGTGGCGGTACGGTTTCTAGTTTTACTAATGTTGGCGGAATTGTACAGGTAGCTTCTGCAGGAAATTTGTCACTTAACAATACAGGTGATACAGTTACAATCACAGATGAGTCCGACAATATTATTGACACCTATACCTATACAAGTGAAGCCAACAGTGACCAATCTATTGCAAGGGAGCCTGATTTTTCTGGAAATTTTGTTCAACATAATAATATTACAGGAAATTCGGTTAGTTTTTCACCCGGTAAAGACAACACAGATAATTCACCTTTTATAAAAACATGGATTGGTACGACAGATAATAGCTGGACAACATCCACTAATTGGTTGGAAGGTGATGTGCCAACAAATACAGATAATGCCATAATTCCGAACCGTACGTCGGTTACAAATTTTCCAATCGCTAATGGTACCATTCAACTTAACGATTTGATGGTTGAAGCCAATGCCTCATTAGAACTAACTCCAACTTCTACGACACCTTCGGCAATTCTAGAAATGTCTGGTAATCTTATTAATAATGGGAACCTCATTTTTAGGAGCAATGGACACGGCACAGCACAACTCGATGAATTTACAGGAACACTATCAGGAACAGGAGATTTTACTGTAGAACGCTATATGTCAGATGTTAGAGCTTTTAGACTACTGTCTTCGCCTGTAACTACAACTGATTTTATTTCAAATAATTGGCAACAAAATACACATATTACTGGTGCTTCAGGAACCATTGGTCAAACAAGTGCAGAAGGTTTTGATGAAACACCAACTGGTAATCCTTCTATGTATACCTTTGATAATTCATATGTTGATCCTAATCCAGATCCAGTTAATGGCCCTGACCAAACACCGGGTTATATTTCAATTTCCAATACTAATGCAACAAATTTAGAAGTAGGCACGCCTTATGTGCTTTTTGTGCGTGGAGATAGAAATATAGATTTAACCAGCAATACCGCTTCTAGTGAGACAACACTCAGCGCAACGGGGTCTATGGTGACAGGGAGATACCCTGCGGTAGGATCAGTGCCATTAAGTCAGGAAGAAAGCTACTGGAGTTTGGTCGCCAATCCATATCAAGCCAGTGTAAATTATGATGTTTTGACCAAATCTGGATTGAGAGCAGATATGTCTGTTTACAATCCAACTACTGGTGCTTATGAAGCCTTAGATGCCAACAGAATTATCCTTCCTGGCCAAAGTGTTTGGGTTCAAAATTTAGAAGACTTAACAAGTACAACTGTTAGCCTACATTTCGAAGAAGCTAATAAATTGGTTACAGGAAATAACAACACCACGGTGTTTAGTCAAATTATGGAGCTTTCAGCAAATCTTGAATTGTATAACCATGAGGGTATACGAAAAGATGTTTTGAAGTTTAGATTCAATTCAAATTATGACAGTAATTTAGATGATAATGACTTTGGAAAATTGTTAAACACCGATGAAAACTTAGCAACAAACTTTAATATGTTATTGTCTATAGATAGACGAAAAATCCCTCAAGATAGTGATGTCGTACCTTTATTTACAAGTCAATACCTAAATACTCAGTACGAATTCAGGTTAAATCTAGACAACTGGGATCCAAATGTTGAAATATTTGTTCAGGATGATTATTTGAATACTACAACGCAAATTACACCAAATCAGGCTTACGCCTTTTCTGTAGATGCTAGCATCCCGGAAAGCATTGCCGAAGACCGTTTTAGTCTTGTGTTTAATAACACGACCTTGAACGTAAATGAAAATAATTTCGATAGTGATTTTAGAGTTTATCCTAATCCAAGTCAGAATGGGATGTTTTCCATTTTAACATCCGGGTTAAATGCTCATGCACAAATAGAACTTTCAAATATTCTAGGTAAAGTGGTTAATAGACAATTCGTTGAGGTTTCCGGAAATCAGATTGATGTAAATGCTCAAGGTTTAACGAGTGGGATTTACATTTTAAAGGTATCTCAAGGCAATAAAACCTATACAACTAAAGTTATCATAGAGTAGATTTTTTCATAATTGGATTTTGTAAGACAGCTGTTTCTTAATTGAGACGGCTGTCTTAATTTTGGGGTTTCCTATTAGGCAAGGTATGCGTTTCTAAAATTCGTTGACTTTCAGTTTTAGAAAACTTATTTTTTCTAAGACCATATAAAGTATCCAAGGCATGTTGTCTGGTTTTTTTGATGTCCACAATAGGTTTGGGGTAGTGTTTACCAAGCTCAAAATTATTGAATTTTTGTTCGAGTTCAGTCATTGCCCAGGGTTGAAATATAAATTCTGTAGGCAGGTCTTTCAATTCTGGTAACCATTTTTTGATAAAAACAGCATTTTCATCATGCTTTTGAGCATTTAGCACCGGGTTGTAAACCCGAATAGTATTTATTCCCGTTACACCAGCCTGCATATTAAATTGTGGGTAATGTATACCCGGTTCAAAATCTAAAAACTGCGCTGCCAAAAACGCGCTACCATGCCAAAAGCCCTGAAACAAATGATGACAAAAAAAAGAAGCTAGACAAGCGCGCATCCGAAAGTTGAGGTAACCGGTCTCGATGACACAACGCATGCTGGCATCTATAAGCGGATAGCCTGTTTCAGCATTTTTCCAGGCTTTGATGTAAGTTTCATTGACTGGGAACAAATTCACATACGCCTTGTTAATTGGCTCAAACTCCATGCGACATTCTTGTTCAAATTTCTGAATAAAATGGCTTTGCCAGCGTAATCTGGAGGCGACGGCACTCAGTTGTCGGCCTATAGATTTAGTTTTAATTTTTTTCTTTTCGACTTTAATTACAGACAAACGTTGAACTATTTCTCTTACACTTACATTTCCCCAGGCAATATAAGGCGATAATCTGCTACAAGATACTCTGGATAATTCTGGTTTGCTGATGTGATTGGAGTAGTTAAGAATCCGTTCATCAAAAAAACTCTTGGCATATTTTAGGGCGTATGAGCGTCCACCGGGCTGAAAGACTTTAGAAAGTTCAGGATTTAATACAACTTCTTCTAAACCAAGATCATTTATAGTCTGGTGTGATACGAAACTCTTGTGATCGGGTTTAAAGGCAATTTGTGGCATAGACATATAGCTTTCCCAATCCCTTTGCCAGGTTAGTCTGTTTTTTTGAAAACGCTTTACGTCATTATGCTGTGTTTCTGTCCATGTAATGCCTTGTTCTTTAAAGAATTCAGCTAAAGCGATATCACGTTTATACGTGCAATCTAATCCTGTTTCCTGATGCGAATACATACCTTTCACATCAAATTTTGAGAGTAACAAATTGAATATAGAAGTTGCATCACCTCTTAAAGTAAGGACTCTAGTATTGTGCTTTTCCAGTGCTTTATTTATTTCGACTAAAGATTGCTTTATAAAATTAAAATGCCTGTCGCTGTAGTGTGGATTGTTCAATAAAATATCTTCGAAAACATAAAGGCATAAGCACGGAACAGATGTTGATAAAGCACTGTTTAGAGCCTCATTATCGTGAAGCCTTAGATCTCTTTTCAGCCAATATATAACAATGGGTTTTTTCAAATTGAATTTAAATCAAACACAAAATTCAATAAATTTAATAGCTTAATCCATCAACAAAGCATAATTTTTCTTCAACTTTAAATAAATAACATAAAGGATTAGGTATTTAATCTGTTGAAATTCAGCTTAAAAGATGTAAATTTATATCATATAAAAAATAATTTTGAAATATTTGTAACGCATCAATCCTTAGTACGTATATAGATTGAAGCAATTTTAATTTAAATAACACTGCCGGCGTGTTTACATCAAACTTAATAGAAGACTGTAAAAAGCAAAAGCGAAAAGCACAGCTTAAATTATATAATAAATACTGCGATGCGATGCTTTGTGTAGCGATGCGGTACTTAAAACAAAAAGATTTAGCAGAAGATGCTACGCAAGAGGCATTTATAAAAGCCTTTAAAAATATTGATTCCTTTACAGGTGAGGTCACATTTGGCGCATGGTTAAAGCGTATTGTAATAAACCAAAGTATAGATTATTACAGACAGCACAAGTATCATGAGAATATAGACAATGTAAATCTGGAAGTTGCGGAAGATGAAGAGGAGACCTGGCAAGTGAGTGAACATATTTCTACGTCTGACATCAGTTCTTGTATCGAAAGTCTAGACGAAAAATATGCAACTGTGCTTAAACTTTACCTTATGGAAGGTTACGACCACGACGAAATTGCCGAAATATTGAATATAAAACCGAATAACTCCAGAATACAGTTACATCGAGGAAAAAAACTACTAAAAGAAAAACTAAAAACATTAAGATATGAAAGATTTGCGTAAAGATTTCGACTATTCTTCATCATCTTTTAAAATGTCTAAAGGACATGAAGATATATTTAAAGCCAGGCTCGATAAAGCCTTTGGCGAAGAACCCAAAAAAGATTATAGCATGGTGTTTAAAATGGCGGCAGTCTTTATAGTAGCTGTCTTGAGTACCGTTTTTGTTCTTAAAACCCCTTTTGGAACAGACAATACGAACAATCAGCAGATTGTAGAAAGTTCGCGTATTAGTCTAGGTGATATTTCCCCAGACCTTAAGAATGTTGAAGATTACTACCTCACGTCTATAAAACTTGAGCTGGCGACCTTAGAAACATCGACTGAATACGATGAAATGGTAAACAGCTATCTCGAAGAACTAAAAACAATAAACAACGCCTACGACGAGCTAGAAGAAGACCTTAATACGTTTGGAATTTCAGAGGAAATCATCACGGCTATGATAGACAACTTACAACTTAGATTAGAATTGCTTCAAGATCTAAAACAGAAGTTGAACAATTTAAAATCAAAACAAAATGAAAACACTCCCAATGAGAAGTTTATTTAGTTTGTGCTTTTTGGTAGTCTTCGGGAGCTACGCACAAACGACAAAAACCTTTAAAGAAAGCTTTGACGTAAACAAAGATGTAGAAGTAATTCTAAACACAAATAATGCCGAAATAATTATTGAAACCTGGAATAAAAACCGGGTAGAGGTAGAGGCTGAAGTGACTTTAAATATTGATAATGAGGAACTCGCTAAGGAAATATTAGAAAACTTTGAGTTTGAAGCTTTAGGAAATTCTAAAAAAGTAGAAATTAAAGCAGGTAGAAAAGGCAGACACAATTTTCCGGGTATGGATAATGCTTTTTTTGTGAGACCTGGTGGCAGATTTGAAATGATAGCAGACGACTTTGAAATAAATGTACCGCCACCACCACCAATGCCACAAATGGACTTTAAGTTCGATTTTGATATGGATAAATTTTACGAAGACGGTAAAGCCTACATCATACAATTTCAAAAAGAAATGAAAGATATGATGAATGATTCTTCATTCAAAAAAGAAATGAAAGACTGGAAGATGAAGTTTACAGAAGAGATGAGAAAAAGCGGCTTAAAAGATTCGATTCAGGTCTTTAGCATAGAGATGGAGAAAAGCATGAAACCAGCCCTTAAAGAGATGCGACATAAACTTGAAAAAATCCAATCTCGCAACAAGGTTCAAAAGAAAATTACCATTAAAATGCCAAAAGATGCCAAGCTTAATTTGGATGTAAAACGTAGTCAACTTAAAATTGCAGACATATACCAAATCGATGCAAACCTGAATTATTCAGGTTTGCAAATCGATAAGATTAGTGGATCAGATTGTACTATCCAGGCAGCATATTCTAAAATTGACATTACAGATGCCAATGCGCTTAATCTTAATATCAAATACGCAAAAAGTGTAAACATTGGAAGTGTAGTAGACCTGGTGTCGGTTTCTAAAACATCCAACTTAAGAGTAAAAAACATCAAAAATAAAGCTCTAATCGAAGGTTCTTTTGGCGAATTATATATTGAAGATATCGACGAGGACTTTACCTTTATCGATATAAATCTTAGAAACTCTAATGGTAAGGTAAGCTTGCCGAAAGTTCCGTTTAACTATTACATCAACACTAGATCTTCTAATATAGACATGCCAAGTCACTTAGACTACAGCCTTAATCAAGCTTTTGATTCTAAGATATACCAAAACAAGCAACCGGTACAAAATGCTAAGACCTTAAATATCAAAGTAGACTATAGTAATTTCCAAGTGTATTAATTGTAGGAGAGGTCTAAATTTTTTGAGTAACTTAAAGCGAAAAAATTATCTAATAAAAACTTCGAAAAAATAGAAAATTATTTTTTTGTATTTTAAAAATTAATTTATATTTGCAGACCAATTTTAAAATCCTCCTTAGCTCAGTTGGTTAGAGCATTTGACTGTTAATCAAAGGGTCCTTGGTTCGAGCCCAAGAGGGGGAGCAAAA
>CAYNCI010000007.1:0-95803 GCA_964396065.1 uncultured Mesohalobacter sp. | reverse complement strand
CCAATCATATTGAAGCAAATAAAGTTTCAAAAGCATTAATTCATAGTGCAGATATTCCAGCTACCATCCTCGATTATGTAGGCATAGATATTCCAGATAATTACTTTGGAATGTCCTACAAGCCGGTTTTGGAAAATCAAAAACAAAGCATAAGAGAATCGATTTTTGGGAATGTAGTCACCACAAGAAGTTATGACCCTAAAAATGTAATGGGAGACCATGTAAATGGATATTGGATTAGAGAAGATAATTGGTTTTTAAGATGGCACGAAACCAAAAATGAACTAGAACTTTTTGATTTGAATACAGATTTAAGAAATGACCATGACGTCTCTAAAGAGCATCCTGAGGTTCTAAATCAATTATGGGATAAACTAAAAACATATAAAGAGCAACATGGAAATGACTGGCGACTTAAAATTTATAACTAAACGTAGGTTTAATCTGCTTGTAATTGTATTAATTTCTAGTCTTATAAGTTGTGTAAAAAGTAATTCATCAATTAACACTCAGGCAGAACAGCCAAACATTATTTTCATCATGACCGATGACCATGCCTATCAGGCAATCAGTGCTTATGGTTCAAAATTGATGAAAACCCCGAATATTGATCGTTTAGCGAATGAAGGGATGTTGTTTAATAAAGGCTTTGTAACAAACTCTATTTGTTCACCAAGTCGGGCAGTAGCCTTAACGGGAAAGTTTAGTCACCTTAATGGGGTTCGAGATAATTTGGATGTCTTCGATTCTACACAGGTTACCTTTCCAAAAATCTTACAAGAGAGCGGTTATGAAACCGCTATTGTAGGCAAGTGGCATTTAAAATCAGAACCTACTGGCTTTGATTATTGGAAAGTGTTACCAGATCAAGGCCATTACTACGATCCGGAATTTAGAACACCTCAAGGCATAGTGAAGGAAGAAGGCTATGTTACCGATGTCACTACTGATTTAGCTATCAATTATTTAGATTCAATTAGGAATCAAGAAAAGCCCTTTCTTTTGATGTACCATCATAAAGCACCACATCGGCAATGGTGGCCAAGTATGGAAGATATAGAGGCCTACAAAGATGCAGAAATTCCTTCTCCTGCTACTTTGTACGACACCTATGTCAATCGCGGTACTGCTGCTAAGGAAGCTGAAATGCGAATTGGTGAGCATATGGCACTAAGTGCTGACAATAAAATTCGTCCTGAACTTTTAGCTAAAATGAATTTGGTAGAGTTTTTAGACTGGTATGAATCCGCTTATTTGGAACGATACAACCGCCTTGAGGAAGAAGAAAAACAAAGATGGGATGCTGTGTATGGGCCAATCAATGAAGACTTTGAGAAAAATACGCCTGAAGGAAAAGCCTTAACCTTTTGGAAGTACCAACGGTATATGCAAGATTATTTAGCTTCATTAAAGAGTGTGGATAGAAATATTGGTCGTTTATTAGACTATCTAGATAAAAATGAGTTGACAAATAATACTATTGTGGTCTATACATCAGATCAAGGTTTTTATTTGGGCGAGCATGGTTGGTTTGATAAACGGTTTATGTATGAACCATCTTTTAGAACACCACTCATTATACGTTACCCACCATTAATTGAGGCAGGTAGTATTAATAATGATCTAGTTCAGAATATTGACTTTGCACCTACTTTTTTAGAATTGGCTGGAACCAAAATTCCTTATGATATGCAAGGGATGAGTTTATTGCCACTATTTAGCAATGACCATTCTAAATGGCGAGATGCACTTTATTACCACTATTATGAATACCCAGGTATTCATATGGTGAAGCGTCATTTTGGTGTAAGAACTAAGCGTTACAAACTTATTCATTTTTACTATGATATTGATGAATGGGAATTGTACGATTTAGAGAAAGACCCCCAAGAAATGAATAATGTTTATGACAATCCAGATTATGCGGAGGTTCGAAAAGAAATGCACAAGCGTTTAGAAGAATTAAGAATTCTATACAAAGATAATTCCGATAGTTTGAACCAAGAATGGGTTGAAAGAGATATAGAACGGCTTAAAAGTTTAGGTTGGTATTAATTTAAAAAACAAGCAATCTTATCCTTTAAAAGGTTAAAAAAGTAAAGTACGATAAAAAATATACGTAATTCGGGGCTATTTGGTAAATATGAAGTTTAAAGCATTTTATAAACGCTGTAGCGGTTTGACAATAAAGTGTCTTTAAATACCGCACTAGGCATATACTAGCCTTTGAACTAAATCGCCTCTGGGCGGTAATCCCATCAATGAGTACCTTTTGAGCATCCGAATTTTAACAATTAACATCATGTAAAAAAAACTATTCAAGAGGCCTTGCGCCAGAAAATGGAAGTTCGCAATTACAGTGAACACACTATTAAAACGTATATTTGTTTAGTCGGTTGTTTTTAGATGAAGTACAGCTTCCTGCTTCAGCAATAGCTATTGCCCACTTTATTAGCCACTTCACTTATTGAGCGGCACCAATTTTAAATTCACATTTATTTTAGCGCTGATAGAATGCTTTGATGTTACCAGCAAGCAAATAGCCGACATTGCAACGAATAAATATAATAATCAATGCAAATTAAGCAACGATTAATTTTGGTTTACGACGAATAAAGCTTATTTTCGTTGCAAATAGCGCATCGAATGAGAGCTTTTATACATCAAAAAGACAACTGGCCAGAATTTACTTGGAATAGTGATGATTTCTTGGATTTGTTGAGTGAGGCACGGAATCTACAAGGTAGACTTTTTGGAAAAATGGAAGGATTAGGATTCGATTTGAGAAATGAGGCTCTGCTTGACACTTTGACACTTGATGTATTAAAATCATCGGAGATTGAAGGAGAATTTCTTAATCCTGACCAAGTACGTTCATCAATTGCTCGCAGATTAGGAATGGAAATAGCAGGAGCAATTGAGTCAGACAGGAATATAGAAGGAGTAGTCGAAATGATGCTTGATGCAACCCAAAAATGTTATGATCCATTGACCGCGGACAGACTTTTTAATTGGCATGCTGCTTTATTTCCAACTGGCAGAAGCGGAATGTATAAAATAACTGTAGCTGATTGGAGAAAAGATGCCACAGGACCTATGCAGGTGGTATCAGGAGCTATGGGAAAAGAAAAAGTGCATTTTCAAGCACCTCATTCTGATTTGGTCGAAAAAGAAATGACAAGATTTTTAGATTGGTTCAATAATAGTAAAATGGACTTGGTAATTAAAGCTGCAATTGCACATTTGTGGTTTGTAACTATCCACCCTTTTGAAGATGGAAACGGAAGGATAACAAGGGCATTGACAGATATGCTTCTTGCACAGTCTGACAAAAGTAATCAACGCTTCTATAGCATGTCTGCACAGATTCGATTAGAAAGGAATCAATATTATGAGATATTAGAAAAAACACAAAAGGGTAATTTAGACATTACCAACTGGATTGTATGGTTTCTAAACTGTTTGATTAATGCTTTGAAAGCTACAGATACAATACTAACAAGAGTATTATTCAAAGCGGATTTCTGGCAAAAACATATTCATATATCAATAAATGACCGTCAAAGTAAATTACTGAATAAATTGATGGATGGTTTTGATGGGAAGTTGACATCATCAAAATGGGCAAAAATTGCAAAATGCTCTAAAGATTCGGCGGTTAGAGATATTAATGACTTGATTGATAAAGGAATATTACAAAAAGAAGCTGCAGGAGGAAGAAGTACAAATTATGTACTGATCGGAATGCCAGCTATTAATATGAGGTATACTTGACTGCCGGTGAGTGGGTATTCGATTGGCACAGCTCGTATCAAAAGTGGTCGTAACTTGATATGAAAGTGCTTAGAAATCGGCATCGATAGATAATGTAAGCCTTGGAAATAGCTATTTTTCTAAAAATATGTTGATTATTATTTAAAAAGTGAAATCCAAAAAAAAAGCTGAGCCAAATTGAATAATTATATTTGTAGTAATAAAAAAAGCATCTAAAAAGATGCTTTAAAGTTTAAGGTTTCTTCATTAAGAAGTTGTTAGACTGGAAAAGTGCAAACATATACACTGTTTGATAAAACTAATCCTCCATAAGGATTATATTTCAAACTTACAGTCGGAAAACGTCGATATTCTCACTATCGGCGTTTTTTCATTTACAAATATAAATATTATATAAAGATTATTTCTCTGGATATGGTGGACTTTTAATATTGAAAACTTATTTTGATTTATAGTTGATTATTTAGAATAGTTCTAAAATCGCTTGTTTTTTCTTTTTGATGCTAATTCATATTCTTATGAGAATTATTTTTAATGCAAAAAGTATATGGCTTTAAGTTGGAATGAAATTAAAGATCGTGCATTAAAATTTTCTAAAGATTGGGAAGGAGAAAGTAGAGAAAGAGCTGAAAAAGATACATTTTGGAATGAGTTTTTTAATGTTTTTGGTATTTCAAGAAGAAGACTTGCCACCTTTGAAGAACCAGTAAAGAAGCTTAACAATAAACAAGGTTTTATTGACCTTTTTTGGAAAGGTACACTGCTAGTAGAACACAAATCGAGAGGTAAAAATCTTGACGCAGCTTTTGAGCAAGCAACTGACTACTTTCATGGTATTAAAGAGCATGAATTACCAAAATATGTTTTGGTTTCTGACTTTGAAAACTTTAAACTGTATGACCTTGACGATAAAAAAGAATACGAGTTTGGAATAAAAGACTTCCACAAAAACATTAAGCTTTTTGGATTTATCGCAGGGTATCAAAAGCGGACTTTTAAAGACGAAGACCCAGTAAACATTAAAGCAGCCGAACTAATGGGAAAGCTTCACGACCAATTAGAAGAAATTGGTTATGAAGGACATCCTTTAGAAGTTTTCTTGGTAAGATTACTTTTTTGCTTGTTTGCTGATGATACAGGCATCTTTGAAAAAGACATGTTCAAAGAGTTTGTTGAAGTAAAAACCAACGAAGACGGCAGCGACCTTGGAGCTTGGTTGGCTCAGTATTTTCAAGTCCTAAATACACCTACTGACAAACGACTCAAAAACCTTGATGAACATCTTGCTGCATTTCCTTATGTAAATGGAAAACTATTTGAAGAAAGCTTGCCTATAGCTTCTTTTAATTCCAGGATGCGAGAAATTCTTTTAGAATGCAGTTCATTGGATTGGGGTAAAATTTCGCCTGCAATTTTTGGGAGCATGTTCCAAAGTGTAATGAATCCGGAAGAACGCAGAAACCTTGGAGCACACTACACCTCCGAAAAAAACATTCTGAAACTCATCAAACCGCTTTTTTTAGATGAATTGCACGATGAATTTCAAAAAGTAAAAGGAAATAAAAACAAACTCAAAGAATTTCATCAAAAACTAGGGAGTTTAAAATTTTTGGATCCTGCCTGTGGTTGTGGAAATTTCTTAATCATAACCTATCGTGAATTACGCCTTTTAGAACTAGAAGTACTAAAAGAACTTTACGGAACTCAGCAAGTGATAGGTATAGACCAAATCATGTTGGTTGATGTAGACCAATTTTATGGTATTGAGTATGACGAATTCCCAGCTAAGATTGCAGAAGTGGCTCTATGGCTTATGGACCACCAAATGAACTTACGTATTTCAGAAGCATTCGGAATGTACTACGCTCGTTTGCCTTTAAGAAAATCGGCTACTATCGTACATGGTAACGCCCTTCGAATCGAATGGACGGATATAGTGCCAAAATCTGAACTGTCCTACATTCTTGGGAATCCTCCTTTTATTGGTGCTGCTATGAAAAACAAAACACAAATTGAAGATATGAGTATTGTTTTTAATAAAACAATGAATTACGGCAAATTAGACTATGTAGCTGCTTGGTATTATTTAGCTGCTAAGTATATTAATAATACAAATATTGAAGTTGCTTTTGTATCGACAAATTCAGTCTCACAAGGGGAACAAGTTTCGATTTTATGGTATGAAATTTTAGTCAATCAAGGTTTAACAATAAATTTTGCTCACAGAACATTTAATTGGAAAAATGATGCAAAAGGAAAAGCTGCTGTGCATTGTGTTATTATCGGGTTTTCTTTAAAAGAAAAGCAGAAAAAACTCTATGATTATTATGATATCAATGGGGAACCTGATGAACTTATTGCTAGAAACATTAATCCATATCTAGTTAATGGGAAAAACGTTTTTATCGATAAAACAAGAATCCCAATATGCAATACTCAAAAGATGATTAGAGGAAACATACCATATGATGATGGGAATTTATTATTATCATTAAATGAAAAAGAAGAATTAGTTCAAACTTACCCTGAATTAGATAATTTAATAAGAAGATATGGTGGTTCTTTCGAAATGATTAATGAAAAATGGAGATATTGCTTTTGGCTTAAAAATGTAAATCCAAGTTTAATTAAAAATTCAAGTATTTTAATAGAGAGAATAAATAAATGTAAATTATTTCGTGAATCAGCTAAATCTAAATCAGTAAATTCAAAAGCTTCTATTCCTTACTTATTTGGAGATATAAGACAACCAGATAATGATTATCTTCTAGTTCCTAGAGTTTCATCTCATAAAAGAAACTATTTACCAATAGGTTATATCTCAAAAGAAACAATTTTAGCTGATAGTGCTTACGGTCTGCCTAATGCGACAAAGTATCAATTTGGTATTTTACAATCATTAATGCATAATGTCTGGATTAGGACTGTAGCTGGAAAACTAAAAAGTGATTATAGGTATTCTAATAACTTAGTTTACAATAACTATCCTTGGCCAAAAGACCCCAGCGAGAAAAACAAAATGAAAGTAGAACAAAAAGCCCAAAAAGTTCTAGATGTTAGAACTGAATTTCCTGATAGCTCTTTAGCCGATTTATACCATCCGCTTACAATGCCTCCTAAATTGGTAAAAGCCCATCAAGAATTAGACAAAGCCGTTGATTTGTGTTACAGACCACAAGCATTTACAAATGAAACCGCTCGGATTGAATTTCTATTTGACTTATACAACGAATACACAAAACCATTATTGAAAAAGGAAAAGAAAACTAAAAAGAAATAATAGCACGACACGCTATCAACTAAATCTTCCCCGCATCACGCAGGGCAAGCTATCTAGTGCGAAGCGCCAAACTCGAATAACTCGGAAAAAAAGTTGAACCCTTCTACCGAAATTTAGGTATCAGAACCGCCTAGTCTAGCCGATTCAGCAAAAAGTTTATGAAAAAAACTTCAACTCAATTCTCAGCAAGGTAAATCGATTAAGACGATGTTTTTTTGGGACATACCTGAATGTTTAGGAATAATTTTATTATTTTTAAACAAGCTAGCTAATTTTGGTTGTTTATCCATCTTACTTATTATAACCAAACGTTTATAAAAATCTGAGAAATGAAAATCATTCAATTAAAATCTTTTGCAAACGGAACAATAAACCTAAAAGAAAAATCAATTGAATTCAATGATGTAAGCAGTAGAATGAATATGGGAATCTTTAAAATTTCTCCTTTTGTTTTTCTGTTTTTTGGAGTTTATCTAATCTATACCGGAATCATAGCCGAAAGTCAGGTTCAACTAATTTTAAGAATACTCCCTGGAATCATACTGGTCTCGATTCCTGCGCTGTTATATCATTCAAATTTTATTAGGACTAATAAAAAAGAAATTGAACTAAACGAAATTAAGAATGTGGAAGTGAAAAAAGTATTTGAGAAATACTAATTGATTTTAAATTAAAGGACAAGTCTACAAGGCGAGTACATAATGTTAAAAACATGACCGATTGGCATTTAATAAAAAGCCATTTAGTAAAGAAAAATTAATTGTTTGAATTAAGTTTTGTAGCTTTCTCCGAGATGATATACATATACCAGATCTTAAAAACTAATCAACATTTTTAAAATATAACCTACAAACATCACAACATGAATTGTATAGCTACAATTGGATATGCATTCACTTCAAAAATTTACCTGAGGAATAGATTTGCCCCTATTCTGATGCTAAAATTCACCTTCTTATCATTTATTCTAAGCTCCTGCACGGTATTACCACTCGATGATCCACCGGAAAAAACGCTGTTTTTTCTAATTGATAACCAATCGTCAATAGAATTATATGAAATGCGTCAAGGCAGCAACGGACAAGAACGATTTGTTTTAATCCCGAATGCCACACCAACATCCATTTGGTCTGTCGGTTATTCTGGTGAAACAGCTCCACAACTCGAAGATCTTTTTTCAAATGAAAATTCAGAAAACGGAAGTTTTATTTACAGCATAAACGATGCTCTTAGCTTTACAGAAGCCTTGCGATGGACAGATAGTAGTTTAGACTGGGAGCTCGTAACAGATGAATTTAATGACCATAGCTACATTTTAGTAATTACCGACGATATGCTGGAATAGAGTATTTTTTAATTGAATTATTTTATTTCTTATTAAAAAGTTTATCGAGAATGCTCTTTATATTATTACTTTTGCCAACCTAAATTTTTTAAGATGAAAGCTGGCATCGTTGGTTTACCAAATGTAGGAAAATCTACATTATTTAATTCATTATCAAATGCTAAGGCGCAAAGTGCAAACTTTCCCTTTTGCACCATAGAACCCAATATAGGTGTTGTAAATGTACCCGATACACGACTTGAGCGTTTAGAAGAATTGGTAAATCCACAACGTGTTATACCTGCTACTGTCGAAATTGTGGATATCGCCGGCCTAGTAAAAGGCGCAAGTAAAGGCGAAGGCCTAGGAAATCAATTTTTAGGTAATATAAGAGAGACAGATGCCATTATTCATGTGTTGCGTTGTTTTGTAGACGACAATGTTGTTCATGTAGATGGCAGTGTAAACCCTGTAAGAGATAAAGAAACAATTGATATCGAATTGCAGCTTAAGGATTTAGAAACCGCTCAAAAGAAAATAGAAAAAGTAAGACGTGCTGCTAAAACTGGAAACAAAGAGGCACAAAAGGAAGTAGAGGTTTTAACCCAGATTATTTCTGCACTTGAGAAGGGAGAATCGGTAAGAACCATAACTTTTGATAAAGATGATTACGCCAACTACGTAAAACCACTGCAATTTATCACAGACAAACCCGTCATGTATGTGTGTAATGTAAGTGAAGACGATGCCGTTTCCGGTAACGAAATGGTAGATCAAATTAAAGAGACTTGCAAAAATGAAGATGCTGTTATTCTTACCTTAGCTGTAGGTATAGAGGCAGATATCGCAGAATTAGAATCCTACGAAGAGAGACAATTGTTTTTAGAAGACATTGGTTTAGAGGAGCCTGGTGTATCTAAATTGATTCGCTATGCCTATAATTTGTTGAATAAGCAGACCTATTTTACGGCAGGCGAAAAGGAAGTAAGAGCCTGGACCATCGCCAAAGGCGCCACAGCACCGGAAGCAGCTGGTGTAATTCATACCGATTTTCAAAAAGGATTTATTCGAGCAGAAGTTATAAGTTATGCCGACTTTGACAACTTAGGCAGCGAAGCCAAAGTAAAAGAAGCCGGAAAAATGCGCGTTGAAGGCAAAGAGTATATCGTACAGGATGGAGATATTATGAATTTCAGATTTAATGTCTAAAATCCTAAAATAAATAATTTTTTTACGATATTTTTTTTAACTGAAAATAGCTTTAAGCCTAGTATGCAAAGAGGCTTTCTGATTATTATTCATTAGACAAATCCAAAGATTACGTATAAGTTATCAAACAATTTTTCATTTTTCTTGTTAGTTAGTTTTTCTTTAATATATTTAAAGAATGAACCTAAACATTGAAAAACATGTCTGATAATACATCTAAAGATCCGAAAGATTTAAGCCAAAACACACCGGAACACTCGCTTTCTGAAGCCTCTAAAGAGAATGAAACTTCTCAAGATTCTCAGGTTGAAGCTACTGGAAATGTTGTAAACGAAGAGCTTTCTGAGCAATCTGCAGAACATAATGCCGAAGCAACAAATGAGGTTGAGGATGTAAACGAGACTCAAAAGGCTACTGAGGAAGAACCGGTTAAAGCCGACGCGGAATCTCATGATAATGCTGAAGAATCCGATGCAGAAGGACCGTCTCATGACGAAGATGAAGAGCACCATAAAGAAATAGAAGAAGCAAACGCTGAAGATTCTGAAGATGAGGACACTGCTTCCAGACATGATATAGAGTTTAAGGATTATGATGCCATGTCTATGGACGCATTGGTTATAGAAATTGAAAAACTTCTAAAGAACGAAAAAGTTCAGGCCATCCGTGAACACGTAAATCAAATACGAATTGCTTTCGACAAAAAGTTTAACGAAGTTACAGAAGAAAAAAGAGACGAATTTATATCCAATGGAGGCAATATCATAGATTTTCATTATTCCTCTCCGGTAAAAACAAAATTCAACCGCATATACTTTGATTATAGAGAAAAGAGGGATAATTATTACAAAAATCTAAACAAAAACCTTAACGAAAACCTTAAAAACAGACTAGCGCTTATTGAGGAATTAAAAGGCATGGTCGGTTCGGGTAGAGATATGAAGGCAACATTTGCAAATTTCAAAGATTTGCAAGAGCGTTGGAAAAATGCCGGTCCTGTACCTCGAACAGAGTACACCCAACTTTGGAAAAATTACCATCATCATGTAGAGCGTTTTTACGACTTTCTGCACTTGGACAGAGAATTTAGAGATCTAGATTTCCAACATAATCTTGACCAAAAGTTGAAGATTATCGCCAGAGCCGAAGAGCTTGCGGAAGAACAAGATACCAATAGAGCTTTTAGAGAGCTTCAATTGCTACATAAGATTTGGAAAGAAGAACTCGGCCCGGTAGCTAAAGAATTTAGAGAAGAAATTTGGGAAAAATTTTCTGACCTGACCAAGAAAATACATGATAATAGAAGGGCGTATTTTGAACAACTGGACAAAGAAAGGGAAAAGCATCTTGAAGTAAAACTTGATATTATTGCTCAGATAGAAACGCTTGCAAACACTGAAATTAATTCTCATAGCCAAGCTCAAAAAAACATAAAAATCGTTCAGGAACTTAGAGATTTATTTTTTACTTCCGGAAAGGTTCCACAAAAGGATAGTGATAAGATCTGGAAAAAATTTAAAGATCAAGTCCGAAAATTTAATAGGCTTAAGAACAATTTTTACAAAAACCAAAAGCAGGAGCAAAACGATAATCTTCAAAAAAAATTAGAGCTTATCAAAATTGCTGAAGACAATAAAGACAGCGACGATTTTGAGACTATTACTCCTTTAATGAAGAAAATACAAGCCGAATGGAAAAAAATTGGCTTTGTGCCTCGAAAATATAGCGACAAGATTTGGAACGATTTTAAAGCAGCATGTAATCACTATTTCGATAGGTTACATGCCCATAAAAATGAAGAAAACAAAGAAGAGTTCGATGCCTTTAGAGCTAAGAAAGATTTACTAGAAGAGCTGAAAAAAGTAAAGCTTAAAAAGGATAAAGAAAAAGGTTTAGAAACCATAAAATCCTATATAAACAAGTGGAAAGATTTGGGAATGGTGCCTTATCAGAAACGCTACATCGAAGGAAAGTTTAATAGGTTATTAGATAGTCTCTTCGAAACTATTGGGCTGGACCGAACAGAAGCAGAACTCTTAAAATACGAAAATAGGATTCAAGGCATAGAAGAATCTAACGACGAAAATAAAATTTATAAAGAAGTACAGTTTCTGACTAATAAGATAAATGATACCCAAGCTCAAATAAATCAGTTTGAAAATAATCTACAGTTCTTTTCCGAAGCTGATCAGGATTCGCCACTAGTAAAAGAGGTACACCAAAAGATCAAGAATTTGAAAAGAGATTTAGAAATGTGGCAAATTAAGCTGAGAAAAGTTAAGGCTTTGTAAATGCCTGAAAATGATTTTAGTTGCAAATGTCCATTATGTTTTTCCGAAACAAGTCTGTTTTGGTTAGACGATAAGTCGGATATTACTTATTTAAAATGCAATTCCTGTTTCTCTATTTTTAAAGAGCAGTCATCTTATCTAAACCCAAATCTAGAAGAACAAAGGTATAAGCTTCATCAAAATGACATCTACGATACAGCCTATCAAAATTTTGTTAGCCCTATAACAGACGCAGTACAAAAAGACTTTGATAAAGGTAGCCTAGGTTTGGATTATGGATGCGGTCCTGGTCCTGTTATTTCATACGTATTAGAAAATAAGGGTTACAGTTTTAAGCTTTATGACCCTTTTTTTTATCCAAACGAAGAATACCTTGACTTTAGCTATCATTTTATAAGCTGTTGTGAGGTTATGGAGCATTTTTTTAAGCCTCATGAAGAATTTAAAAAATTAAGAAGTTTACTAATAGCAGGTGGAAAGCTGTATTGCAAAACAAATTTTATTACAAATTCTTTTTCGGTCGACGATTTTTCTCAATGGTATTATAAAGACGATCCGACGCATGTGTTTTTTTATTCAACCAAAGCTTTTCATTTTATAAAAGATACGTTTGGATTTAGTAATTTACAGGTTTCAAAAAAACTTATTACTTTTAGCTTATGAGTGTTACAAAATTACATGTTATTGCCATGATTCCTGCACGGCTTCAGGCATCTCGGTTTCCTAGAAAATTGTTGCAGGATTTAGGAGGCATAAGCGTTATAGCCCGTACTTACCTGAGTACTTTGCAGACAAAGTTGTTCGATGAGGTTTATGTCGTGACGGATAGTTTAGAAATTGCAGCAGATTTGCAAAAGCACGATGCAAAAGTGATTATGAGTAAAAAAGAACATTCCTGCGGTAGTGATAGAATTGCAGAAGCAGTTGAACATATCGACACAGATATTGTGATAAACGTGCAGGGAGATGAGCCATTTACGGATAGAGAAAGTTTAGAGAAACTCATAAACGTGTTTTATCAGGATGATGCACATCAAGTCGATTTAGCGTCTTTAAAAACCAAGCTCGATACGCCAGAAGATATTCAAAATCCCAATTATGTGAAAGTGATAACGGACAACAATGATTTTGCATTGTATTTTTCACGTTCACCCATTCCATACCATAGAAATACAGATATGCATGTTCAATATTATAGGCACAAAGGCATATATGCATTTAGAAAGCAGGCTATTATAGACTTTTCTAATTTACCGATGCGCACTCTTGAAGCCGCAGAGCAAATTGAGTGCATCCGTTTTTTAGAATACGGAAAAACTATTAAAATGGTAGAAACAGAGGAAGACAGTTTTGGGATAGATACTCCTCAAGACTTAGAGCGGGCTTTAGAACATATAAATCACCAGAAAAAATAGGTTATGGGAGAGCAAAGACTTATGTCGAAAAAGAAACCCTCTTTTCCAATAAATCCAACATTGGAAAAATACCTTATTAGATATGACAGGAGTACAGAAATACCAGTGTTTTACGAAGATTTGTTAAGGTTCTCCGGTTCAGTTTCAGTTTTCGATAAACACGACGAAGACACCCTCTGGGTAAGATGTTGGTATCCCGAATTTGAGAGAGAGGAAATAGACTACAGCCTGAAAAAAATATATACCATTCTCCATTCCGATGGTAGGAGTGAAGAACTCAATCATTTAGTTATAGATGCCATAGATTTCTGTACTTTTGGCAACTCCAAGCCATTCCGTATAAAAGTAAGAAATGTATTGAATGATAACTTCACCCATTTTTATGTCAAAAAAGCTGATGCTTCAAGGGTTTATGGTTTAGAATTTGAACATATTTTGTCTCCAAACCGTATTAATTTTTTAGTTTATAAAGACACCCTTATCGAAGAGCACATTACCGGAATACCAGGAGATGAGTTTATTAAAGAAAAGCTTGATGACTGTTTGCCTTCAGAAAAATCACAAATCGCTAAGCAGTTTGTAAAATTCAACGAACGCTGTATGCTCAGACTACTCGGCGACATGCGTTCATACAATTATGTCGTTATCCCAACGCACGATTTTGACCATGTAGATTTTAAAATACGCGCCATAGATTTTGATCAGCAGAATTATGAAGGCCGATTGAATGTGTATCGCCCTCAGTTTTTTAAAGAAAATCTAAAAATGGTTCAGTTAGTAGAAAGTCATCTCGAAGAGTCGTCTATTCTTCAATATAAAAATGAAGAGCGGTCTCAAGTGGCTAAACGACTATTAGTTTCCGAAAAACGCTTTCGGAGGCTCATAAGATGTATGATGAAAGACCAGATATCTACAAAAGAAAATGTAAATCGCTTGAAAACAGAATTGTTTCAGTTTACAAAAGATATCAATTTTAAAAATTCCAGAACCATGGGGGAAGTATTGAAGTCGGCTTTGTCTTTTGTAAAGCGAAATTACTTGGAATACGATTCAAGACCTGTCTGAGTCTGATTTTAAATCAATTCTTCAATACAAACAATTTTTTCAAATACTGGATTGCGGTATAAAAATTGTGGCTCTTAAAAAAACATCTATTATGAAATACTATACTTACGTCTTTTTGTTGTTCTTATTTGTTTCTTGTTCAGAAAACGATGACAACCAAATTAACCCGGAAGTGGCTGATTATCTAAATGAAGCTGTTGATATTATGGAAGAATATTCGATTAATCGATCTGATATCGATTGGGTGGATTTTAGAAATCAAGTCCTCGATGAAGGTGCTTCGGCTCAAACCATCGAAGATGTTGATAGTGCCTTATTACTGGCATTAACTTTATTGAATGAAGAACATAGTTTTATTGTGCGACAAGACGATGTCTTGCTAACAGCGGCACAAACAAATTGTGAAAATACTAATTTGAGTGGCTCCTCTACGCCAGACAATATCAATCGTTTTTGGTTTCCTCCATACGATGGCGCTTCTTTTTCGCGAGGCTTAAACAGTCGGCTTGCGTATGCAGAAACTGTGCAAGGCGAAATCCAAAATCGTGACAATCCTAACATTACAGGTTGGATTATAGATCTAAGAAATAATAATAGTACAGGAGGTATTTATACTTTACTTACAGCAATTGGACCAATTTTAGGTGAAGGAACAGCTGGCTATTATGTTTACCCTGAATTTGGTACCGAAGAATGGTCCTATGAGGATGGAGAAGCACGATCAAACCAAAGTCGTGTTGTATGGGTTCAGGAGCCTTACGAGTTAATTAATCCAAACCCGAAAGTCGCAGTACTCATAAATCAGGCAACTTCCAGTACGGCAGAATCGCTCGCTATAGCCTTTAAAGACAGGCCAAATACAGTTATAATAGGAAGCGAATCTTGTGAGCCAACATTGCATAATTTAAGATTTGTACTATCAGATTTTTCATATTTGAATTTGGCAGTAGCCTACGTCGCAGACCGCAATGGAAATGAGTATCAGAACGGTCTTGTCCCGGACATTGTAACCAATGATGAACCAACTGCTATACAAGAGGCTATAAATTTCATTAATAACTAAATGGCAGATTTTTAATCACTATTAACTGCGCTTAAAGAACTTATTCTTCACGTCATTTACATCTATAAAGTACTGTAGTCTTATAGAAATGGTGTGCTGCAAATCTTGTTGAAATAAGGAATCTAAGCTTCCTGAAAAGTTCAGGTTGGCGTTATCGCCATTCTCAAAGAGTTGTTGTCTGTACAATATGGTTAAAAAGTTTCCCGGACCAAACTGCCATACATAGTTTAGATCGACATTCCAGGTGCTAAAATTTACATCGGGATTATTCTCTAAAGCTGTTTTGGGAAGGTCTGTATTTTCAACTATTCTTCCGTTAGAATTTAAGTTGTACATAAAGGGGTCGTAAATAACATTATCCCAATAATGCCTGAACTGAAGAGAAAGACCGTTATTTTCATTAAAGTTGTAATTGGCGCGAATACTATTTTCAACAATTAATCGGTCTCTTTCGCCAAAAATCGGTTCATCTTCAACAAAATCCGCAAAACCCCAATCGTCTAGCCGATCCGTATAGTTTAACCGATACACCATAAAAAAGTAATCGTTAAACCGTACTCGTGGTTCAATTTCAAAATTATAGGTAAAGGAGTCTCTCTCGGGTTCTAGAAAGGTGTTGGCATTCAATCTTAAATCTATTGCAAAGGTTCGATTGTAATTAGAAGAAATAAAGCCGCCGGCACTCACAAAATCTTCGGTTACAAAAAACCTGCCATCGGTTCTGGCTTCAAAAAAATCGAATTGTTTTCCCGGATTGTATTGAACATTTGCACCAAAGGTGTCCAAATTTAATGTCGTGGCAAAAAATCGAGACGTTAAGCGTAAACCCGTGTATGTTGAAGGTATGGCCAATCTTCTGTAGTTGGCATTGATTGAATATTCTAAACTTTGAAAGCGTTCAGTTGGTTCAAAAATTTCATAGGAAGCCTCGGCTGTTATATTGTTGAAATTATTTCGAAACAATAAGCCTAAATCGTTTATATCATAAATATCATCGGCGTATTCATGTCTTACAAAATAGCGGTAATTGCCAAAAACTTTTGCAAAACTTAATAGAGAGCTAAAGCCTGTTTGGGATTCTTCGACAAGGTTTACATAACTCATTTTAGCTTCTCCTCTCAACCTGTAGGTATTGGCTTTAGTTTGCAAATCAAACAAAGCGCCAGTGACATTTGCATCTCGAAAATCTCCAAAACGCGTTGTGTTTGTATTTATAAGAGTCACAGAAGAGTTTCTGTTAAATTGTTTATCTACAACAAGAATATTGTAATTTGATATTGGCTCTACAGTTTCTCTTCTTATTTCTCCGGTTAAAGTGTCTTGTACACTACTTTGTGTTTCTTCGGTTATGGCATTTAGTATGCCGATACCTAAGCCATTTTGTAAGCGACCTGAAACTTTTGTAGCATTTATGAGGTTTACAATGCTTGGCCTGCCTATTTCTACCTCATTTTCATTGAGTTCTACACTACCCGTTGGGGCGCTACCTATTCTTCTGGAAAAAAACAAATCGCCTCGCGTAAATAAATCTACTCCTTCGGTAAAAAATTGGCGTTGTTCTGCAAAGGTTTGTTCAAACGGGCCTAAATTTAGGACTAAATCATCAAACCTGGCCTGGCTAAAGTCTGGTATAAGTGTGGCGTCTAGTGTAATATTATCTGTTATACCGTATTTGATATCCATCCCCAGCCGTAGTTCAGAATCGTTTCCTTCTTCCGAAGTCCTGCCGATAACTGTTGAAAAAGGGAACAATGTAAGTCTAAAGGGTGGTTTTAATTCTTTAATACCAACTAATTCTCCATGGTATATGCCTGAGTAGCCTTTGGTTGGATTTATAGGGTTCCATGAGTATTCAGAACGTTCTCTTCTAAAAAAACGTCTAAATTGAATTCCCCATGTCTGCACTTCGGCTTCTGGAAACCTTAAACTCCTGTATGGGATCATCATCTCTAGCTGCCAGCCGTTTTCTGTGTGTTTCACTGCGCTATCCCAAACTGCATTCCATCCAAAATCTCTGCCAATACTTGGAGCAGATATAGCATCGGCCTGTGCGCCGGAACTAAATACGATAAACTCGGTGTCGTTTTGCGCATCGTTATTTGGGTTAATAACGAGTCTAAAAAAATCTGTCTGGCCAAAATTATCCCGTTGGGTGATTTGACTCATCATGAGTTCAGGATTATCGTATAAAACCGCAGAAACATAAAGGCCTTTGTCGTTATAAAACATCTTAACCTCCGTTTTTCTATAATCTTCTGCATCTATACCAAATGATGGTGAAAACTGCGTAAAACCCTTGGCAATGGGTAAGCCATTCCATACATCCTCATTCAATTTGCCATCTATTACAACTTGTTCTTTTTTCTTGTGTATAAGGTATTGTTTCGGTATTTGGTTTTGGGAATTAGCTAAATATACAAAGCACAAAAAAAGAATTAAAAAAAGCTTTAAGCTATCCCTCATCGGTAAAAAAAGTAATGGTATTTTTAAAAGTAAAACTTATGTAGTGGTGCATAAAAATATGCAGTGCAAACTTATATTTTTTACCCAAATGTTAATTAAAAATTAGTTTTATATTAATAAAATTAATACTTTGCTTTTCAAATTTAATATTGGTTAGAAAATGACTGAAGTAAAACGACTTTTCGATTTTCCACATTATCAATTAGAAAAATATAATCTAGATAAAGCGCTCACTACAAAATATAATGGCGTATGGAAATCTATTTCAACACAAGAGTATGTTGATAAGGCAAATGCTATAAGCAGAGGCTTGATTAAGTTAGGTGTTAAAGCCAACGACAAAGTAGCTATAATTTCTACGAACAACCGTACGGAATGGAACATTGTCGATATTGGAATCATGCAAGTAGGTGCGCAGGATGTGCCGATTTACCCAACCATTTCGAAAGACGATTATGCCTATGTACTTAATCATAGCGAATCTGTGTATTGTTTTGTGTCCGACAAAGAAGTTTTAGAAAAGGTACTCAGTATTAAAGATCAGGTAAAGACTTTAAAAGGGGTTTACACCTTCGATACTATTAAAGGGGCCAATCATTGGAGTGAAGTATTAGACTTAGGCAGTGATAAAAGTCTTCAACCTGAAGTACAAAAACGAATGGATGCTGTAAGCGAAAACGATTTAGCTACACTTATTTATACCTCGGGTACTACAGGCAGACCAAAAGGGGTAATGCTTTCTCATAGAAATATTACCACAAATGCCATATACAGTACAGATAGACTTCCAATAGAAGTGGGGCAATCTATTGCATTAAGTTTTTTGCCGGTATGCCATATCTACGAAAGAATGCTCCTCTACATGTACCAATATAATGGTGTGAGTATTCATTTTGCAGAGTCATTAGAAACCATTAGCGACAACCTAAAGGAAGTAAAACCAGATGTTATGACAGCTGTGCCTAGACTTCTTGAAAAGGTTTATGACAAGATTATCGCAAAAGGCGCAGACCTTACAGGTGTTAAAAAAGCTTTGTTTTTCTGGGCGGTTAATGTGGGATTAAAATACAAGCCTTACGGCGAAAATGGCTGGTGGTACGAAAAACAACTGGCTATAGCAAGAAAGCTGATTTTTAGTAAGTGGCAAGAAGCCCTAGGAGGTAATCTTAAGGTAATTGCATCAGGAAGTGCAGCGCTGCAACCAAGACTGGCAAGAGTATTTAATGCTGCTAACATAAAAGTGATGGAAGGTTATGGTCTTACTGAAACATCGCCTGTGGTGACAGTTAATGATGAAAGAAACAGAGGTTTTAAAATAGGAACAGTAGGCAAACCCATTGCAGATACAGAAGTAAAAATCGCTGAAGATGGTGAAATCCTGGTAAAAGGTCCGCAAGTGATGATGGGTTATTACAAGGATGAAGAGAAGACCAAGGAGGTTTTAAAAGATGGCTATTTTCACACAGGAGATATTGGTGAAATTGACAGCGAAGGATTTTTACGAATCACCGATCGTAAAAAAGAAATGTTTAAAACGTCCGGAGGTAAATATGTAGCTCCTCAGGTGATAGAAAATAAGATGAAACAGTCCAGATTTATAGAACAAATCATGGTTATAGGCGAAGGACAGAAAATGCCTGCAGCCTTTGTACAACCAAACTTCGAGTTTCTTGAAGAATGGGCTAATCGCCATGATATTTATTATAAAAATCGAGCAGATTTGATTTCCAAACAAAAAGTAAAAGACAGGTATCAAGAAGAAATTGATCACTACAATGTAAACTTTGGAAGGTGGGAACAGGTGAAGAAGTTCGAACTTACTGCAGACGAATGGAGTATAGACGCAGGGCATCTTACGCCAACAATGAAGCTAAAACGTAGGGCTGTAAAAACCATTTACAAAGATTTATTCGACAAAATATACAATACCTAATTTTATTAAATGACCAAACACAAAGCCGGTTTTGTAAACATCATAGGGAACCCAAACGTAGGCAAATCTACGTTTATGAATGCCATTATAGGCGAAAAACTATCGATCATAACCTCAAAAGCTCAAACCACACGACACCGCATATTAGGCATTGTAAACGGCGAAAATTTTCAAGCAGTATTTAGTGATACGCCAGGAATTATAAAGCCGGCTTACGAGCTTCAAAATGCAATGATGAAGTTTGTATACTCCGCCATAGATGATGCGGATGTTATTCTTTACATGGTTGAAGTCGGAGAGAAAGAGCCAAAGAATGAAGACATATTTAAACAGGTCAAGCATTCCAAATCACCTGTCATGATATTAATCAACAAGATTGATAAAGGCAATGAAATTGACGTAAAACATGCTGTAGAAAACTGGAGTGATAAAATTCCTGAAGCTTCTGTTTATGCGATTTCGGCATTGAGTAATTTTGGAGTACAGGAAGTGTTTAGCAAAATACTTGAACATCTTCCGGAATCACCGGCTTTTTACCCCAAAGATAGCCTTACTGACAAGCCTGAACGTTTTTTTGTAAATGAAGTGATTCGAGAAAAAATACTATTGCACTACAAAAAAGAAATTCCATACAGCGTTGAGGTACAGACAGAAAGTTTTGAAGAATTAGAACATATTATAAATATACGCTCTATAATTCTGGTAGAACGCAAAACACAAAAGGGGATCATAATAGGCCATCAGGGAAAAGCCTTGCGAAGAGTAGGGACAGAGGCCAGGCTGGATTTAGAAAAGTTTTTTGGAAAGAAAATATTTTTAGACTTGTATGTCAAAATAGATAAAAACTGGCGACATGACGATAAAAAACTAAAAGGCTATGGGTATCAAGCTTAATTTGGATTACCTAAATTAAAGTTTCCAATATACTTTAAACCAAAAAAGCTGTCTCACATCGAGACAGCTTTTTTTTGATTCCCACCAAGTAAAAAGGATTACATTTTGATAAGCTTGGAAGTCATCATTTGATTGTTATCGCCTTCAACTCTTACCATGTACATACCAACACTTAAGTCAGAGATGTCAAAGCTATCGTTTCTGGTAAATGCGCCGTTAAAGGCTTTTACTATTCTCCCGTTTAAATCATAGATTTCTACATTGTTAAAACGATCTAGGGCCAAGTTGATTTGTCCTCTAGTTGGGTTAGGATACAATGAAAACGTATTCATAACATTGTCTTCTACACTTAAAACTTGAGAAGGCTGGTTACCTAATATCAAAAACTGTCCCGGTTGTAAAGTTATGGTAGATTGAGACTCAGGAATAGTAGTGTTTCCTGTTGGATCCATTAGATCGTACCATGTTGTGCTTACTCCAGCAGGGAAAAATGTGTTTACAACCTCTGGAACCACGTTAAAGTTAGCCAGAACTATGACGTTTTTAAGTTGACTTGCAGGGATAGAATTATCGAAAATATCAATTCTAGGCGTATAATCTCCGCTTGAAGAAGTAATACTAAAGTCGCCTTCAAAAACGTCTTCATCGGTCTTAAGCTTATGCATTCTAGCCCAATCTTGATAGATTTGACTACGAACAGCATCTGTTAGCCAGTTTTCTGTCCATTGTGGTTGTGGTTTGGTGTCTAGCTTGCAGTCTCCATCATCACCACCAGGTAAATTAACTGTACCGTTAGAACAGGTAAATATAGAATTCTCCATACCTAGGTCACCAAAATGCCAAATCATTTTTGGTCCAGGAACAAGTACAGAAACAGCTCCAAGTGCAGACATACGAGATAAGGCTGTATTTAGATCTTTAACGTCATAACTTCCATTTGAAGCACCAAATTGTAGGTTGTTAAACATCAATCTTTCCTCATCGTGACTTTCAGGGTATCCTAATAATCTAGGACCTTGAAAACCTCTACTGGTATGTCCTATTCTATTTATGTTCTTATTACCACCTTGACCCATGGTCAACTCGTTGTATTCATTGGTCATTTTACCCCATAAGGATATGCCTTTACCTTCGTTAATTCTATGATTTGCCCACTGCTGTTCTTCACTATCTTGACCTAAGTGTTCAAAAATAACAATGTGCGAATCGTCTATAGACCAGGAATAATCTGCATAAGCTTTTAACAGGTCTACTCTGTCTTGCTGATAAGAATTTGTACAAGCTTCGTCAAAAGAAGAACAATTTTGAGTAAAGCCTTTGGTTAAATCCCAACGGAAACCATCTATTTTAAATTCTTCAATCCAATGCTTGATTACTCTTCGGGTATATTCCTGTACATGCGGCTGCTGGTGATTAAAGTCTGAACCAACATTGTAGCTATGAGTAGGTTGAGTGTTAAAGTAAGGGTTTTCTGAAGATACATCTCCAAATCCGTCACCGTCAGGATCATTTACCCACATACGTACTAATGGACTTCTGCCAAATGCATGGTTCATTACAAGGTCTAAGATAACAGCGATATCATTTTGATGGCATAGGTCTATAAATTCTTTCAACTTATCTGCAGTACCATAAACTTTGTCTAAGGCCATATGGTAAGTAGTGTCATAACCCCAACCTAAGCTTGAGTCATATTCCATTACCGGCATTAAGTGGATAGCATTGATATTAAGGTTTTTAAAATAATCCATTTTGTCGATAAGATCCTGGTAGTTTCTATCGGCATCAAAATCTCTTACTAAAACTTCATAAAGAACCATGTCTTCAATTTTTGGTTTCTGGAAGTTTGTAACTTGCCAGTTGTAAGGTGTTTGGCCGGTTTGTAAAACGGTTACTTCAAAATCGGCACCGTCAGGAAACGCAGGCATGTTCGGATAGGTCGTATCAGGTATATCAGGATCATCAAACTGGTTTAATACTAATGTAGAGTATGGATCTGCTACTTTGACTAGAATAGGGGAGTTAGCAGGTGGATTTGCCTCATATACCCAATATTGGTAAGTCTCTATTTGCCCGGGCGTAAGTCCGGTAATCTCTAACCAGTATTTACCAGTACTTGGGTCTCTTTTCATGACATCTGCATCTGTCGGGTTATAATTGTTAAAGCTTCCTGCAACTTGTACAAAGTCTTTTCCCGGAGCATGAAGAACTAAAGTAGCTTTAGTATTATCTGAAGAATAATTGATTCCGTTTACCAAGTTTGCGGGAAGAGCTTCTTGGGTTACTGCAGGAATAACCTGAACTTGAAACACAGCATCACCGCTTTCTGATGATCCCGGAGGTGTACCAACAAAACGTACCTCGCCGCTTTCTGTGATATTTGGAACTTCGCCTGAACATGTTGGAAAGCCACATGTTCCGGTATCAACCGATACATCATTATAAAAAATTTCAAACGTTCCTTGAACAGTTGTATTTCCTTGAAATGTAATGCTTGCACTAACATTTAAATTATCGCCGGAGTTTACTAGTACAAAATTTTCAGTTGGGTTTGTAAAGTTAATGATTACTCTACCTACATCAAATAAGAAGTCAACAGACTGTTCTGAGCCGTCTTGAGTTTTAACCAAAACACCAATTGTTTTAATATTAGTGTTGTTGTAAAACGTGGTAGGCGTCATAAAATAACTATACGTTCCATCGCCATTATTTGTAAATTGTGCTGTGCTTGGAGAGTTAAAAAAATCGGAACCTGTAGCTGTTGGATTATTTATTTGCTGATCATTTTCATCAATATGCCAGGCCCAAAGGTATAAATCTGAAACACCCCATTGTGCTACAGGATCGAAATTTGAAACAATAATTTCAATTTGTTCATCTTCATCAAAAGCAGATGGATTTACCGTTATGTCTTGTGCATAAATGGATAACATCATAAAGAATGCTATCAAAAAAGATATTTTTTTAGCCATGTTGTTTAAAGTTTAAGTAAAAAAAAACGACTACATTAAAAAAATAACATAGCCGTTTTTGTCTTGGATTCAAATTAATTTAGAGTAATTGTTTTATTGACGGTATCTAACGTCAATGTATAAGATCCTGGAGTACCAATAAAGCTAAAGTTATTATCTCCATCCTGTGCATCTACAAAGTTAGGGTCTATGGTGTAGCCTTCGTTCACAAAATATGGGAAGTTATAGCTGTCAGGACCCCAATCTGCCTGCAAGAAGAATCTAAATGCATCATTTGCCAATTCTACTGTTCCAGAGTAAACACCTTCTCCTACGCATGGGAAATCTGTTGGTGAGTCCCAGCTCCATCCTGCTGTAGCAATACCTGCACCAACTAACCATAACTGTGGTTGGTCGCACTGTACCGCCGGTGGGCCTAATGTAATCGTTTTGTTAACATCATCTACAGTTAACAAATACGTTCCAGGCGTTCCTATAAAGCGGAAGTTATTATCACCGTCAAGGGCATCTTCAAAGTTTGGATCTATTGTATAATTTTCATTTACATAGTAAGGGAAATTATAACTATCAGGACCCCAGTCCGGTTGTAAGAAGAATCTGAACGTATCATTTGCTAGTTCTACATTACCGGAATATGTCCCAGTTCCTGTACATGGTAAGACTGTAGGATTATCCCAGCTCCATCCTGCTGTAGCAATACCAGCACCTACAAGATAAAGTTGATCGAAAGCACAATTTGGTCCAACTATAGCAGGGCCTAATGTGATGGTTTTAGCATCCATGTCTATTTCTAAGAAATATTCACCGGCTGTACCAACAAATTGGAAATTACTATCGCCGTCACCAGCATTTACAAAATTAGAATCTATTGTAAAGCCTCTGTCAGAAAAGTATGGGAAATTCCAACTGTCCGGACCCCAGTCTTCTTGTAAGAAGAATCTAAAATTACCTCCATTGTCAGGGCTTAGCGTAACATTTCCGGAATATGTAGAACCCTGAAGAGGAAGTACTTCCGGTGAGTCCCAGCCCCAGCCAGCATCCGGCAATCCGGCTCCAACAGCCCAAAGGGTAGGAGGAAGAGCTGTTTCGTAAGGGGTAACACTTATAGAAACAGTATCTGTGTAAACCTCTACAAAATACCCATTAGCATCGTTAAAAGTTGTTTTAACACGCAAATCAAATAGACCTTCAGTTTCAGGATCTATACCTGCTGTTACAACAGTCTCATTTAATTCTGATGTAATTATTGATGCAAAATCAGTGTTTGTTACTGTTCCAAGAGAATAAATTGTTTCGAAATCAGTCCCGCTAAGTGCAATTTCTACTTCGTAAGTAAAAGTCTCAATAGCGTCACTTGCATTAAATGACCAATTAACTTGAAAAGCTTCTTGTCCTTCATTTACATCTGTAAGTACGTAAGCTTCTCCGCTAGTAGGTCCTACAAGAACAGGAGTTTCATAAGCAACAACTACAAAAGAAATACTATTGGAAGTTTCTGCCGCAGAAGATACCCTAATGAAAATTTTGGTAGAAGTAAAAGATTCACCACCAAGATTTGTGATAAATGTGTTTAATTCACCTTGACTTAAACTTAAGCTATTCGAATCAGAATTCCCTATTAAAGTTGAATTTTCGAAAGCGTCATCCAAACTTAAAAATACGTCATACGAACCACTTTCGTTACTGTCATTCCATGTAATATTTAAAGCTTGATTATCTAAGTTATTATCTCTAATAACTATTGTACCAATACCAGGGTCTACTAAAGTTAAGCCAGTAGACTCTGTAATTTTAAAATTATCTACTTCTTCACAACCAAATATAAATACTAAAAGTACTATTGGTAAGAATTTAAATATGTTTTTCATTTTTTTCATGTATTAATCATTTGAAATTGAAAATGTATACGCTCTAGGATTACTCAGGTCTAGAATAAACCTTGAGGCATTTGTACTATTTTCAAAATTACTTCCTCCATAATCTAAAGAACCGTCACCATTATCGTCACCACCGAAGTTAATATCCCATGCATCATTAGCTCTAAATTTAAATTCGCCATTTGAAGTTGATGCATCGTTAAATTCCCAAACTTGAGCTTCAATATTGTAAGTCATGTTTTCATCTGCATCCCAATTACCTGACGGAGAGCCAGGACCTATCAAGCCCCAATTAGTTTCGGTAAAGTTTATTGTGCCTGCATCTAAGTTCACTTCTACTCTGTAATAACCTTCAGCAGGTGCAGTAAAAGTTCCTGCAGCGCCTTCTACAACGCTGTCACCATCGTTTCCATAAACAGGGTTTCCATCAACATATTCGCCAACAAATCCAGCTCTGTGCAGTTGGAAACTAAGATCAGAACCTCCAAAGTAAACAAATCCTTCGTAGTTAGTTTCGTTACCAAATTCGCTTGAAGCAAGTGTAGGGCCATCTGCATTTACTATGCCGTAACCACTATCTGATTGAAAACCACCTACTAGATATAGTCTAGGTAATTCAGTAGTGTAAGGAAATACTGTAAAAGATATTACATTACTATACTGAGGTAATACACTATTAGAGCCTATTGAAGAACGAATTCTAACAAACGCAGTTCCATTTTGGAATGGTGCAAGGCCTGCATTACTTACAGCAGTATTAAGTTGCGTAACTAATAGAGATATCGATCTCTGAGTAGTCGACGCTACAATAATTGGTTCTGTGAAATCTTGATTGTCGTCTATTTCTAACCAATAATCAACTTGTGTTGGAACATTATAATCTGCTTCCTGCCAAGAAAAATTGATAATATTATCGCCTGATAGTGCAGGGTCTAGTACCAAAACATCTGGGATCTCAGCTTCCAGAAGAACAGGTTGAATGCCTTCTGAAGCAACAAACTCTATATTTTCGGTCTCACATTGGTAAAAGAATGAGCCTAATATAAAATAAGTAAATAATAAGAATATTTTTTTCATTGTTTTAACTGTTTAATTAATAACCTGGATTTTGTGTTAGGTTTGGATTTACAGTAAGGCTCGCATTAGGAATAGGAAATATATTTCTAAAAGACTGAGACGGTAAACCACTAGGCGAACCACCTTTAAATGACCAAAGGTATCCCGCTCCTGTAAATAAATCGAAGCGTCTTAAGTCTTGTCTTCTATGGAATTCCCAATACAATTCTCTTGCTCTCTCGTCTATAATAAAGTCTAAAGTCATTTCATTTAAACTAATATTAGCAATATTACTTCCTTGATTAGCTCTTTCCCTTAGCGCGTTGATGTAGCCTAAAGCTTGTTCTGCACTGCCGCCGCCGCCTCTTAAATGTGCTTCAGCATACATTAGATAAGCATCGGCCAATCTAAACATTGGATAATCTATAGAAGCAAATGTTTGGTTGTCATCTTGTGTACCATCAGACCTTACATCTGAGTACTTGGTTAAAGCATAGCCTTGTGACGGATTGGTAATATCATTAATTTCCGGAGTTCTACCAGCTTTTAATATGGTGTTTCTAACATCGTTAACAAAATCGCTTCCTTCAAACTTGTTGGCAAAAGATTCTGTTACTCTAATAGCTCCACCCCAGCCACCGGCTGTAACTCCTAGTTCAAGACCATTTTGTTCTACGCTACCAACAGCACCGTTAGTCATAACTGTCATTGGACCGAAGGATTGCGAGAAGTTTCCGTCTGATGGCACTGCGAAAATAATTTCGTTTTGAGCACCATTTACATCATTGTCTGCTCTAAATAAGTTGTCGTAATCCGGTAGAAGAGAATAACCTCCATTAATCACTTTTTCACTATATTCTAGTGCATCAGCATATCTGTCTTCACCAATATAAACCTCAGCGTTTAAGTATAGCTTAGCTAATAACATCCAAACTGTACCTTTGTCTGCTCTAGCATAATTTGATAGAGGCTCATTCATTAAAGGCTCAATAGCTAATAATTCACTTTCGACATAGTTGAATAAATCAACACCTTCGATTTGTGGACTTGAAAAGTCACCAGCTGCTAATTCTTCTGTAACGAAATTTGCTTTTCCAAAAAGGTCCAGCATGTGGTAGTAAGCTAATGCTCTTACAAATCGAGCTTCAGGTCTGTATTCGTTTAATACCACATCTTTTTCAGCTCCTGAAATTCCTCTGCTGTCCAATAAATCTTCAGTAGATTCTTTTAGGAAGTTATTTGCAAAAGCAATTCCACCCATAATTCGACCAAAAGCACCTCTGATGATAACGTTTTCAGCATTCCAATTCATTCTTTGTACACCTGCAATACCAGGGTCGTTTTCGTACGTCCAGACTGCTTCGTCTGTAGAAAAGGTTTGTAGGTTCATTAAAGCACGGCCGTATTGACTCGTACCTGCGTCGATTCCTGTAATATTAGAATCACCTGCACCTGTGGCACTTGTTAAGTTCAAGTTACCATACACTCCTGCAATTAACTTTTCATAAGCTCCTTCTTGCTGAAAAAACTCCTCAGTTGATAATTGCTCATCATCCTGTAATGTTGTATTCAGGTCATCTTCGCAAGATGTCGTGAAAACCAACAAACAGCTCACCATTACATAGTTTAAAATTTTTAAATATCTCATTTTAAATAATTTGTGTAAAATATAAGTATTATTTCTAAAAATCTGCATACAACAATTCTTAAAAATTAAAATTCAAGCCAAACAAGAAAGTTCTTGCTCTTGGGTAGATTGTGTTGTCAATTCCACCTGCAATTTCAGGGTCTAGTCCAGAGTATTCTGTAATAACAAACGCGTTCTGAACAGTAGCTGATAATCGAAGTGTAGAATTCTTGTCATTTATACCGGTAAATGTATATCCTAACTGAATGTTATCCATTCTTAAGAAGGATGCATCTTCTATGAAGTAATCCGATAATTGAACATTTTCAGTCACTTGGAAATTAGTATTCAATACAGAAGTTGGCAAATTGTTTAAAACACCGTCTATCAATACAGCTCTGTTAACTTGAGCATTAGATGAGTTGTAGTTGTTGTACAAATAGTTGCCAAAACTTGCTCTCATGTTGAAAGATAAGTCGAAGTTTTTGTAACTCATGCTAGATTGAAGACCCATCAATACATCAGCATTAGGATCTCTAAATAAGTATCTGTCTTCTTCAGTAATTTGATTGTCGCCGTTTAAGTCTGTGTAGGCACCTTCAATAGGTCTTCCGTTAGAATCATAAACCTGGTTGTATACGTAAAAGGCATTTGGAGGAAAACCTTCAGACAAACGCTGAATAAAACCACCGGTACCACCCGCAATATTACCTGAATTGATGTCTACACCACCTGCAAGTTCATCAATTTCTTGTCGAATAAACGTAACGTTGTAGTTTAAGTTCCAATCAAATTTGTCCTTGTCACCTTTAGCATCAAAGATTTGAGCATTTATCCCAAATTCAAGACCTTGTGTATTAAGTATACCAGCATTCTGGTCTATTTCGTTAGTAAATGTTGTTCCTTCAGGAACCGGAGCAAATACAAATAAATCTTCCGTATCTCTGTTGTAAACATCTATCGAACCAGTAATTCTATCATTAAAGAATCCGTAGTCTAAACCAATGTTGATGGTTTTAGCAGTTTCCCATGTAATATTTGGGTTACTTGCTGTTGGGAAAGCAGTTTGAACAGGCACCCCATTAATAAAGGTAAAGTTGGTATCTAAAGCAGTTACAATACCTTGTGTACCAATTACACGGTTTCCTATGCCTTGCTGACCTGTTTCACCATAACTTGTTCTCAGTTTTAAGTTAGAAACTACTTCAGAGTCTTTTAAGAAATCTTCGTCTGAAATGTTCCAAGAGAAGGCCGCAGATTGGAATGTACCCCATTTGTTGCCTTCAGCAAATCTTGACGACCCATCACGACGTATAGAGTATGAGAAGATATACTTGTCTTTTAGGGTAACAAAGGCTCTACCAATATAACCAATTAAAATCAAGTCTGGAGATACAAACGTATCCGGCTCTATAGGTGTAAGCTGTCTTTGGTTAAAAGTGGTGAAAGACTCATTTTCAAATTTCTGATAAGAATACCCTAAAGTTGCTCTTAAGTCTACACCATCAGCTAATTCGTTATTGTATTTAAAATAAGCATCAAAAAGGGTGTTTCTCGTGTCTGAAGTAAATTCTTCAAAAGCACCAAAATAATTAACACCGCCATTAGGTAATTCTTCTACAACACCTCCAACACTATTTCTAGACAATTCGTTTGTACCACTACCGCTGGAGTCGTCAATACCCATATTAACAACAATTCTAGCTTCCGGTAAGAAGTGTAATCTATAGTCTAAATTAAGGTTACCATATATCCTGTCAAGATCTGTGTTGTTTTGTCTTTGCTCTAATGCAGCAAGTGGGTTTCTAATAGCTAATTGATTGAATCCTTGTGCACTTGAATATTCAAAATAACCATCAAAGGGCGAGTTGGCGTCAAACACAGGTTGCGTAGGGTCGAATGCAATAGCACCACCTTCTACACCGTCTGCAAATCGGTTACTTTCTCTGGAATAGTTAGCGTTTAAGTTCACTCTTAAGTGGTCGTCAAAAAACGTAGGATTTACAGCTAGCGATGCACTTGTTCTGGCAAATTCACTCGTTTTTCTTATACCGTCTTGTTGAAATCTACCTAAAGATAATCTCACAGGTATAGATTCGAATAACTGTCCTCTTACAGAAAGGTTATTGTCGTATGATCTACCAGTTCTGTAGATTACATCTTGCCAATCTGTGTTAGCATCGCCTAATAAACCAACACGATCCGGGAATCTATCTGCTATAAATGCTCTAAACTCGTCTCCTGTAAAGACATCTACTTTGTCAGGTAATGTCCAGAAACCAGTATTCGACGTGAAGTCTACTTTTAAGTCTTTTGTACCTTGTTTGGTTTTAATGATAATTACACCACCAGAAGCTCGGTTACCGTAAATTGCTGTAGCCGCGGCATCTTTAAGTACGGAGAAAGACTCAATGTCGTTAGGGTTAATAGAAGAAAGTATCGATCTACTACCTCCAGCGATATCACCTAAAGGTAATCCGTCTACAACAATCAAAGGATCGTTACTGGCATTTAAAGACCCACCACCTCTAATTCTTATCTCAGAACCAGAACCTGGAGCACCACCAGTATTTACGGTTACACCGGCAACTCGACCATTTATCAAGTTTTCTGGTGTTACAATATTACCTTTTGTAAAGTCGTCTTCGGTAATTGATGTTACAGAACCTGTCAAATCTTTTTTGGTACTCGTACCATAACCGATAAGCACAACCTCTTCCAGTTGTTCTGTATCTAGCTCTAAAGCTACGTCTATTCTACTTTGTCCAGTATAGGTAACTCTTTTGGTTTTAAAACCCAAGTAGCTGAATACCAAAACTTCTCCATTGGATAATTCAATGGAATAATTACCATCAAAGTCTGTTGTTGTTCCTCTATCTGTACCTTCGACTAAAATGTTTATGCTTGGAATGGGTAGACCTTGGTCGTCTACAACAGTTCCCTGAACACTCTTTTGCGCGTAAAAGGCAAGAGGGAAAAACAAAAACAAACAATAAATCTTGAATGTGTTCATAAAATTTAAAAATTTGTGTTAATAAAAACTTACTATACTTCCTTCAAACAGCAAAACTATATAATTAAATGTTAACGCAATCATTTTCGAAAACGCTATAACGTTTTCGTGTTGACAACTTTTTAATTATATGACATATATCAGTATTTTGATTATCATATCAGTCAATTTATATCTATTTTGATTAGAATTTCATAATCTCATTTTCGATTCCTTAAGCATTTATAAATATTTCTTTATATTTATTCCATAATATATAATGATGAAACAAAGGGCAACATTAAAAATAATTGCAAAGGAGTTAGATGTCTCAGTATCAACAGTCTCTAAGGCTTTAAGGGATAGTAAAGAGATTGGGAAGGAAACTAAAGAAAAAGTAAAAGCTTTTGCAAAATTGTACAACTACAGACCTAACAACATAGCCTTAAGTTTAAAGAATAAAAAAACAAAAACCTTAGGGGTTATTATCCCTGAGATTGTGCATCATTTTTTTACAACTGTAATCTCAGGAATAGAGGAGTTCGCTAATACAAAAGGCTATAATGTTATCGTCGGGCTCTCAAACGAATCTTTTGATAAAGAGGTAATTAACCTTGATACCTTAGCAAATGGAAGCATCGATGGCTTTATTATGTCTATTGCAAAAGAAACATTGTCTAAAAAAGATTATCATCATCTAACAGAAACCATAAACCAAGGTATTCCAATCGTTATGTTTGATAGAATTATTGAAGGTATAGAATGTGATAAAGTAATTGTAGATGATGTGAAAGCTGCTGAAATGGCGGTGCAAAAGCTCATAGATAATAATTGTGGAAATATCGGTCTAATTACAACTCAGGACTATATAAGTGTTGGAAAGCTACGGACTGAAGGCTACTTAAATGCACTTTCGAAAAACAATATAGCTATTGACGAATCTTTTATTTGTAGGTTAGATGACGAATCTACTTCTACTGATAATTTTTCAGATTTAGAAAACCAAATTACTTCTTTTATGAAAACTGTCGAAAATTTAGACGGTATTTTTGCTGTAAACGAAACATATGCCGTTACGGCCATGAAAGTCTTGAGAAAGCTGGATAAAAGAATTCCGGAGGATATACAAGTTATAGGTTTTACTGATGGTGTGCTATCCAAACATGCCTTTCCACCATTAACTACAGTGGACCAAAACGGTTTTGAAATTGGAAAGTTATCAGCAAGGTTACTAATTGATAGACTTGAAAACGAGCAGGAAGACGACGATATTTTTAAGACACATATTGTTGAAACTAATATAATTGAAAGGGAGACAACTAAATAATCAAATTTATTTCTATATTTGTATCACTTACTATTTCTTCCAAAAATTTATTGTTTAATCAACTAATCTTTTCCGCATGGGTAAAAGAAAATTAAGTTTTTGGGAAATTTGGAATTTAAGTTTTGGATTTCTAGGGGTACAATTCGGCTTTGCATTACAAAATGCAAACGCTAGTAGAATTTTAACCAGTTTGGGTGCAGACCCACATAATTTATCCTTTTTCTGGCTGGTAGCTCCTATTATGGGGTTGGTTGTTCAGCCGGTTGTTGGTGCAGCCAGTGATAAAACATGGACAAGGCTGGGTCGACGTTCTCCTTACATTTTATTTGGTGCTATCATTTCTATGGTAGCCATGTTTTTAATGCCCAACGCGCCTTTATTTATCAAAGCCGGCGGTGCAGGTGTTTTGGTGTTTGGTGTAGTTATGCTGGCCTTAATGGATGGTTCCTTTAATGTTACCTTTCAGCCATTTAGGGCATTGGTAGCAGACATGACGCCGGACAGCCAAAGAAATATTGGCTATTCTGTGCAAAGTTTCTTAATTAATTTTGGTGCAGTTATTGGATCAGCCTTACCATTTATTCTTACTTGGTTAGGTGTTGCTAATGAAGCCGAAGCAGGTAAAGTTGCACCTTCTGTAATTTGGTCTTTCTATATAGGAGGATCACTTTTGTTGATAAGCGTGTTAGTCACAGTGCTGAAGACAAAAGAATATCCGCCTAAAGAATTTGAAGAGTTAAATGGCATAAATGAAGATGACAAGTCTGAAAAGCAAAGCTTTTTAAAACTTGTTTTAAACATGCCAAAAACCATGAAGCAGTTAGCCATTGTTCAATTATTTTCATGGTTTCCTTTTTTTCTGCTTTGGGTATATTCAACAACAGCAATCTCGCAACATTATTTTGGGGTTCCAGTAGATTTTGATGCCAATACGACAACAGATATGTCTATAAGAAAAGCCTTCGACGAAGCAGGAAACTGGGTAGGGATATGCTTTGCACTTTACAGCTTAATTGCAGCACTTTATTCAGTCTCAATGCCTAGACTGATCGAGAAGACAAGTAGGAAATTTGTGTTTTCTCTATCGCTTTTTTGCGGTGGACTTGGCTTAGTCTCTACATTTTTCTTTACCAATCAATACATGTTACTTATTTCAATGGTTGGTTTAGGAATGGCCTGGGCAGCAATTTTGGCCATACCTTATGCAATTCTTTCAGGCACATTGCCTGCAAAAAGAATGGGTATTTATATGGGATTGTTTAATCTTACGGTAGTAGTACCTCAGATTATAAGCGGGATATTTGGTGGCCCTATTTTAAGAAATTTCTTTGATGGCGAAGGAATCTATATCCTTGTACTTGCTGGAATCATCATGATCTTAGGTGCAATCTCAGTAAAATTTGTAAAAGAAGAGAAAGTAGAACCCCTCGCGGCGACAGACGAAAACTAAATTTGTAACACTAAAAAAATGAAATCAACAGCCTTAATATTCGATCTTGATGGGGTTATTGTAGATACTGCAAAATTCCACTTTAAAGCATGGCAAACATTAGCTAAAAAAATCGGCGTTCATTTTACAGAAAAAGAAAATGAACAACTTAAAGGAGTAAGCCGTATTAAATCTCTTGAGAAAATTCTAGAATGGGGAGACAAAACAATATCTGACGAGCTATTTCATGAACTTATGCATGACAAAAATCAGGACTACCTTGGTTATGTGAATGCTATGACAGTAAATGATATACTTCCGGGTGTAAAAGAATTTTTGTCATCTGCCAAAGCCGGTGGGCATTCTATTGCACTGGGTTCTGCAAGTAAAAACGCCAAAACCATTTTAACCGCAGTTCAATTACTTGATATGTTCGATGTAATTATAGATGGCAACCAGGTAACTAAAGGCAAGCCAGACCCTGAGGGTTTTTTGAAAGCAGCCTCTCAATTAAATGTTTTACCGGAAGATAGTTTCGTGTTCGAAGATTCTATAGCAGGAATTCAGGCAGCAAATACAGCAGGCATGACAAGTATTGGTATAGGGGATTCTAATATTCTGAATGAAGCAGATTATTGCTACAAGGGATTCCAAGAATTAGACTATGCGACTTTTCAAAAATTAAAATCTAAACAACACATTTAAAATAATTAATAATGAATCAAGATTATATCATACCAAACGAGTGGTCTATTATTGAAGAAGGATTTGAAGCAGAAAGAGTAGAATCTTCAGAGAGTTTGTTCAGCATCGGAAATGGTGCGATGGGTCAACGTGCTAATTTTGAAGAAGACTATACGGGTAAAACTTTTTCTGGAAGTTATATTGCAGGAATTTATTATCCGGATAAGACCAGAGTTGGTTGGTGGAAAAACGGGTATCCCGAATATTTTGCAAAAGTCTTAAATGCTCCCAACTGGATAGGTATCCATGTGCATGTTAATGGAGACCGTCTGGACATAAGCACTTGTAAATCTGTATCCAACTTTAGACGCGAACTCAATATGAAAGAGGGATGGCTAAGCAGATCTTTCGAGGTAGAAATGCAAAACGGGATTCAGATAAGAGTAGAATCGACTCGATTTTTAAGTCTTACTCACGATGAACTTGGTGCTATTAAATATCAAATCACACCTCTAAACAGTTCAGCTTCTGTAACCTATTCACCTTATGTGTTTGCAGGTATAACCAATCAGGATTCTAACTGGGATGATAAATTTTGGGAAATTACAGACCTAGATGCCAAAGACAATAGAGCATTTGTAAATTCACATACCATGAAAACCTTTTTTCATGTTTGTACGTACATGGAATCTAACTTGTATTACAACGGAAAAAAGGTAGATGTAAAACCGGATGTCTATCTTAAGAAAACAAAAGCCTACGTCACTTACGACCATGAAGTCGAAAAAAACAGCACACTGTCTTTAGAAAAATTTGGAGGCTATGTTACGTCTTTAAACCACAACAAAGAATACTTGAAAGAAGCTGCATCACAAGTGCTTGATGTAGCAACACAAAAGGGTTTTGATGCCTTGCTTAATGAACAAAAAGAAGCTTGGAGCGAAATTTGGCATATGAGTGATATTAAAATTGAAGGCGATGTAAAAGCACAACAAGGTATCCGTTTTAATATTTTCCAACTCAACCAAACGTATTTAGGTAAAGACCCAAGACTAAACATTGGTCCAAAAGGTTTTACTGGAGAAAAGTATGGCGGAAGTACCTATTGGGATACAGAAGCTTATTGCTTGCCATTTTATATGGTAACTAAAAACCAAGAGGTTGCCAGAAATCTGCTTACTTATAGATACAAACACCTTCAAAAGGCTATAGAAAACGCAGAAAAATTAGGATTTTCAAATGGTGCAGCATTATATCCAATGGTTACCATGAATGGCGAAGAATGCCACAACGAGTGGGAAATTACCTTTGAAGAAATACATAGAAATGGGGCTATTGCCTTTGCTATCTTTAACTATGTTCGGTTTACGGGCGATTACGATTACATCCCGGAAATGGGTATGGAAGTACTGTTGGGCATTGCAAGATTTTGGAAGCAGAGAGCGACATTTTCAACTCAAAAAAATAAATATGTCATTTTAGGTGTTACCGGTCCTAATGAATATGAAAATAATGTAAACAATAATTTTTACACCAACTTTATGGCCAGATGGTGTTTAAATTATGCTGCAGAAAATTTGAATAAAATTAAAGCAGAATACCCTAAAGACTATTCTAGGATAGTAGAATCAACAAATTTCAAAGAATCTGAAATTGAAGAATTTAAAGCTGTTGCAGAGCAAATGTATTTCCCGTATTCTGAAGAGCATGGTATCTACCTTCAGCAAGATGGATTCTTAGACAAGGAGTTAGTTACCGTAAAAGATCTAGATCAAACCATAAGACCAATTAACCAACATTGGTCGTGGGATCGCATACTACGTTCTCCTTATATAAAACAGGCCGACACATTACAAGGCTTCTATTTCTTTGAAGACCAATTTTCTAAAGCAGAAATTGAAAAACATTTTGACTTTTACGAGCCATTTACTGTGCATGAATCTTCTCTTTCCCCTTGTGTACATAGTGTACAAGCAGCCTTATTGGACAGAATGCCTCAGGCCTACGAGTTTTATTTAAGAACATCCCGTTTGGATTTAGATGATTACAATAAAGAGGTGAAAGAAGGTTGTCATATTACAAGTATGGCCGGTACTTGGATGAGTATTGTTGAAGGTTTTGGCGGAATGCGTATCAAAAATGATAAATTATTCTTTTCACCAAAAATCCCTGACCAATGGGAAACCTACACTTTTAAAGTTAATTTCAGACACCAGATACTTAAGGTGAAAATCTCTAAAGCGAACACAGAATTCTCTTTAGAAGGCGATACACCTTTAGAAATTTTAGTAAACGATAAGCAAGTTACAGTAACGCCTAATGAGGTAATTAGCTTATAATTCATTTACAAATCCTCATAGGACAATTTATAGCTTTTGCTGCTTGTAAGTTGTTCTATGAGGTTTTAAACACAGGATATGAAAAATGTTATTTCCATTATTATTCTAGCTTTTATTTTCTTTTCATGTCAAGACCAAAAAGAAAATGATGACACTGCCACCACAACCGAACCAACAAAAGAAATTGAAATGTCCAACGATATTAACCGTATCGAACCGCCACATTGGTGGGTTGGTTTCCAAGATACAAGTCTTCAATTGCTAGTACATCATGATAATATTGGAGCAGCTAAGGTTTCATTAAATTATAATGGAGTTACCTTGAAAGAACAGCATCAGGCTGACAGTCCAAATTACTTGTTTTTAGATCTTGAGATTAGTAATGCTGCTCAAGAAGGAAAATTCAACATCCATTTTAAATTTGAAAATGGTGAAGAATTAATCCAAACCTATGAGTTAAGGGGGAGAGAGAAAGCCTCCGAAGATTATGTTGGTTTTGATAGTTCGGATGTGATTTACTTAATAACGCCGGATAGATTTGCTAATGCAAATCCGGAAAACGATAGCGTTGAAAGTTTATTAGAGACTAAAGTAGATAGATCGGACGATTTTGCAAGACATGGCGGTGATATTCAAGGTATAGCAAAGCATTTAGATTATATCGAAGACATGGGCTTTACGGCAATTTGGTCTTCTCCGTTGCTCACCAACGATATGCGTGAAAGCTCTTACCACGGTTATGCAATTACAGATTATTACCAGATAGACCCTCGTTTTGGAACCAATGAAGAATACAAAGCTTTAGTAAATCAGGCTTCCAAAAAAGGCATTAAAGTCATCATGGACCAAGTAGCAAACCATTGTGGTTTAGAACATTGGTGGATGAAAGATTTGCCTTTTAGTGATTGGGTAAACTATCAAGATTATTATGAATCTAATATAGACAACTGGAACAACGAAACTGTAAAAACTTCAAATCATAGACGTACCTCGAACCAAGATAATTACGCTTCAGAAAGTGATAAGCAAGGCATGACAGATGGTTGGTTTGTAAGTACTATGCCGGATTTAAATCAGCGTAATCCTTTCATGGCAAAATACATTATCCAAAACAGTATTTGGTCTATTGAAGAATTCAATTTAGGTGGTATTCGTCAGGACACCTATCCTTACCCTGATAAAGCATTTATGAGTGATTGGGCAGGTGCCATTATGAAAGAATATCCAAACTTTAATATTGTTGGAGAAGAATGGAGCTATAACCCTCTACTTATTGCGTATTGGCAAGAGGGTAACAACAACAAAGACGGATACGATTCCAATCTGAAATCTACAATGGACTTTGCGATGCAGCAAAACATTATTGATGCGCTTAATGAAGAAGAAGCTTGGGACAAAGGATTAGTAAAAATCTACGAAGGCCTGGCAAACGACTTCATTTACCCAAGCCCAAAAGACATATTGGTATTTCCGGACAACCACGATATGAGTCGAGTCCATACCCAACTTAAGGGCGATATCGCTAAAACTAAAATGGCTTTAAGTTTTATTTTGGCGATGCCAAGAACTGTTCAGATTTACTACGGAACAGAAATTCTCATGGACGATTTTAGAGATCCAGGGAATCATGGCGTAGTAAGAACTGATTTTCCTGGTGGCTGGCAAGGAGACCCTGTAAATGCATTTACAGGCGAAGGACTTAATGGAGACCAGAAAAACATGCAAGAATACCTCAAAGCCTTATTAAATTATAGAAAAACAAGTAAAGCTATTCATGAAGGTAAAACGATACATTTTGCACCAAAAAATGGTATTTATGTATTGTTTAGAACCTTTGAAGACGAAATTGTAGCTGTTATAATCAACAAGTCTGATGAAACAATACTGGATACTACACGCTTTGAAGAAATAAACCTGAGTGGCAAAACTTTAAAAAATGTAGTAACAGGAGAACAATTAAAGTGGAATGCATCTATAGGAATACAGCCCAACGGCGTAACGTTTTTATCTACAAAAATTTAAGCTCTTTATGTTTAAACACTATAAATATATAGCTCTATTATTTGTAGCTTTATTTTGTATCTGGGGATGTAAAGATGCCACTCCTTCAACACAAAACTCAGTCACCATAATTTTAAATTCTGATGTGCCTCTAGACCCCAGTCAAGAGGTCTTTATCTCAGGCGATTTTGAAGGCTGGACCGGTGGTCAGGAAAAATTTAAACTTAAGGCAAAAGACAATTCTTTTCAAATTAGTTTACCGGATAGTTTGGGAGATTTACAATTCAAATTTACTTTAGGCAGCTGGCAAACTGTTGAAAGAGATGTAAATGATAATGAAAGTCGAAACAGGACTTATCAGTTTTCTAGACCCAATGACACCCTCTTAGTAAATGTTGAAAATTGGGCTAGCCTTGAAAACTCTAAACCTTTGGTTTTACCGGAAAACTTAAGTATTCTTTCAGATTCGATTTACATGCCTCAATTAAACCGTTACCGCAGGGTTTGGGTTTATACGCCATCACATTATGAAAACTCGAACAAAAGATATCCTGTTGTTTACATGCATGATGCTCAAAATTTGTTTATGGATGAAACTTCAGGCTTTGGCGAATGGAAAGTTGATGAAACTGTAAATGCACTCTCAAAGTTAAATGCTTTAGATGTTATAGTTGTAGGGATAGACCACGGTGAGGAATTTAGGTTGTCAGAATACTCGCCTTACAATTATAAATATGCAGAAAATCCAGAAGGCGATGCTTATCTGGATTTTGTAGTCAACACCTTAAAACCAAGAATAGATTCGTCTTACCGTACATTACCTGATAAGGCTAATACAGCCATGATAGGATCTTCATTAGGAGGTTTAATATCGCACTATGCTGGCTTTAAATACCCTGATACTTTTGGTAAAATTGGCGTGTTTTCGCCGTCTTATTGGGTCTCTGAAGATATTTATTCTCTATTAAAATCTAACCAGCCAAAGCTTTACTTGCTTACCGGAACCGAAGAAGGCTACAGCTCGTTATCTGACACGAGGCGTATGAAAGATAGTTTGCTTCAAAACGGATTTAATGAGACCAACTTTTATTATAAAGAGGTGGAAGGTGGAAAGCATAACGAAATATTTTGGAGTGCTAGTCTAGCAGAGGCATTATGCTGGCTGTTTGATAAACCTATTCCGAACAAAAATCCACTTTTAAACGAAGTTCAATTGAAACCACAACCTGAAATACATCTTTCATCTGGAAAGATTCTGCGTATGGATAATTTTCCATCAAAATACATTAAAACCAGGCCTATAGATGTATGGTTGCCTGAAACGTATTCTGCGGAAAACACATACAGCGTTTTATACATGCATGACGGCCAAATGTTGTTTGATGCTTCAACTACATGGAATAAACAAGAATGGAAAGTAGACGAATGGGCATCCAAACTCATTTCATCCGGAAAAGTTGACGATTTTATCGTGGTAGCTATACATAACATTCCAGATATCCGATGGCAGGATTTATTTCCACAGAAAGCCTTTGGTTTTTTGTCTGAAGAAGACAAGAAAACCGTAAAAAATATTGGAGGTAGTTTAAATTTTTCTCTAAATGGTGACAACTATTTACGATTTGTCGTCAATGAATTAAAACCATTTATAGATTCAAAATTTTCTACAAAACCTGACAAACAGCATACGTTCGTTATGGGTTCTAGCATGGGTGGATTGATGAGTATGTATGCGATTTCAGAATATCCTCAGGTCTTTGAAGGCGCAGCCTGTTTGTCCACTCACTGGGTTGGTGCACAAGTTGTTGAAGACAATCCTTTTCCGGAAGCTATTTTTTCTTATATGGAAAATAATTTGCCCGAAGCAGGCAATCATAGATTGTATTTCGATTATGGTGATAAAACGTTAGATGAACATTATCCGCAATACGCGCCAAGAGTTAATGAGATACTAACGCAAAAAGGATATACAGATAAAGATTCCAAAAACTTGTTTTTTAAAGGTGAAGGGCATTCTGAAGATGCATGGAACAAAAGATTAGACCAGCCATTGGAGTTTTTATTAGTGAAAAAATAAATAAACCGGACCTAAGAGGTTTTTCTATTACAGGTGAGCAGTCAAAATCGCTGAGGTCTAACAAATACAAAATTATTTATGAGATATTTTTTAATAATCGCTGTTTTAATTCTTGGTGTTTTTACCTCCAAAGCCCAAAACACAAACCGAATCTACCAGTCTCATAGTGAAGAAAATGGTATTTTAGAGGTTAATACAAATGATGGTCAATACAGGTTTCAGTTTTATACTGAAAATATTCTAGAGACCACATTTATTCCTGAAGGTGAAATTGTAGACTCGGCCTCTCATGCTGTAGTGCTTCAACCTGAACCAGTGCAAACTTTTTATAAAGAAGAGGGCAGTGTATTAGCATTTGCTACGTCGGGCATAGCATTATTAATAACAAAAAAACCATTTAAAATCACTTATCAGTATAAAGGACAGGAGCTAATTTCTGAAAAAGAAGGTTACATCAAATCTAAGCATGAGCCTATGGAATTGGTAAAAGGGAACATCGTAGCCGATTATACAGAAAAAATAATCTTTAATCTTACTAAAGATGAAATCCTTTATGGTGGCGGCGCCAGAGCCTTAGGGATGAACAGGCGTGGTTATCGCTTACCGCTTTTCAACAGAGCGCATTACGGCTATGAAAACCATTCAGAACTAATGAATTACACAATGCCGATTGTGTTGTCGTCCAAACGGTATTTGATTCACTTTGATAATGCACCCGTTGGTTATTTGGACTTGGATAGTAAAAAGGACAATACACTGACATATGAAAGTATTTCCGGTATAAAAACCTACCAAATTATTGCTGGTAATGAGTGGCATGACCTCATACATCATTACACTAAATTAACGGGAAGACAGCCTATGCCACCACGTTGGGCTTTAGGCAATTTTGCAAGTCGATTTGGTTATCATTCTCAGGAGGAAACATTACAAACCATTGCAGATTTTAAAAAAGAAAACATTCCTGTAGATGCGATTATATTAGACTTGTATTGGTTTGGAAAAGACGTTATGGGCCATATGGGTAATCTGGCTTTTGAAAAAGATTCATTTCCGACACCAAAGCAAATGATTAAAGACTTAAAAAAGCAAAATGTAGAAACTGTTCTTATCACTGAACCTTTTATTTTAACCACTTCCAATCGTTGGGAAGAAGCTGTAAAGGAAAATGCTTTGGCACTGGACACGTTGGGCAAACCGGCGCGATACGACTTCTTTTTCGGTAATACCGGTATAGTGGATGTGTATAAACCAGAAGGCTTTAATTGGTTTAAGGATATTTATAAGGATCTTTCAGAAATGGGTGTCAACGGTTTTTGGGGCGATTTGGGTGAACCTGAAGTACATCCCAACTGGGTACAACACGCCACAGGTTCAGCAGCAGAGGTCCACAACACTTATGGTCACGATTGGGCAAAACTGGTTTATCAAGCCAGCCTGGAACATCAGCCTGAACGACGCCCCTTCATTTTAATGCGTGCCGGCTATTCCGGATCGCAGCGCTATGGGATGATTCCTTGGTCAGGCGATGTCAACAGAACCTGGGGTGGATTGAGCAGACAAGTTGAAATAGCTTTACAGATGGGTATGCAGGGCTTAGGTTATATGCATTCTGATTTAGGTGGTTTTGCGGGTCCTAATCTTGATGACGAACTTTACGTGCGTTGGTTGCAGTATGGTGTTTTTCAACCCATTTTTAGACCTCATGCGCAGGAAGATGTCCCTAGTGAACCTGTTTATCGATCTGCAGATGCTAAAGCAAAAGCTAAAACAGCCATAGACTTAAGATACAGTTTGTTGCCTTATAATTATAATTTGGCTTTCCAAAATAATCAGAGCGGGGCGCCTTTAATGCGACCTTTATTTTTTGATTCTTCAGGCAAACACGCCGAAAATGCACAAACTTACTTATGGGGCAATGATTTCTTAATAACTCCTGTAATGGAAAAAGCTCAGACTCAGGCCGAGGTCACTTTTCCATCTACAGCAGATTGGTTTGATTTTTATTCTGATGAAAAAGTAGAAGGCGGTCAAACTAAAATGATAAGTACCAATCCTAACCACATTCCAACCTATGTGCGAGAAGGTGCATTCATTTTAATGTCACAACCTCTACAAAGCACCAAAGATTACGATGGTAAAGATTTAATATTACATTATTATCATGACGATGATATTGAAGAAAGCGAACGCCATTATTACAATGATGATGGGTCTACTTTTCAGGCATTTGAAAAAGGTGAATACGAACTTTTAGAATTTGAAGCAGAAGTTGAAAGACGCTGGCTGGAAATAGATTTTGCTGCTGAAAATGGTGAAAATTATGATTACAACACCAAAAATATAGCATTGAAAATCCATAATTATCAATGGACACCCAAAAAAATAAAAGTAAACGGTAAAAAAGTAAAAATCAATTACAAAAATAACACCCTGAGTATTCCGGTAGTTTGGGATACATCAGAAGAGTTTAAAGTAAGAATAAAGCATTAAATGTTCTTCAAGTTAAACAAAATATGTCAGGCTAAGCCTTCGACAGCCTACGGTCTGATAATGGAATAATGGTAAATTTAGCAATATGAAAACAAAATCCCTAACCCTTACAATTCTTATCATTTTACTGGCGGTAGCTTGCAAAAATGATACGGATAAGCCTAGAAAACCCATCAAAAACACTCAAACAACAATCATGAAAAACAAAAAAGTCGTTTACCAAGTCTTTACGCGATTATTTGGCAATACTAATACCACCAATAAACCCTGGGGAACACTCGAAGAAAATGGCGTTGGTAAGTTTAATGATTTCACAGATAAAGCGCTTCAAGAGATCAAAGACTTAGGCGTGACCCATATTTGGTACACTGGTGTGCCTCATCATGATGTGATAACAGATTATACTGCTTATGGCATTTCTAACGACGACCCCGATGTGGTTAAAGGACGTGCAGGTTCGCCTTATGCTGTAAAAGACTATTACAACGTTAATCCCGATCTGGCCGTAAATGTGGAAAACAGATTACAGGAATTTGAAGCTTTAATTGAAAGAACCCACAATGCAGGTCTTAAACTCTTGATAGACATCGTGCCAAACCACGTGGCTCGAAACTACCAGAGTTTAACCAATCCGGAAGGCGTTGAAGATTTTGGAGCGAGTGATGATAAAACGGTTCAATATCACGTGAATAACAATTTTTATTACAATCCAGGTGAAGCTTTCGAAGTGCCGGATCCGTTGAATGATTATAAAACACTTGGTGGGTTGCCACATCCGTTAGCTGATGGAAAATTTGATGAATATCCGGCAAAGTGGACAGGCAATGGCTCGAGAGCCTCGAAACCTCACTTTTACGATTGGTATGAAACAGTTAAGGTCAATTACGGTATTAGACCAGATGGAACAAGAGATTTCGATACCTTACCTGGTGGGTTCGAGAACAAAGATTACAAAGTGCATTTCAATTTTTGGAAAGACAAAACCGTTCCGGACTCGTGGATGAAATTTAAAGACATTGCTTTGTATTGGATAGACAAAGGTGTTGACGGATTCCGTTTTGACATGGCAGAAATGGTACCGGTTGAATTTTGGAGTTATATGAACTCTAACATCAAAATGAAAAATCCGGATGCATTCTTATTAGCTGAGGTCTATCAGCCACATTTGTATCGTGATTATATTAAAAAAGGGAAAATGGATTATTTGTATGACAAAGTTCAACTTTATGATACTTTAAAACACGTCATGCAAGGCCATGGCAGCACAAATAATATACCACCAATTTTTGACGAATTAAGAGATATTGAACACCACATGCTTCACTTTTTAGAAAATCATGACGAACAACGTATTGCGAGTCCGGATTTTGCAGGTAGAGCAGATAAAGGAAAACCGGCGATGGTCGTTTCAGCAACCTCTACAACCTCTCCAACTATGGTGTATTTTGGTCAGGAGCTGGGCGAAAAAGCAGAAGAAGATTTAGGATTCGGAGACCCGACTCGAACAAGTATTTTTGATTATGGTTCTGTACCTACCTATGTGCGTTGGGTAAATAACAAAAAGTTTGACGGCGGACAACTATCCGATGCTGAAAAGAATTTGAGAGACTTTTACAAGCGCTTGCTTAATTTCACCATAACCAGTCAGGCCTTAATGGGCGATTACCATGACCTGCAATGGTATAACCAACAAAACACCGAGTGGTACAACGACAAAGTCTTATCCTTTGCCAGATGGACAGCCAACGAGAAATTGATCATCATTGCCAATTTCAATGCAGAAAACAAATACGGTTTTGAATTGCAATTACCGGAAGACTTAGTGAAAAAGTTAGACTTGGAGGATGGAGAATATCAAGTTAAAGACCAACTTTACGATAGTTATACATCAACCCTAAAAGTTGAAAACGGAAAAGCTGAAGTACGTATCGATATTGAACCTTTACAATCTTTTATTCTTAAGATTGAAGAATAAATTAGAAGAGAAATGTCATTACCTAAGTTACGAGAGCAGTCGAAGCTTAAAAAACAAACAATAAACGAAAATGTCAGGCTGAGCGCAGTCGAAGCCTCAAAAAAATAAAAAGTCAAAAAAATGTCAGACTGAGCGCAGTCGAAGTCATTTCAAAACTTAGATTGTAATTATGTATACCTATTATGTATATATTTTAAAATGCAAAGATAATTCTTACTACACGGGTATTACAAATAATATAGATAGAAGAATTTTTGAACATAAAAAAGGAATAAATAAGAGTTGTTACACCTTTAAAAGAAGACCAATTGAACTTCAGTTTTTTCAGGAGTTTAATGATGTTTTACAAGCTATTTATTTCGAAAAGAAAATTAAAGGTTGGACAAGAGCTAAAAAGAAAGCCTTAATCGATGGCGATTGGGATATGCTACAAATTCTATCTGAATGTAGAAATGCGACACATTATAAATATAAATAGCACTTCGACTGCGCTCAGTGTGACTTTTCTTAGTGTCAGTCTGAGCGCAGTCGAAGACTAGAATAAAAAACAAACAAAAATGAAACTCATACCAATAACACTTATAACTTGCCTTTTATTCTTAAGTTGCAAACAGGAAGAAAAGCCTTCCGAACCATTAACAATGAAGGAAGAAAAAAAGGCTTACGAACCACAAGACTATGTCAAGGTAAAACATCCGGAATGGAGTAAAAATGCTACCATTTATCAAATAAACACCAGACAATTTTCAGAAGAAGGCACATTTAAAGCTGCTGAAAAAGAATTACCAAGACTGAAAGAACTTGGAATTGATATCATTTGGTTAATGCCTATACATGAAATTGGCGAAAAGAATAGAAAAGGGACTTTAGGCAGTCCTTATGCTGTAAAAGATTACTATAGTGTAAACCCGGAATTTGGAACGCTTGAAGATTTAAAAGCCTTTGTGAAAACAGCCCATGATTTAGACATGTATGTGATTTTAGATTGGGTAGCTAATCATACAGCATGGGATAATGTCCTTGTTAAAGATCACCTGGAATGGTACGCAAAAGATTACAAAGGCGATTATAGACCAACACCTTGGTGGGATTGGTCGGATATTATAGATTTAGATTACAGCAAGCCAGAATTGAGAAAATACATGACGGATGCTATGAGCTACTGGGTGAAAGAAGCAGATATCGATGGCTACCGTTGCGATGTGGCAGGCTTTGTCCCTATTGAGTTTTGGAATAATTTACGAGTAGAGCTCGACGCGATAAAACCTGTTTTTATGCTGGCGGAATGGGAGTCACGGGATTTACATGCTCATGCATTCGATATGACCTATGCCTGGAGCTGGAATGAATCTATGCACAACATATGTACAGGTAAAGCAGATGTCAATGCGCTTTATGTGTATTATTCATGGAATGAAAGTGCTTACCCGGAAAACAGTATGCGCATGACGTTTGTGAGCAATCATGATAAAAACGCCTGGGAAGGCACCATGTACGAACAATTTGGTGACGGACTAGAAGCGGCTATAGCCTTATCGGTTATTGGCGAAGGTATGCCGCTCATTTATAATGGACAGGAAGCCGGTAATGACAAGCGACTAGCATTTTTTGAAAAAGACCCCATACAATGGAAAGACCATGAAATAGGTGACCTGTATAAGAGCTTGTTTAAACTGATGAAAAACAATACTGCTTTATGGCATGCCAAATGGGGCAGCAGAATGGTAAAGGTGCCTAATAACTACGAAAGTGAAGTACTCAGTTTTGTAAGGCAAAATGAAGCTGACAAAGTATTTGCAGTGTTTAATTTTTCTGATGAAGCAAAAACTGTAGACTTCAAAGAAACTCTTTATCATGGTACATATCTGGTTTTTGATACCAACGAAGAAGTAGCCTTAAATGCAGATTCGACTTTAGAATTAGAACCCTGGGAGTATAAAATTTATGTAAAACCCTAATGACTTTTATGATGAAAAAAATTGCAATTCTATTATTACTTTTGTTAAGTTTTGGATGCAAAAACGACCAGCCCAAACAAGATATAGCAGAAAACAAAGCACCTGAAAAGCCCTTTGTTTGGGAAAACGCAAACATCTATTTTCTCTTAACCGATAGATTCAACAACGCAGATACTTCAAACGATATTAACTTTGATAGGACAGACGAAACAGGTGTTCTAAGAGGTTTTGAAGGTGGTGATATTAAAGGTGTTACCCAAAAAATAAAAGAAGGTTATTTTACAGATTTAGGCATAAATGCCATTTGGATGACCCCAATCGTTGAGCAGATTCACGGTTCAACCGACGAAGGTACCGGTGTATCCTATGGTTATCACGGCTATTGGGCTAAAGACTGGACAAAAATTGATCCTAATTTTGGAACTACAGACGATTTAAAAGAACTTGTTGAGATAGCGCACCAGAATGGTATTAGGATATTACTTGATGCTGTCATAAATCATACCGGACCGGCAACTGATCAGGATCCTGCTTGGCCAGACGAATGGGTGAGAACTTCTCCTCAATGCACATACGATAATTACGAAAATACCATCATGTGTACTTTGGTAGAAAATCTTCCGGACATTAGAACAGACAGCAACGAAGAAGTGGGGCTGCCTCCACAGCTGGAAGAAAAGTGGAAAGCAGAAGGCAGGTACGAGCAAGAAATGGCCGAATTAGACGCGTTTTTTGAAAGAACAGGTCATCCAAGAGCACCACGTTTTTATATCATGAAATGGCTAACAGATTATATCACAGATTTTGGAATCGACGGCTACAGAGTAGATACTGTAAAACACACCGAAGAATTTGTTTGGCAGGAATTTAAAGTAGAATGCGACAATGCATTTAAAGCTTTTAAAAATGATAATCCGGATAAAGTCTTAGACGATAATGATTTTTACCTTGTTGGCGAAGTCTATAATTACGTCATTTCCGGAGGACAATATTTCGATTATGGAGACAAAAAAGTAAACTACTTTGACCCGCCTAGCTTTCACAGCTTAATCAATTTCGAATTTAAGTGGAACATCAAACAAATGGCTAAGCAACAGGTATTTCATAAATACGACAGCATTTTACAGAACCAGTTAAAAGATTATGGTACTTTAAATTACATCACCTCTCATGACGATGGGCAACCATTTGATAAGCCTAGAGCAAAAAGTCTTGAAGGAGGAACTATGCTATTGTTATCTCCGGGTGCATCTCAGGTTTATTATGGAGACGAAACAGACCGTTCCTTAACTATTGATGGTACTGTGGGCGACGCCACACTCCGATCTTTTATGAATTGGGAGCAAATCACTACAGTAGATTCCGTGAAAAATACATTGTCTCACTACCAAAAACTAGGACAGTTTAGAAATAATCACCCGGCAGTCGGCGCAGGAAAACATCAATTGATTTCTAAAGAACCTCTCGTGTTTAGCAGACGTTATACAAAAGGCGATTATAAGGATGAAGTTGTTATCGCTTTAGATCTGAAGGATCCTGTAGTGGAATTAAATGTTTCTTCAGTTTTTGAAGACAATCAGGAAGTTGTTGATGCTTATTCCGGTAAATCTTATACAGTTGAAGACGGGAAAGTTAGTGTAAATCCCGAAAATGGATTAGTCCTGCTAGAAGCAAAATAAACCATAATAAAATATCATGAAATCAATTTTTTTAGTCCTGTTACTTTCAATAGGTCTTATGTCTTGCCAAGGAGAACAAAATCATAAAATAGCATCTCCAAATCAAGTGGTAGAAGTAAGCTTCAACACTACAGAAGAAGGTCAGTTTTATTATATGATAAACTACAAAGGCAAAACAATTATCGATACATCGTTTGTTAGCTTTGAATTTGAAAACACAGAACCACTAAAAAATAATTTCAGCTTAAAATTAGATAGCATTACAGAAGTTGATGAAACCTGGCAAATGCCTTGGGGCGAACAATTGGATGTGAAAAATAATTATAATACGGTGGTTGTTCATCTACAAGAAAAATCTAATCTGAAACGAAAGTTAGATGTGATTTTTAGGGTGTATGATGATGGTATAGGCTTTCGCTACCATTTTCCTGAACAATCTAACTTAGATGAGGTTTTAATCACAGAAGAGCACACAGAATTCAATCTAACTGAAGATTATAAGACCTTTTGGATACCGGGCGACTGGGATATTTACGAACATTTGTACAGTACAACCAAATTATCAGAAATTGATGCGGCCAAATATCGTAATCATGAAAGTTTAGCACAAACGTATATCCCGGAAAATGCAGTAAATACTCCGGTAACTATGGTAGGTCAGGATGGAATACATTTAAGTTTTCACGAAGCTGCACTTTTGGATTATTCAGGAATGACACTCAAGGTAGATACTGAAAATTTAACACTTAAAAGTAGTTTAGTAGGCTCTGAAAACACGAGTTATAAAGTAAAACGAACTGTCCCGTTTTCGACACCATGGCGTACAATTCAGATTACAGACAATGCACCGGCTTTAATTGAATCTAATCTTATCGTCAATTTAAACGAACCCAATAAAATAGGGGACGTATCGTGGTTTACACCTATGAAATATACAGGGGTTTGGTGGGAAATGCACTTAGGAAAATCCACATGGGATTATGGTATGGAAATGATTGATGGACAGTGGAAGGATACAGGAAAAACGCATGGCAAACATGGCGCAACAACCGAAAATGTAAAACAGTTTATCGATTTTTCTGCAAAGAATAACATCGGAGGCGTTTTGGTTGAAGGTTGGAATACCGGCTGGGAACGTTGGATAGGTTTTGAAGATAGAGAAGGCGTATTCGATTTTGTGACACCATACCAGGATTACGATTTGGATGAAGTTACTCGATATGCAAAGGAAAAAGGGGTAGAAATCATTATGCACCACGAGACTTCTGCAGCGACTCAGACTTACGACAAGCAATTGGATACAGCCTATGCTCTTATGCAAAAATATGGCATGCACTCTGTAAAGTCTGGTTATGTGGGAAAAATTATACCAAAAGGAGAGTATCACCATGGGCAATATATGGTTAACCATTACAATAATGCAGCCATAAAAGCTGCAGAATATCAAGTGGCCGTAAATGCTCACGAACCTATTAAAGCTACAGGCCTTAGACGAACATATCCAAATATTATTTCAAGGGAAGGGCTTCGTGGTCAGGAATTTAACGCATGGTCTACCGACGGAGGTAATCCGCCTGAACATTTACCTATTGTAGCTTTTACAAGGATGTTAGCAGGCCCTATAGATTATACGCCTGGTATTTTTAACATCAAGTTTGACGATTATAAGACAGAAAATCAGGTTAATACGACTTTAGCTCAACAATTGGCACTTTATGTGGTGATATATAGTCCTATACAAATGGCAGCAGATTTAGTCGAGCATTATGAAGCAAACCCGGAACCTCTTGAATTTATAAGGGATGTAGGCGTCGATTGGTCTGAGACTAAAGTTTTAAATGGAGAAGTAGGCGATTACGTTACCATTGCTAGAAAAGAAAAAGGCACAGGCAATTGGTTCTTAGGAAGTATTACGGATGAAAATAAGAGGGACTTGAAAGTTTCTCTGGATTTCTTGGATAAAGGTGTAACTTATGCAGCAAAGGTTTACAAAGACGGCGCCGACGCACATTGGGATAATAACCCTCTTTCGATTGAAATAGAGTCTATGGAAGTAACTCAATCAGACATCTTAGACCTAAAACTAGCCGAAGGTGGAGGTGTAGCCATCTCTTTCAAAAAGCTATAATTTATTAAAATTGAAATAAATAATTATATTTGACTTAAATTGTCAATACTTGACATTGGTCAGTTAATACATTAATTTTATTAACAGAAAACGTTATAGCAAATTCAAACATTAGTGTATTTTACGAAAAACTAATATTTTTGATGTATGAGTAAAGAAATTAAATCAATTGCTGTTCTTACCAGTGGTGGTGATGCTCCAGGAATGAACGCTGCAATAAGAGCCGTTGTAAGAAATGCCTCTTTCAATAACCTAAAAGCTTATGGTATTTATAGAGGTTATCAAGGCCTCATCGAAAATGACTTTATTGAGCTTGGACCAAGAAGTGTTAGAAACATTATAAACAGAGGCGGGACTTTTCTTAAGTCTGCCCGTTCTATGCAATTTAAAGAATACGAGTATAGAAAAAAAGCCTACGAGAACTTAAAATCTAGAGGTATAGACGCCTTAGTGGTTATAGGTGGAGATGGGTCTTTTACTGGTGCTAAAATCTTTAGTTCAGAGTTCGATATTCCGGTAATTGGCATTCCAGGTACTATAGATAATGATATTAATGGTACAGATTTTACACTAGGGTACGACACAGCCCTTAATACTGTCGTAGAAGCGATTGACAAAATTAGAGACACTGCAAATTCTCACGATAGACTTTTTCTCGTTGAAGTTATGGGGAGAGATGCCGGGGATATTGCACTAAACAGCGGTATAGCTGCCGGAGCAGAACAAATTCTTATACCTGAAGAAGATTTAGGAATGGAAAGGCTTGTCAAATCTCTTAACAAAAGTCGTTTGGCAGGTAAAACTTCTAGTATAGTTGTGGTTGCTGAAGGCGATCAGATTGGTAAAAATATTACAAAGTTAAAGGATGACTTAGAGAGAGATTTACCTCAGTATGAAATAAAAGTTACTGTACTTGGACACATACAACGTGGTGGTTCACCAAGCTGTTACGACAGGGTTTTAGCTAGCCGTTTAGGGGTTGGCGCAATAGATGCTTTACTGGATGGTAAGTCAAATATCATGGTAGGTGTAAGCCATAATAAAATCGTGCAAGTACCTTTTGAGGTAGCTATCAATTATAAAAAAACAATCGATAAAGACTTGATAAGAGTCGCAGATATCGTATCTTCATAATTTTAAATTAAAATTAATACTAATAATGAAAACAAAAATTGGAATAAACGGATTTGGAAGAATAGGAAGAATTGCTTTTCGAATTTCTCAAGCTAGAGAAGATGTGGAAGTCGTGGCAATAAATGATTTACTTGATGTTGAACATTTGGCTTATATGTTAAAATATGATTCTGTTCACGGGAGATTTGATAAATCCGTTGAGGTAAAAGACGGTCATCTTGTTGTAGACGGAAAAACCATTAGAGTAACAGCAGAAAGAAATCCTGAAGATTTAAAGTGGGATGAAGTAGGTGTCGACGTGGTATGCGATTGTACAGGTATCTTTACAGATTTAGATAATGCATCTGCACATATCAAAGCCGGAGCCAAGAAAGTTGTTATTTCTGCACCTTCAAAGACAGCTCCTATGTTTGTTATGGGCGTTAATCATACCCACGCAAAAGCAGAAGATACCATCGTTTCTAATGCATCTTGTACTACAAACTGTTTAGCACCATTGGCTAAAGTTATAGATGACAACTTTGGAATTGTCGAAGGACTTATGACTACTGTTCACGCTGCAACTGCTACACAACATACTGTCGATTCTCCTTCTAGAAAGAATTACCGTCTAGGTAGAGCCGCTATGAACAACATTATACCTACAAGTACCGGTGCTGCTAAAGCAGTAGCAAAAGTTATTCCTGCATTGGAAGGTAAACTTACTGGTATGGCCTTTAGAATTCCTACAGCAGACGTTTCTGTAGTAGATTTAACTGTTAGAACAGAAAAATCAGCAACTTACGAAGAAGTAAAAGCTGCCATAAAAGCTGCGTCTGAAGGCGATTTAAAAGGCGTATTAAATTATACTGAAGACGATGTTGTTTCTCAAGACTTTGTTTCTGAACCAGCTACATCAAACTTTGATGCAAATGCAGGTATAGCGCTTAATGACAATTTCTTTAAGCTTATCTCCTGGTACGATAACGAATGGGGATTCTCTGCTAAGATGCTTGATCTTGCATCTCACGTTTCTAAGTTATAATATACTTTTAATAAAAGGCTTACCTTTTGTGTAAGCCTTTTTTATTTCTAATCTTTTACATATGATATTTATTGCAGACGGCGGATCCACAAAGTGCGATTGGCTTTTACTAGACTATGATGGTAATCAGATTTTAAAAACAAGAACAAAAGGACTTAATCCGGCTGTTTTTAAACCAGATGTACTTAAAGAACGGCTTCATGAAAATGAAGATTTAGCCAATGTAAAATCTAAGGTTAAAAGGGTCGACTTTTACGGAGCAGGTTGTGGTACGCCTACACCTACAAAAGTGTTACACGACATCTTACAAGACTACTTTCCGGATGCAGAAATAAATGTTGATGAAGATATGGTTGCTGCTGCTTTTGCTGCGACAAACGAACCAGGAATAGTATGTATTTTAGGTACAGGGTCTAATTCTTGCTTCTTCGACGGCAAAAAAGTGCATATGGAGGTCGAATCTCTTGGCTTTATCCTTATGGACGAAGCTAGTGGGAATTATTTCGGTAAACGCCTTATCCGCGATTATTACTATAAATACATGGGAGAAGATATGAGCCGTGAATTTGAGCGCCGTTACGATTTAAGAGCAGATACCATTAAGAATAATGTGTACAAGCAAGAAAATCCTAATACGTATTTAGCTCATTTTGCAGAATTTATTTTCACTTCCGAAGAAAGAAACGGCTATTTCTATAAATTAATCTATGAAGGCATGGAGAAGTTTATAGAAAGACGCGTAATGTGTTATAAAAATGCTCAAAACGTGCCAATTCATTTTATCGGTTCTATAGCTTTCTTCTCAGAAGACATTATTAGAGATGTAGCTAAAAGATACCACCTTAATATTGGAAACATCATCAGAAGACCAATAGATGGTTTGATAAAACATTATCAAAAGCACGTTCTTCCACAACTAAAAAAGGGATAATTTCATCATGGCTTTACCTTCAATAAACCCAACAACTTCAAAAGCTTGGAAAAAGCTTTCTGAAATTTATTCTGAAGAGAAATATATTTCAATTTCAGATCATTTTGAAAATCAATTAAATAGATTCGATAAATTTAGCATCAAATTTGAAGATTTCCTGGTTGATTTTTCAAAACATCGCCTGTCGGAAAAGGCATTTCAGGCTTTAGTAGAATTGGCAGAGGAGGTAAATCTCAAGTCAGCCATACAATCTCAATTTAGTGGAGCCACTATCAACGAAACAGAAGGTAGAGCGGTTCTACATACAGCTTTACGTTCTGACGAAGAAATAAGTGTTAATGCCAAGCCTATTAGAGAAGATGTAAATGCAGCAAAGCAAAAGATGAAATCTTTTGTGGAACATGTACAAAGTGGCGAATGGAAAGGGTTTTCAGGTAAGCCGATTACGGATATTGTTAATATTGGAATAGGCGGCTCTGATCTAGGCCCGCAAATGGTCATGGAAGCCCTGTCCTATTACAAAACCCACTTAAATGTACATTTTGTATCCAATGTAGATGGCGACCATGTGGCTGAAACATTAAAACATCTAAACCCTGAAACAACACTTTGTCTTGTTGTTTCCAAATCTTTTGGCACTCAGGAAACACTTACTAATGCTACAACAATAAGAAATTGGTTCCTTAATTTTACTACTCAGGACAATATTAAACTTCATTTTGTTGCAGTTTCAGCAAATGTTGATAAAGCTGTAAATTTTGGCATATCTTCAGACAACATTTTCCCCATGTGGGATTGGGTTGGAGGTAGATTTTCATTGTGGAGCACTGTAGGTTTATCAATTGCGTTAGGCACAAGTTTCCAAACCTTCGAAGATCTTTTGGATGGTGCTAATGCTATGGACGTGCATTTTAAAGAGGAAGACTTTTCAAGTAATATCCCCGTTATACTCGCTATGCTAACAATTTGGTACAACAATTTTTACCATGCCGAAAGTGAAGCTGTTATACCTTACACGCAGTACCTTCAAAAATTAGCACCTTATCTTCAACAAGCTATTATGGAAAGTAATGGTAAAAGTGTTGATCGAAACGGAAATAATGTCAATTATCAGACAGGTAATATTGTTTGGGGCGAGCCGGGCACCAACTCACAACACGCCTTTTTTCAACTGTTACATCAAGGTACTAAACTTATCCCTGCAGACTTTATTGGGTACAAACAGTCGTTAAATGGTTATGAGGATCATCATGATATTTTAATGGCGAATTTCTTTGCTCAGACCGAAGCCCTTATGAATGGAAAAAGTGAAGAAGAAGTTGTACAGGAATTGGAAGCAAAAGGAATGTTTCAACAGGACATACAAAAACTTACACCTTTCAAAATATTTGACGGCAACAGACCAACAACAACCATATTGATAGACAAGTTAACCCCAAACAGTTTAGGGAAACTAATTGCGATGTACGAACATAAAATATTTGTACAAGGGGTTGTTTGGAATATTTTTAGTTACGATCAATGGGGTGTTGAGCTTGGTAAGCAACTGGCAAACAAAGTTTTGGAGGACTTAAGTAATGAAGAAATGAGTCCTCATGACCCTTCTACAACTCAGCTTATAAAACATTACAAAGCATAGCACCAGTTAAATTGCTCTAATAAATTTTGTGCATTTTCCATAGAAAATTATTTTAGATTACTTTTGAGATTCAACTCAAAGTTTAAATAATATGTCTAAGGACGTTCTAAACATAGCAATGGCTCAACTTGCGCCTGTTTGGTTAGATAAAGCTGCTACAATATCTAAAATAGAAAAAGCAATTGTTGAAGCTGCACAGCAAAAAGCAAATCTCGTAGTATTTGGTGAGGCTTTATTGCCAGGTTACCCACATTGGTTAGGTTTAACCGAGGCAACTAAGTTTGACTCACCAATGCAAAAAGAATTACATGCTCATTATGCCAGAAATGCTGTAGAGATTGAGAAAGGCGATCTTAAAAGCATTTGTGGGTTGGCAGGAAAATATAACATTGCTATTTATCTTGGATTAATCGAACGAGCGATGGATAGAGGAGGGCATAGTTTGTACTGCTCTTTAGTTTATATTGATGAAAATGGTGAAATACAATCTGTCCACAGGAAATTAAGACCAACCTATGATGAGCGCCTTACGTGGTCTCCAGGCGACGGTAACGGTCTTAGAGTACATGCATTAAAAAGTTTTACTGTAGGCGGGTTAAACTGCTGGGAAAATTGGATGCCACTTCCAAGAACAGCCCTTTATGCTCAGGGTGAAAACCTTCATGTGGCGGTTTGGCCCGGTTCCGATCATAATACAAAAGACATTACAAGGTTTGTTGCCAGAGAATCACGTTCTTTTGTCGTCTCTGTTTCGAGTTTAATGCGCAAAGAAGATTTTCCAACAACAACACCTTATATAGAAGATATATTATCCAGTTCTCCAGAGGTGTTGACCAATGGTGGTTCCTGCATTGCCGGACCGGATGGCGAATGGATAGTGCCTCCAATTGTAAATGAAGAGGGTGTTTTTGTTCACGAAATTGATTTCAACAAAGTTTTAGAGGAACGCCAAAACTTTGATCCTGTTGGTCATTATTCAAGGCCGGATGTCACAAAATTGATTGTAAATCGCGAACGACAATCCATTGCCAAATTTGAAGATTAGAAAAAGTTTTTTCCACTTTTCGTTTTTAGGCAGGTCGAGTGTGATAAAATTTCAATTAGAATTTACTTCATTTCCATATGTCTACATTAACTTATATCTTTAGCCAAAATTAATTATATGTCATATTCCATAGTTTGGGACCCTTCGATAGGTATTGATCTTGGTTTTTTTACGATAAGGTATTACAGTTTAATGTTCTTAATCGCTTTTGTCTCCGGGTGGTATCTCATGAAAGCCATATTTATAAGAGAGAAAGAGCCATTAGAAAAAATGGATAAATTGTTGATGTACATGATTGTCTCGACTTTGGCAGGTGCCAGGTTAGGACATGTATTGTTTTACCAACGCGAATTATTTTTTGAAGATCCGCTATCCGTATTTTTGCCATTTAAGTTTGTGCCGGAATTTCAATTTTCAGGTTTTACCGGTCTTGCCAGTCATGGTGCGACGATTGGAATAGCTATTGCCTTGTTTTATTATGCCAAAAAAGTAGACAAAAGAAGTTCTGCTTGGATTTTTGACCGAATTGTTATCCCGATATCCTTTGGGGCTATTTTTGTGAGACTTGGCAATTTTATGAATTCTGAAATTGTAGGTAAAGCCACAAATTCAGACTTTGGAGTCATTTTTGTTCAGAATGGAGAGAATTTTCCGCGACACCCGGCGCAACTTTACGAATCTGCTGCGTACTTGCTGTTGTTCTTACTCTTATACTACCTGTATTGGAAAACACCTATTCGAAAAAAAAGTGGTATGCTGTTCGGATTGTTCTTTTCAATATTATGGGCTATACGTTTTTTTGTAGAATTTTTCAAAAAAGCACAGCTTGAAGAACGTGAAGATTGGTTTTTAAATACAGGCCAGATACTTAGCATTCCTATGTTTTTGGTTGGTTTAGTTGTGATATTTTTAAGTTTAAGAAATTATAAGAAGAATGCAGAATCTTAGATTTTTATTAGTTTTTCTGGTTTTCGTTTCCTTTTCGTGTAAGAAAAGTCAAAAAAATACCGTAAAACCTTTTGAGATCACTTTTAAAAAAGAGGGTGAGTTAGTCTTCTTGAACAAGAACGATACATTAGTACAGCTCGATATAGAATTTGCTGAAACTGACTACGAACAACAAACCGGTCTGATGCACCGTAATTCTATGGAAACAAATCAAGGGATGTTGTTTATTTACGAGGATGAAAGGCCCAGACCTACCTTTTATATGAAGAATACAAAAATTCCTTTAGACCTTATTTATATCGATAGTGATTTAAATGTGGTAGAAATAAATAAAGACGCAAAACCTTTTGACGAGTCCACTATTAAAGCTTACAAGCCCGCACAATATGTGTTAGAGGTTAATGCTGGTTTTGCAGAAAAATACAATATTACCGATAGCCTAAGCGTATTCTTTCAAAAACTAAACCCATGAGAAAAGTAATTATTTTGTTATTAAGCTTCACTTTGTTTTCCTGTGCAGAATTGCAGTCTATTGCTGAAGCCGTTATGGAAGACCCGGCTCAGCTCACAGAGTCTCAAATCGGAATGGGTTTAAAGCAGGCCTTAGAAAAAGGTGTTCAAACCGAGGTTCAGAAATTAACTCAAAAAGACGGGTTTTTTAAAAATGAAATGGTAAAAATCATGTTGCCCGAAGAGTTGCAGAAAGTAGAGAATAGTCTAAGAAAAATCGGACTGGGAAATCTTGCAGATGAAGGCCTCAAGCTAATGAACAGAGCTGCGGAAGATGCAGTAAAAGAAGCTACACCAATTTTTGTTTCGGCTATAAAGCAAATGACTATAGAGGATGCTAAAAATATTTTGATGGGTAGCGAAAATGCTGCAACACAGTATTTGGAATCCAAAACTCAAACAGAATTATACAATAAGTTTTTTCCTGTCGTAGAAGAGTCTTTTTCTAAAGTAGGTGCCGACCAAATTTGGACTACAGCTATTGATAAATATAATACATTGCCATTTACTTCCAGTGTAGATAACAATCTTTCTGAGTATGTGACACAACAAGCATTACAAGGTGTTTATACTATGATTGCACAAGAAGAAACTAAGATAAGGACAGATATTTCAGAAAGAACTACAGATCTTTTAAAAAGTGTTTTTGCTCTTCAGGATAAAAAATAACTTTAGAATACCGGTTGGCTTATATGTATTAAAATAAAATGGCTAAAGAATAAAGTTTTTTAGGAATCAAAAGCTCTAAGCCAAACTCAATATTCTTTTAGAAATTGCTAGAAGCGAGAAGTTAAGTTTATCGTCTTTTTTGCAAAAAAATATCTAGGCCTTATTCTTCAGTAAGGTGTTTTGTTCTTGCATAAGTTGTTTTAAATCAGATAGCAATTCGATGTCTTTCGGCGTCGCCACAGTCTTGTCTTCAACGTCTTGAGCTTTGTTTTTTAAGCGATTCATAAATTTCACAATCACAAAGACAACAAAGCCAATAATTAGAAAATCAACAAATACTTCTATTAAAAGGCCATAGCCAATCGCTACTTCCTCAGTTGTGATGTTACCTTCAACATCTGTAATCGCGTTTTGTAAAATTATTTTCTTGTTGCTGAAGTTTACGCCTTTTGTTAGTAAAGATAATGGCGGCATTAGTATCTGTTTTACAAGTACATCAACCACTTTGTTAAACGCCACGCCGATAATGATACCTACTGCCATGTCTATCATATTGCCTTTTACAGCAAACTCTTTAAACTCTTTATATAATTTCATTGGTGTAAAATTTTAAATATTTAAGTGAGGTAGTTAGAAGTCTTCCTTTGCTTTTTCAACAATATTTACGTTTATCATTTTGTCGGCTTTAATCAATTTTTTATTGCAGCTACTAGACAAATTTGTAATGTAGACTTTCTTGCCGTATTTGTGATAGCGCTCGGTGAGTTTGTTTAAAGCTTCAATGGCCGACATGTCTGCAACACGACTCTCTGTAAAGTCGATCATGATTTCTTCAGGGTCATTTGCAACATCAAATTTAGAATTAAAAGTAGTGGTAGAGGCAAAAAACAGTGGCCCATAAATTTCGTAATGTTTAATCCCATTTTCGTCTACATATTTTCTAGCTCTAATTCTTTTGGCATTTTCCCAGGCGAAAACTAGTGCAGCTATAACCACACCAATTAATACAGCAAGAGCCAAATTGTGGAGAAAAACAGTCACCAATGTAACCACCAGCATAACGAAAATATCTGGTAAAGGAAACTTATTAAAGGTTCTTAAGCTTGCCCACTCGAATGTGCCAATCGAAACCATAATCATCAGGCCGGTTAGCGCTGCCATAGGCACTTTTTCGATTAGTGACGAGCCAAAAACGACAAATGCCAATAATAGCACAGAAGCAACTATTCCGGAAAGCCTTGCTCTTGCACCATTGGACACGTTTATCAAACTTTGACCAATCATGGCACAACCACCCATTCCGGAAAACAGGCCTGATAAAATATTCGCAGCACCTTGTGCAACAGCCTCTTTATTACTTCTTCCTCTACTTTCAGTTAATTCGTCTACAATGTTTAAGGTTAATAAACTTTCAATTAAACCAACACCTGCAACAATCGCTGCATATGGGAAAATAAGAATTAGCGTGTCGAGACCAAATTTAATGTCAGGGATGTGAAAAGGAGGGAAGCCACCTTTAATCGACGCCATATCGCCAACAGTTTTAGTGTCTAAATTGAATATTGTAACGATACCAAACACGACCAGAATAGAAAAAAGAGAAGAGGGAATCGCTTTAGTTAATTTTGGTAAACCCCAAATAATCAGGATTGTCAGCAAAACAAGACCCACGAAAGCGTATAAGGTAGTACCGGTTAGCCATAATCCATTTTGATCTTTAAACTGGTCTAATTGCGACATGAAAATTATGATAGCCAAGCCATTAACAAAGCCAAAAATCACAGGATGTGGCACCAATCTCATGAGTTTTCCAAGTTTAAACACACCTGCCAAAATCTGTATAATCCCTGCTAAAACCACAGTAGCAAACACATACTCAACTCCATGCGATTTTACTAATGTCACTAAAACAACGGCAATAGCTCCTGTAGCTCCGGAAATCATTCCTGGCCTGCCTCCAAAAATGGATGTCACAAGGCCCATAACAAATGCGGCATAAAGCCCGGTTAAGGGAGATAAGCCGGCAATGAGTGCAAATGCCACCGCTTCCGGGACCAGTGCTAAGGCAACAGTTAAACCTGATAAAATTTCGGTTTTATAATTTACTTTTTGCTGTAAATCAAAAAGATGGAGGACAGCTTTCATGTATTTGCTTTAAAAATAAGCTGGCAAAACTACATGAATTTTTTTTAACTGAAAGTTCAGTAGCAGCAAATCATAAAAAACATTGGTCTGGAGCTTTTCTTTCGCTATCATGAAATGGATTTAGATAGTTAAAAATCTTTAGTTTTCGTATTTCATCAAAATCAATCCAAATTCACTTTAAGATTTTAAAAATCAATAAATAAGTACGTATTAATGCTACGTGTTTTCTACAGGTTAATATAAATTTATTAATTTTGCAAACTTCAAAAAAGACCATAAAATGAGTAAACATTTTCCAGAATATAAGGGCTTAAACTTGGTGCAAACAGCTTCTGATGTCTTAGATTATTGGCAGGAGCACGACATTTTCAAAAAAAGTGTTGAACAAAAACCTAAAGATAAGCCATTCATTTTTTTTGAAGGCCCGCCATCTGCTAATGGATTGCCGGGTATTCATCATGTCATGGCAAGAGCTATTAAAGATATATTCTGTCGATACAAAACCCAGAAAGGCTATCGAGTTGATAGAAAAGCAGGTTGGGATACGCATGGTTTACCCGTTGAGCTGAGCGTAGAAAAAGAATTAGGCATAACTAAAGAAGATATAGGAAAAAAAATCTCTGTCGAAGAATATAACGCTGCATGTAAAAAAACAGTAATGCGTTATACGGACGTCTGGAACGACCTCACGCAGAAAATGGGTTATTGGGTAGATATGGAAAATCCTTATATTACCTACACGCCTAAATATATGGAATCTGTTTGGTGGTTATTGGCTCAAATTTATAAAAAGGGATGGATATATAAAGGCTATACCATCCAGCCCTACTCGCCTAAAGCAGGGACCGGTTTAAGCTCTCATGAGCTTAATCAACCCGGTACCTATCAGGATGTTACAGACACTACAGTCACGGCACAGTTTAAGGCTGTAAAAGAGACCTTACCCGATAATTTAAAACAACTTGAAGGCGATGTGTTCTTTTTGGCCTGGACAACGACTCCTTGGACACTACCGAGTAATACGGCACTGACCGTAGGAAAGAAAATTGACTACATAGCAGTAAAAACCTTTAACCAATATACGTTTGAACCCATAACGGTCATTCTTGCTTTGCCATTGTTGCAGAAGCAATTTGGGAAAAAATACTACGAGGTAAAGACCATCGAAGAGTTAGGCGCTTACGAAGAGTCACAAAAAAATATTCCATTTTATATAATGGAAGAGTTTAAAGGTGAAACTATTTTAGAAAGCCGCTACGAACAGCTTTTCCCTTTTGTGCAGCCTTACCACAATCCGGAAAATGCCTTTAGAGTTATTGCAGGAGATTTCGTGACGACTGAAGATGGTACCGGAATAGTACATACAGCTCCAACATTTGGTGCAGACGATGCCTTAGTGGCTAAACAAGCAACACCGGAAATACCGGCTATGTTGGTTAAAGACGAAAACGACAATCTCGTGCCTTTGGTTGACTTGACAGGAAAGTTTAGACCAGAATTAGGAGAGTACGCTAACAAATACGTTAAAAACGAATACTACGATGAAGGTTCAGCACCCGAAAAATCTGTTGATGTTGAATTGGCAATTCAATTAAAAATAGAAAACAGAGCATTTAAGGTTGAAAAATACGTCCACTCGTATCCAAATTGTTGGCGAACTGACAAGCCCATATTATACTATCCTTTAGATTCTTGGTTTATAAAAGCGACTGCTGTAAAGGACAGAATGTTCGAGCTTAACAAGACAATAAACTGGAAACCAAAAGCAACGGGAGAAGGTCGTTTCGGAAACTGGCTGGCCAACGCCAACGATTGGAACTTATCTCGCTCACGTTATTGGGGTATTCCACTTCCCATCTGGAGAACGGAAGATGGTAAAGAAGAAATGATTGTAGAATCTATCGCTCAATTAAAGCAAGAAATAGAGAAGTCTGTTGAAAAAGGATTTATGACAGAAAATCCATTCAAGGATTTTGTTGAAAATGATTTTTCTGATAAAAATTACGAAGCTATAGATATTCATAAAAATGTAGTTGATAAAGTGGTATTGGTTTCAGAGTCGGGACACCCAATGAAAAGAGAATCTGATTTGATTGACGTTTGGTTCGATTCAGGATCTATGCCTTACTCACAGTGGCATTACCCGTTTGAAAACAAAGCTGAAGTGGAAAACGGACTTAAGACCGCTGATTTTATAGCCGAAGGTGTAGACCAGACCAGAGGTTGGTTTTATACACTTCATGCCATTGCAACGATGGTATTCGACGATGTCGCTTATAAAAACGTGGTTTCTAACGGGCTGGTTTTAGATGCCAAAGGTCAAAAAATGTCAAAAAGATTAGGTAACGCTGTCGATCCTTTTAAAACCATAGCTACTTATGGGCCAGACGCTGTGCGCTGGTATATGATAAGTAATGCTAACCCTTGGGATAATTTAAAATTCGATTTAAAAGGCATAGAAGAAGTTCAGCGTAAATTCTTTGGAACACTTTACAATACCTATTCTTTCTTTGCTTTGTATGCTAATATCGATAAATTTGAATATAAAGAAAACGACGTCCCACTAGAGGAAAGACCGGAAATTGACAGATGGATTTTGTCAGAGCTACACACCCTTATCAATACTGTAGATAAGTACTTTGAAGAGTACGAGCCTACAAAGGCGGTAAGAGCAATATCAGATTTTGTGCAGGAAAATCTATCAAACTGGTATGTGCGTTTAAGCAGAAGACGCTTCTGGAAAGGAGATTACCAAAAAGACAAAATTTCAGCTTACCAGACCCTTTACACGTGTATGCTAGAAATTTCAAAATTAATGGCTCCCGTTGCACCATTTTTCGCAGACCGTTTGTACCAAGATTTAGTTAATATAAAAGCAGGTAATACCTCAGAAAGTGTTCATCTAGATGATTTTTCTTTGTACGATGAGTCCTATGTAGACAAACCACTCGAGGATAAAATGCACATAGCGCAAATTATTTCGTCCTTAGTCCTGTCATTACGAAAGAAGGAAAAAATAAAAGTTAGACAGCCACTCCAGCGTATAATGATTCCCGTATTAGATGAACAATTTAAGGCTGATGTTCTACAAGTGGCTAATTTGATAAAATCTGAGGTAAACGTCAAAGACATCGAATTTATTGATGATACATCGGATATGCTAATTAAAAGTATTAAGCCAAATTTTAAACTCCTAGGACCAAAATATGGTAAGGAAGTACGTTTTGTGGTACAAGCTATTAATGGTATGGATAAAGTGCAAATATCTACTTTAGAAAAAGACGGCAGTATAGCCTTGTCCATAAATGGAGAAGATAAAATAATTACTCTAGACGAAGTTGAAATTACGTCTCAGGATATCGAAGGCTGGCTTGTTGCTACTCAAAACAACATTACAGTTGCACTTGATATTCATATTGATAGTAAACTTAAAAATGAAGGTATCGCAAGGGAACTGGTAAACAGGATTCAAAACCTACGTAAGGATTCCAATCTTAATGTCACCGATCACATAAGTATTGATATTGAAGAGAATACAATCTTACAGGAAGCCATAGATGAAAATTTAACGTATATAAAACGAGAAACATTAACTGAAAGCATTAATTTTGCAAACCGACTAAAAAACGGTAGAGAAATAGAATTCGACGATGTAAAAACCGTTATAACCCTAAAAAAAGTATAAGATGAGCACAACAATCGATAAGAAAGAAAGGTATACAGATGAAGAGCTTAAGGAGTTTAGGCAATTAATTGAGTCTAAAATCCAAAATGCTGAAAAGCAACTTAAGGTTTATGAAGAAGCTTACAAAAACGGCAGTTCTAATGATACCGAAGATACTTCACCAACGTTTAAGTCTTTCGACGATGGTAGTAGTACATTAAGCAAAGAAGCAAATTCTCAATTGGCTATAAGACAAGAGAAATTCATCAGGGATTTAAAAAACGCTCTAATCCGTATTGAAAATAAAACTTATGGAATCTGCAGAGTGACCGGCAAACGAATTCAAAAAGAACGTTTAATGTTAGTGCCTCATGCAACCTTAAGTATAGAAGCTAAAAACAAACAAAGCTAAACTTACATAAATACAGTCTCTACAAATAAAGCCAATAGTATAAAAATTATTGGCTTTTATATTTTATGATAGTAAGCATTAGTTTTTAGGACTTTCTTCTAAAAACAAGTATTAAGCGTTCAGATGTTGCTTGGTCGTAAGGTTCTAGTTGATAGTTGCCATAGGTACGTTCAATCTCTAGGCCAGCTTCTTCAAAATAGTATTTAAACATCTCAAGGTCAATGCACTTTAAACGTTCGATGAAAGAAAAGTGTTCTTCATTTACATCAAACGAAATCTCCTTGAAAAGATGGTCGTCTTCAACCCATTTTTTTATTTCAAAATCGATATTGTCTATTGTTTTAAGCTCGTATTTCTTAAGGTGTTCTAGAGTATAATGAATATTTAGAAAGTCGATTACGCCGTGAGCATCCGGTTTCATGTTAGCTCGCATAGCTTTTATGGCTTCGACATTAGAATCGTCGTTTTCAAAATAACCAAAGCTTGTAAACAAATTAAAAATAGCATCAAATTGTTTGTCTAAAGGCTTGCACATGTCATGCTCTTTGAAGTGTAGTGTATCGTTTTCAAATTGCTTGGCTAACTTGATGCTGTTTTGTGATAGGTCTATGCCAACTACATCGTATCCTATTTTGTTAAGATAGATAGCGTGTCGGCCTTTTCCGCAGGCGACATCCAGTATGGAAGCTTCTTTTTTTAGTTCTAAGTTTTTAGTTAGATTGGACATGAAGTCCTCAGCTTCTTTATCATCTCTGTTTTTGTATAAAATGTGGTAATAGGGTGTATCAAACCAGGTTGCGTACCAATTCGAATGAGATTTTTTCATAGGTCGCAAAATTAGTCTATTTTTGATAGACATTTTATTTATTTTAAAAATTCTAAGGCTTTTATTATTCCTTTAAACCCCAATTAATGTTATGAAGAATTTTAAAATGGTTGCGACAACCATGTATGGTTTTGAACCAATTTTAGAAAGAGAATTGCTTAAGCTTGGTGCTATGCATATTAAGCGAGGCATCCGTAATGTGTCTTTTGAGGGCGATTTAGGTTTTATGTATAAAGCCAATTTAAGTCTGAGAACTGCACTTAGCATTTTAAAGCCTATTTTTCATTTCAAATTTGCTAATGAAGATGATTTTTATAAAAAGCTGAACAATTTTGAATGGGAAAAGCACTTATCCATAGACCAAACATTTATGGTGCAAGCCACGATATTTCAATCCGTGTTTACGCATTCTCAATTTGTTGCGCTAAGGACAAAAGATGCTTTAGTCGACCGTTTTAGAAATAAAACCGGAAAGCGACCAAGTGTATCTACGGATAGCCCAAAAGCGGTTTTCAATATTCACGTGAATAGGAATTTTTGCACACTTAGTTTAGACAGTTCCGGCGATAAACTTTTTAAACGCGGCTATAGAACAGCAACGAATATTGCGCCAATTAATGAAGTGCTTGCCGCAGGGCTATTACTGCATTCCGGATGGGATGGGCAGTGTGACTTTCTAGACCCTATGTGCGGTAGTGGAACTTTGCTTATCGAAGCGGCCATGATAGCATGTCGAATCCCGCCAAATCTTAACAGAAAAGAGTTTGGTTTTATGAATTGGCAAGACTGGGATGAAGACTTGTATGAGGTGATTATGAATTCTGTTTTAAAGAAAATAAGGCCATTTCACTTTACTATAAAAGGAATAGATAAAGCACCATCGGCAGTTAGAAAAGCGCATGATAATGTAGAGAAAGCTAATTTATCGGAGTTTATCACAATTGTTCAAGACGACTTTTTTTCAACCAAAAAAGAAAATGAACGAAAAACCCATATGGTTTTTAATCCGCCTTATGGTGAGCGGCTTAGTGTAAACTCAAATCTGTTCTATAAAACATTAGGAAACCTCCTTAAAACCCATTATAAAAATACCGATGTTTGGTTTATAACACCGGATTCGGATATCTCACGGCAGGTTGGCTTAAGTGGTCCAAAGCCTATCAAAGTGTTTAACGGTGGTATAGAAGCTCTGTTTTATCATTATAAAATTTACTAAAGACATTATGTGACATATCAAGTGTCGCATAATGTTTTTTAAATTCGATATTAATTTTGAGTGTTTTCTGTTATTTTTAAGCAAAGTTATCCTTAAACTATGAAGAGTATTGCTGATAGGTTAAAAAAACGAAGAGTAGAAATTGGATTATCCCAACAGGAATTAGCAGACAAAACCAAACTAAGTCTAAGAACTATACAACGGATTGAAAACAACGAAACCCAACCAAGAGATATTACTTTACAGCTGTTGTATAATGTATTGGATCTTAAAGAAGATTTTACAGTTCAACACGCTCCAAAGAAGGTATTTGCAAACAGATTAGTAGATGTGCTGCTTTATATCTGTATCAATGTTTTGCTTATGATGCTTGTGGGTTTGTTTACTATAGATTCGTTTGCAACAACTTACACTAGAATTGCAGGTGTCTTACTCAGTTTTTTTGTCCCTTATTTTATAGTTTCAAGGACACTACATCTTGAGTCTTTAACGCGTTTACTCAGGTTTGGTTCTGGGTATTTTGTATATGTCTTCTTATTATTTGCATTTCAAGGTTTGGAAATAGGTTTTTTTGCAGGTTGGAATAAAGGACTTTTTGTTTGTGTTTTGATAAGTGTTTTTACACTCTATTACGCTGATTCTTTTTTTCAAACTGCAGAAAAAAATAAGTCAGATGGCTTGAAAAACATCTGACTTTAGATAAATCTCACTTTAGTTATAAGTGCTTTATTTACAGCATGTATTAGTAGCCTTCTCCGCCACCTTCGCCATACTCTTCTCTATCACCGCCACGTTTTTTATTCTGGTTAAACCTGTAAATAAATGTCGCTGTAACTTGTGGTTCTCTCCACTGGAAGCTGCTTTGACGACTAAATGTTGGCGCAACGGTAAACCGATCTCTTATTCTTGAGTTGAATAAATCTCTAACATTTAAAGATATCGTTGCATTATCTTTTAGTATATCTTTACTAAATGCCATGTTTACACTTGTAATAGATTCAGTTTTGGTTTGGGCATTTTCAAAAGGACCTTGAAAATTTACATTGGTTTGCCATTGGATTTTATAGGGTAAATCAACTTTTGCGCTAAATCGTGATGTAACACTGTTATTTTCTACACCAAAATCTTGACCGTTAAAAAATCCGTCGGTTACAAATCTAAAACCATTTACACTCCAGTTAAGTCTTAACCAATCGTTTGGATTGTAAAGTGCACCCACTTCAAACCCCATACGTTGGTTAGTGGAAAGATTAATAGGTATCGTTCTTACGACTACCAATCCATCGTTAGTTATTTGACCGGTTTGTTCGTCTATACGTTCAAAAGCATCAGTTTCTCTCTGATAATACACAGAAGCGGTTAGGGTGAATTTATCACTCCAGCGTTTTAAATAGCCTAAATCTACAGCATTTGCAAAAGCAGGTCTTAGACTAGGATTACCTTGAAAAACGTTTACACGTGACGAAAGCGATGGCGTTGGATTTAGAAACCAACCTCTTGGTCGGTTGATACGCCTGTTGTAACCTAAGGTAATGTTTTCATCTTCACCAATTTCATAAATAAGGTTTAAAGTTGGGAAAAATCCGTCAAATCGATTGTCAAAATTTAAATCAACATCTTCGCCAAGAAGTTCTTCAAATTGACTCAAATCGTAATCAGATGTTGTTTCTCCTTTTAGTTGGGTATATTCATACCTTAGTCCAAATAAAAATGAAAATTTACCATACTTGTTCCCATATTGTGCGTATACGGCGTAGACATTTTCATCAAATTCAAAATTATTGGTAAGTAGTGTATCCACAACCGGTACATTTTCTTCAATTTCTAATTCTCTGAAAAATGGTTGAACAGAGTTTTCAAGATTTACTCTAAATCCAGCCTCGAACTGCGATTCGCCCATGGGTTTAACATAGTCTGCTTGTAACAAATATTCGGTTTGGTCTTCTCTTTGAATAACAGATTCATCTGGTATAAATTGGTCTTCGCCGGCAACAACATCTTCGGTAATAATGGTTGGGGCAAATTCACTATCTTCAGAATATTGAAATTCCGTATCCAATTCATGCCCTTCATTGTCGAATTTCTTATTAAAATTTAAAGACACTTGGTAAGAATCTTCTTCTTCAATTTCTCTTTCTAATCTTAAGGTTTCATTAATTAAAACTCCTTCATTAAATCTTGAAGTAGAGTTGTTGGTTAAGTCGTTATCTTCACCAGATCTTCCAAAATAGCTGGCTGTAAAAGAGGTGTTGTAGTCAAAAAAGTAGGTTGCTCCAATATTAAAATTAAAGTCTTTTCTGTTTCTGTCGTACTCTCTTTCTTCAGTAACCCTATCAAATTGTCTTAGAGGGTTGTCTTCTGTAAAAAAACTTTCGAAATTAGCATTACCCGGTGGTTTTCTATGGGAATAGCCAATATTACCAAAGAAGTTAAACTTTTCTGTTCTCCAGTTGAGGTTTGCTGCGGCTCTGTTGTTAAGTGGAGTCCCGGATTGTAGTCTTACCGAACCATTGAAGCCTAAGGTTTTATCCCTTCTCAGTACCAGGTTAATAATACCGGCAGTACCCTGAGCATCGTAACGCGCAGATGGACTTGTGATTACTTCTACTCTTTCAATCGCATCAGCGGGAAGTTGTTGTAGCACATCGGTATTTCCAAAACCTGCCAAAGCAGAAGGTTTACCATTAATTAATATTCTTACGTTTTCATTTCCTCTAAGGCTTATTCCACCCTCTATATCTACACTTACAGAAGGAACATTTTCCAAAGCTTCCGTTACAGTACCACCTGCAACTGTCAAATCCTTACCTAGCGTATATATTTTTTTGTCCAACCTTACATCCAATTGTGTCGTTTCGGAGACTACTGTAACTTCGTCAAGCTCGCTTGTTTCAAACTTCATTTTGATGGTGCCTAAATCTGTATTGGAAGCAATGGCCTTTTTTGCGAGTGTCTTGTCTTTATAAGAAATATATTTAAATTGAATGTCGTAAGTGCCTTTTGGTACCTTAAGCAAAAACTCCCCATTATAATTAGTCACACCGCTTGTAGCTAGTACTTCAGTACCGGTTTCGTAAATGGCTACGGTGGCAAATTCCAGAGGTTGATTTTGATCTGCATCAACCAGCTTTCCGGACACTTTGAAGTTTTTCAGTTCTATGTCATCAAAATCAGTTTCATTTTGAATAATGTTGTTTGTGTTGACAGATGTTTGAGAAAAAACTGTTAAACAGAATGTGGAAAATATGATAGTCCAAAAATATTTCATTAATGTCGTTTATACTTTGACCATGCATAGCGATAAATGTTAAAAACAGCGTCAGTTAAACTTACGTTAAGAAGTCAAAAAAATAGTTTAAACCACGAAATAGAAAGTCTTTTCTTAAGTTTTAGGTATATTTACGCAAACGCAAGCAACTACGCATTTTAGATGATATTAGTAACAGGTTCAACAGGTTTATTAGGAACACATTTGCTTAAAAGCTTATGTGCTCAAAAACCAAAAACAATCAAAGCAACATTTCGATCAGAAAAAAAGAAGGACTATACCATTTCTGTTCTTAAAACCTTGTTGCCTAAGGAAAACCATAGTCAGATTGACAATATCATATGGGTAAAAGTAGATCTGCTTGACATACCGAAGATGGATGAAACATTACAAGATGTGTTGCATATTTACCATTGTGCGGCATGGGTTGGAAACGCTTCTAGCGATTATACCACGATGCGAAAAGTAAACATTAAAGGAACAGCTAACCTTGTAAACCTCGCTCTAAAGCATAAGATTGAAAAGTTTTGCCACGTGAGTTCTATTGCAACTCTTGGACGCTATGCAGACGACAGGCTGATAGACGAAGAGGCGCCAAGGGAAACGGATAACAACAGGAGCGTCTATAGCATTACAAAATATGGAGCAGAGATGGAAGTATGGCGCGCTACACAAGAGGGGCTCAATGCCGTAATTCTAAATCCTGGCATTATTCTGGGTGCAGGTTTTTTTGATTCCGGAAGCGGATTAATATTTGGAAAAGTTTTAAAAAACTTTAAATTTTATCCTCCTAAACATAGTGGTTTTGTTTATGTAGAAGACGTAGTCGAAGCAATGTTAAAAGCCATGCAATCTTCAATAGTAAATGAGCGTTATATCCTAGTGGGTGAAAATTTAAGTTTTAAAACCGTTATGGATTACATAGCAGAAGCCTTTGACAAAAGCAAACCTAAGTTTAAGCTTAATAAGCTAATGCTTAGCATTGCCTGGGTCATACAAGGTTTTATCACTATTTTTAAAAAATTAAAAACACAACTTACAAAAGATACTATTATGCTTATTAACACCAAATTTAAGTATGATAATTCAAAATCTAAAAAACAGCTGAATTTAAACTACACTCGTATTGAAGATGCTGTAAAATACATTCAAAAAGATTACACCTTATTAACCAAAAATATATGACAGAATCCGCTATTGGTAAGTTATACTTAATTCCAAACCGCTTAGGAGAGCAACCGCCTTTGGAGGTACTTCCATTATCTATTAGAAAAAAAGTAACAGACATTACATATTTTATAGTCGAAAATGAAAAAAACGCCAGAGCTTTTATTAAAAAAATAGTTCCAACTAAAAATCAGAATAAAATACAAATTATGCTATTAAACAAGTTTACACAGGATATTGAAATTCCTGAGTATATCAAACCTTGTTATGATGGCGAAGATATAGGCATTATTACAGATGCCGGTTGTCCGGGTATCGCAGACCCCGGTGCAAAGGTGGTAGCACTAGCGCATAAGCAAAACATAAAAGTAGTCCCTTTAGTAGGTCCATCTTCAATTTTGTTAGCCCTTATGGCGAGTGGGTTAAATGGACAGAACTTTTCTTTTAACGGCTATTTGCCTATAGATCGTAGTGAGTGTAAGAAAACCATCAAGCAGCTTGAAAAACAATCTGCCATAAACAACCAAACGCAGATTTTTATAGAAACACCATATAGAAATGAGCAGTTATTTGATGTTTTTATCAAAACCTTAAAGCCAAGCACCCAGTTGTGTATTGGTGTAGATTTAACGCTTACCACAGAATACATCTCTACAAAGTCTGTGGAAGAGTGGAAGCAACACAAACCTGATCTGCATAAGCGTCCTGCAATTTTTATTTTTCAACCTTAAATTAGCATTAGTTTAATAATACAAGCCTAATTCAACTTAAATAGTGTTAAAACATCATTCTCGCCATTAGGGAAGTCTATATTTGTTTGTTGAAATTTTAGATGGCTTCTAAAAAAACACACGCTTACTAAAAACTTATGTCATTGAATTTATGAGGTATTTTTTACTTCTCTTACTTTTCTGTTTCAGCTTAAATGCTCAAGAAAAATTCACCTTAAGTGGTAGCATAAAAGACATTGAAAACAACGAAACCCTTCTCGGCGTAAATGTTATTGTAAAAGAACTACAGACAGGAACGGTAAGTAACTCCTACGGCTTTTACTCGATCAGTTTACCAAAAGGTACTTACACGGTACAAGTAAGCTATTTAGGTTTTGAGACTTTAGAAGATACCATCATATTAGATAAAGACACCAAACGTGATTTTTTGCTTAAGACCTTATCTGAGCAACTCGATGCCGTAACAATTGTAGACGACTACGAGCAACAAAACATCAGAAAGCCCGAAATGAGTTTAAACAGACTGAAGCAGTCTACCATAAAACAAGTTCCGGTGGTTTTTGGAGAGGCCGATGTTTTGAGGTCTATAGTGCAGTTACCCGGAGTTACCAATTCCGGAGAAGGGTCGTCAGGGTTTAATGTTCGTGGCGGAAGCGCAGATCAGAATTTAGTCTTGTTGGACGAAGCTGTTATTTTTAATTCGTCGCATTTGTTCGGATTATTTTCTGTGTTTAACCCGGAAGCGGTAAAGGATTTAAAGCTATATAAAGGCGGTATTCCAGCTCAATATGGAGGCAGAGTATCTTCTGTTCTCGATATTAAACAGAAAGATGGTAACAACAAAAAATTTCAAGGCGAAGCCGGTATTGGGATAATTTCAAGTAAGTTGCTATTGGAAGGCCCAATCCAAAAAAATAAAAGTTCATTTTTAGTAAGTGGCAGGACAACCTATGCCCATTTATTTCTTACTTTAATCGATAATCCTAATAGAGCATATTTCTACGATTTTACAGCAAAAGGGAGTTATGTGATAAACGAAAAAAACAAACTTCTGCTATCGGGTTACTTTGGGAGAGACTTTTTTTCTTTAGATGAAAGTTTTCAAAACATCTATGGCAATAGCTTTATCAATTTAAGATGGAATCATGTTTTTAGCGATAAGTTATTTAGTAATATGTCTTTGATTGCCGGAGAATATATTTACGATTTGGATCTTGATTTTGTAGGGTTTAACTTCCGAAGTGGTGTTCAAAACTTTAATTTTAAATATGATTTTAACCATTTTGTGTCAGATCAATTTCAATTAAATTATGGCTTTAATGGTTTTTACTATGTATTCAACCCGGGGTCTATCGTTCCTAAGGGTGAAGATTCGGGGATTAATGCGGATCAGCTTACCAAAAAATACGCTGTAGAGCCAGCTGTCTTTCTTTCTGCAGAACATAAAATATCTGAAAATTTAACCGCAGAATACGGGATAAGATGGAGTAGTTTTTTCCGTTTGGGCCAAGAATTGAATGTGTATGAAAATGACCTTCCTCTTGTGTATAATGAACAATTTGGTATTTACGAAAGAGCAGAGCCTATAGGCACGGTAAATGAGGGCCGATCTAGCGTTATTTCAAGTTTTAACAATTTAGAGCCTAGAGTATCTTTAGCTTACGCCTTTAACGATAACACATCGTTTAAAGCGAGTTATAACAGAATGGCACAGTATTTACAACTCATTACCAATACCAATTCGCCAACACCACTGGACGTCTGGGCGCCAAGCGGTCCTTTTATCGAGCCGCAAACCCTTGACCAGTATGCTGTTGGTTATTTTAGAAGGCTTAAAGGAAATAAGTTTGACTTAAATGTAGAAGCCTACTACAAAACCGTAAATAATAAAATCGACTTTATAGATGGTGCAAATTTGATTGCAGCCGATGCTATTGAGCAAGAAATATTAAACGGAGAGGCGAGGAGCTACGGATTGGAATTTATGCTGAAGAAAAACACCGGTCGACTAAACGGTTGGATAGCATACACCTTATCTCGCTCTGAGCAGAGAACGCCAGGTCGTTTTGATAATGAACCAGGCATTAATAATGGCGAATGGTACTTGGCTAATTTTGATAAAACACATGATTTGAGTGTTTTGGGTAATTATAAATTAAACAACAAATGGGACTTTAATTTTAATTTTACACTCCGTACGGGTCAACCTGTCAATTTTCCAGTGGGTCAATTTAGTTTTCAAGGCTTAACAGTGCCAATTTTTGAAGGCCGAAACAGGGATAGATTACCTACATTTCACAGGTTAGACGTGTCTGCAACTTACAAACCAAAAACGACAACAACACGGAAGTGGCAAGGCTATTGGAATTTTGGAATTTATAATATTTATAATCGAAAAAATGCTGTAGCTATTAATTTTGAAGAAAATCGAAATACAGGCCAAAATGAAGCTATTCGATTAGCGATTTTTGGGATTGTCCCCTCGGTGAGTTATAATATTAAATTCTGAAGACAAAAGAAGAATACTGAGCTGTATTGAATAGATAAAATGGAATCTAAAATGATTAAAACATATTTTTTTCTAGCGATTTGCATCATTTGTTTTTCGTCTTGCGAAGATGTAATTCAGGTAGACTTAACAGAGGCTCAAGAGCGGATAGTGATCGAAGCCTCTATTTTAAAGCTTAAAGGAGACGATGGTAATAATCAACAAATACGTATTACCAAAACAAGAGGTTTCTTTGAGGAAGACATCACTACAGTAGAAGATGCGCAAGTAAGCATCACAAATGAAGACGGAGAGGTTTTTAATTTTGTTCACGATTCCTTAGGAATCTATCGAACATCCGAATTTAACTCTCAACTTCTTCAAAAATATAAACTAAGAGTTGAAGTTGAAGATGAAGTTTACACAGCCGAAGAGACCTTTATCCCAGTAGTTGAAATAGATTCGGTATCACAGCGAAATGATGGTGGTTTTAGTGGAGAAGAAGTCGAGTTGAAAGCGTATTATACAGACACGCCAGGAGTTGAGAATTACTATCTTTTTACATTTTTTGTAGATTTTATAGATTTTCCTGAAGTTGATATCTTTGAGGATGAGTTCTTTGATGGCAACACCATTTTTGCACTCTATATTGAAGAAGATTTAATGGCCGGCGACGAAGTATTCATACAAAATTTTGGCATGTCGAAACAGTTTTACAACTATATGTTTTTATTGCTTAATCAAGTTGGCACCGGTGGTGGAGGTCCTTTTTCTACACCGCCATCTATTGTGAGGGGAAATATCATAAACGAAACCAATCCCGAAAATTATCCTTACGGCTATTTTAATCTTTCCGAAACAGATTTATTTATTTATACAGTAGAGTAATGGATAAGAAATTTATTAAAATAACAGAGTTAGATTCGCTTTACAATCATTTGGAAAAGAAAAGCGTGCAGGAGCTTACAGAAATTATAAATACCGAAGACCAGAAAGTAGCTAATGCTGTAAATGCAGTTCTTCCTCAAATCAATCAGCTTATAGAAAAAGTTGTAGCGCAAGTCTCAAAAGGAGGAAGATTGTTTTATATAGGTGCAGGTACAAGTGGTAGGTTAGGCATTTTGGACGCCAGCGAATGTCCGCCTACATTTGGCGTGTCAGACGATGTTGTAATCGGTTTGATAGCGGGTGGAGATGGCGCGATTAGAAAAGCAGTCGAATTTGCTGAGGATAATACAACTTTAGGCTGGGAGGATTTACAGGCTTACGATATACATAAAGGCGATGTGGTGATAGGAATTGCTGCTTCGGGGACAACCCCCTATGTTTTAGGTGCTGTAACGGCTTGTAAAGCTCATAAAGTTCCGACAGGTTGTATAACTTGCAATCCAAACAGTCCTTTGGCCAATGCTGTAGATTTTCCTGTTGAGGTTAAAGTAGGCCCGGAAGTTGTGACGGGGAGTTCTCGTATGAAAGCCGGTACAGCACAAAAAATGGTACTTAATATGATTACAACCACGCTTATGATAAAGCTGGGTAGAGTAGAGGGTCATAAAATGGTGGATATGCAGTTAAGTAATCATAAATTAGTACAACGTGGTACACGTATGATTAAAGAAGCCTTAAATATAGATAGCGAGAAAGCCTTAAAACTATTAGAAACCCATAAAAGCGTAAGAAAAGCCATTGCCCATGGAAAGAAAACACACCAATAAGGAATTGCTTAAAACGGGAATTAAGTATTTGGCTGCGGCTTTGCCTTTATCATTTATAGGGCCATCGGTATTGTATTCGGCATTTAATAACCAAGACCATCCGTATTATATTCCTGTTCTAATTATCGGTTTTTTAGTCCTTTTTGGTGCCATGTTTTGCATTTTTAAAGGCATCATGACCGTCGTTAAAGCTGTTTTCGACTAATTTTTATATTTATTTAAGAAGTAATTAAGAATACGCTATATTTGGTATTCACTTAAAATAAATTTATTATGCTAAAAGAATTTAAGGAATTTGCCATGAAAGGCAACCTTATAGACATTGCCGTCGGTTTTGTTATGGGTGCAGCCTTCAAACAAGTTGTAACATCGTTTACAGGAGGTATTGTATCACCGCTTATTGGATTAATATTCAATGCAGATTTCAAAGCTTTGCGCTATCAGCTAAAAGAAGGTACCTTAAATGATGCTGGAGAAACCGTTGGAGAAGTCTGGTTGGAGTACGGTGTGTTTTTAACCAATGTAATAGACTTTATTATCATTGCATTTGTAATGTTCCTCGTTGTAAAGGGTGTGAACAATATGAAAAAGAAAGAAGCTCCTGCGCCGCCACCGCCACCAAAAGGGCCTTCTCAGGAAGAACTCTTAGCAGAGATAAGAGATTTGTTAAAGAAGTAGTTACGTTTTAAAAAAAATAACAAGCCATTTCAATTATTGCGAGATGGCTTTTTTATTTGTTTGTTTTCTTGGAACTCTAAGCAGCAAAATTATACCTATAAAAAAGAAAAAAACAAGGATTAGAATAGAGTTTCGCATACTGCCGGTAACTTGGTCAATAAACCCAAAAATACCCATACCAATCACAATACCTATTTTTTCTGCAACATCATAAAAACTAAAAAAGGAAGCCGTGTCTTCTGTTTCTGGCAAAAATTTAGAATAGGTAGACCTCGCCAAAGATTGTATTCCGCCCATAACCATTCCCACCATACTAGCCGCAATATAAAACTGAATAGGCGAAACCATAAAATAGGCATATACACATAGTAGCATCCAAATGATATTCACAGCAATTAATGTTTTGATATTTCCAAATTTTGAGGAACAATATGAGGTGATGTAAGCACCTATTACAGCAACGATTTGAATGATTAAAATACTAACAATCAACCCCATGGTTTTGGCGTCATTGTCTGCCCAGGTAATTTCCTCTTCGCCAAAATACACAGCCACTAGCATTATGGTTTGTACAGCCATACTAAACACAAAAAAGGCATGCAGATAGCGTTTGAGTCTTTCGTTTTCTTTAAGTTGTTTCCAGACGCCATTTAGTTCTTTAAACCCATTTAATATGATGTCTTTTGTAACCTTATGTCCGCTGGAAACGCCTTTCGGAAGAACATAAAACGTATACTGGCTAAAGCCTGCCCACCAAATTCCGACAGTGATGAAAGAATAACGCATCATTTGAATTTTATCTGCGCCATCCTCTTGCGACATGACCATAATAAGGTTAATCACTAGTAATAGTACACTCCCGATATACCCTAATGCAAAGCCTTTTGCACTCAGATTATCTTGTTGGTCTTTGTGAGCAATATCTGGCAGATAGGAATTATAAAAAACGAGACTACCCCAATAACCGATAAGTCCCATAAAATAAAACAATAGTCCTAAATGAATTTGCTCCAGATCAAACCAGTATAGACCTATACAACCTAAAGCACCAACATAACAGAAAAATTTCATGAAATTTTTCTTGTTTCCAATATAATCTGCAATTCCGGAAAGTATGGGCGATAGTATCGCTACGACCATAAAGGTAAATGCTGTAACAATCGTTATTAAGGCCGTGCTTTTAAATTCGAAACCAAAGGCTTCAACACTTTTTATTTCAGATAAAAATAAGGCCGAATAGAATATAGGAAAGATGGATGATGTTACGGTAAGGGTATAAACTGAATTTGCCCAATCGTAGAACGCCCAGGCATTCAGTAGTTTTTTATTCCCTTTTTGTAACATAGCTTTTTAATTTAAAACACTACCTAAATTCGGTTACACCAAATTTCTTTGCTGTTTCTTTAGCTTCTGCAGCCCATTTTTTAAGGTTTTCTATTCTTGTTTCGTGGGTAGGATGTGTGCTTAGAAATACAGGTGGTTGATTGCCATTACTTGCAGCGCCCATACGTTCCCAGAGTTTGTAAGCATCTGTTGGATCGTAACCCGCAATGGCCATCAGCATAATTCCAATTCTGTCCGACTCTGTTTCGTGTTTTCTGCTATAGGCCATAATTAGTCCTTGAGACCCCAATCCATACGCCAACATGATACCTTGTTGTGCTTCCGGACTCATATCTGTTTGAGACATGCCAATAGCGCCACCAACAGCTACGGCTTGCTGCAAAATGCCTTTACTCATACGTTGTTGGCCATGATTTGCTAAGGCATGAGCTACTTCGTGCCCCATAATTAATGCTACACTTCTTTCATTTTCAGCAATGGGTAAGATGCCTGTGTAAAATGCAATTTTACCTCCGGGCATACACCATGCGTTTATAATGTCGTCTTCTATGAGGTTGTATTCCCACTCATAGTTGTCTGTATAGCCTTGATAACCATTAGCATCTAACCATCGCTCCGCAGCGACTTTAATTTTGTTGCCTACTCTTTTAATCATCTCAGATTGCTCTGTACCTGTTATAATGTTACTTTCATTCAACACCTGATTGTATTGCTGAAAAGACATAGGCAACAGCTTGTCATTACTCACCAGTGCAATAGTTCTTTTTCCTGTGAAAGGGTTCTTGCTGCAGTTTACAAGCATAAGAACCGTAAAACAAATAATACTTATTCTTGAAATTTTCATAGCTGTAAAATTATGATGTAAATGTAAGGTTTAAACATTTATGCATCAAATCTATTATTCGGTAAGTGTTCAAATAAACAATCTTACTAAAAACTTTTTGTAATATTAACGTTTAAAATACATAAAGCCATTTCATATATTCTATATTTGTCGAATTATTAATTTATTTTTTATTTATTTTATGCAAGGAACAGTCAAATTTTTTAATGAATCTAAAGGTTTTGGATTTATTACTAACGAAGAAACTGGAAAGGACATTTTTGTCCACGTAACTGCTCTTAATGGTCAAAGACTCGTTGAAGGTGATCAAGTAGAGTACATCGAAGAAGAAGGAAGAAAAGGTATGAATGCAAGAAACATACGTGTTCTGTAAATTATATAGTTTATTTTTCTTTAAAAAGCTATCCATATGGGTAGCTTTTTTTTATTTAGGATTTTATAATTTATTTAATAATTGCTAGCTCGCTTTGGCATTGATATTGGTTATGGTAAATAAATTAATTATAAACATTTATTTATGAAAAGAGTTGGAATATTATCGGTGTTGTCAATGCTATTAATGAGCTGTGCAGTAATTCGGCCGGGAGAAGCCGGAATGAAACAAAAGTTAGGTAAACTAGACAAAAACGTTTACACGCAAGGGACAGTATTTTTTAACCCCTTTACATCAAAAGTGGTCAAAGAATCTATACAAACGAATAATTTAGAACTGCTACTTAATTTACCTAGTAAAGAAGGTTTAAGCGTAGCTTCAGAAATTTCAATTTTATATAGATTACAGAAAGAAAAAGTGCCTTACATCTTGGAAGAATTAGGTCCAAATTATCCTAACGTGATTACAAGTGTGTTTAGATCTGCTTCTGCAGATGTTTGTTCTCAGTTTTTTGCCAAAGATATGCACTCCGGCAGGAGAGCTGATATAGAGGATGCTATTCAAATAAAAATGACCGAAAATTTAGACGATAATGGTATTATTATCGAGGCTGTTTTGATGAAGAGTATTCAATTGCCGAGAGGCCTTTCCACATCTATCGAGCAAAAACTTCAGGCGGAGCAAGACGCCATGCGAATGGAGTTTGTATTACAGGAAGAGCGCCTTGAAGCACAACGAAAAATTATTGAGGCTGAAGGAACAAGAGATTCACAAAAGATTTTATCAGAAGGTTTAACGCCAGAAATCATCAAAATAAGAAGTATTGATGCGTTTAGAGAATTAGCCAGATCCGCAAACAGTAAAGTTATTATAACCGATGGTAAAACACCTTATCTAATTTCAGGTGAAGATGTAAAAACTAACAACCGATAAAAAATAGGAGTTCAGATAAGTTAAAGCTCTAGGCATGCCACAATGCTTAGGGCTTTTTTCATTTATTAGGTTATCTATCGCTTAGCTTTCTGCAAAAGATAAATCGCTAAAACCCCAAAAATAATATTGGACAACCAAACGGCAAGGAAAGGAGAGAAGTCAGATTTTTCTGCAACTGTTCCAAACACCTTGTCTATAAAAACGTAAGAGAATGCAATTACAATCCCAATCGCCAAATTAGCACCCATTCCACCACGTTTTTTAAAAGAAGACACCGCTACGGCAATTATTGTAAGAATAAATGTTGAAACAGGGATACTCCAGCGTTTGTGCTTGTCTATCAGATAAATATTTAGGTAAGGCGAACCTTTACGCTTTTCTTCTTTTATAAATTCTAAAAGTTCAAAATAGTTTTTAGTCTCAGACTCATATACGGCAGGTGCAAGTTCTTCTAATTCAAAAGGCAGTATAGTATCAAAAGTTGACTTTTTTATCAAAATATCTTCTCTGTCTGTTATAATCCTTTTGGTGTAAGGTCTTAAGGTGAATTTTGAAGAATCCGGATCAAACTTAATATGATTGGAACTAATTTTGAATTTAAGTTCTTCTCCTTCAAAATGTTCTAAAGTAAAATTATAAGCCGATCTGTTATTAGGGCTGTAATTAGACGAATAGATGTACTCATTATCATTTATCTGCCTGTAGATGTTTTTTGTGTCTCTAATGGCATTTCCTTTTTTTAAATATTTGTAATAAAAGGTGTTATAATCCTCGCTGGAACTTGGATAAATATACATGCTAAAGGTTAAGGCGATAAAAAAGACAATAGTTGAACCTATAAGGTAAGGCCTTAAAAATCGTGTAAACGAAACCCCGGAACTTAAAAATGCTATTATTTCAGAATTATTGGCCAACTTAGATGTAAACCAGATGACGGATAAGAATAGTAAAATTGGAAACAAAAGATTAGCAAAATGAATGACAAAGTTGAAATAGAAATAAATTATTTCGTCTAAAGGGGCTTTATTTTCAGTAAGATCATCAATTTTCTCTGAAAGATTTGAGATAATACCAATAGGTACAAACAAAATCAGCATCACGAGAAAACTGAGTAGATAACGCTTTAAGATATACCAATCTAAAATTTTCACTATAATCGTTGTTTCAGCTGTTCGACTGTTTTGGTTTTCCAGGATAAAAAATCGCCTGCTTCGATATGATCTGCAGCTTGTCTAACTAACTTCAAATAAAAGCCTAAATTGTGAATGCTACAGATTTGTTTGGCTAAAATTTCGTTAACGGTAAACAAATGCCTAACGTAAGCTTTGCTGTATTCATGGTCTACCCATGTGGTGCCTTCCTCGTCTATAGGCGAAAAATCGTATCGCCATTTCAGGTTTTTAATGTTTATTCTTCCCTGACTTGTAAAGAGCATACCGTTTCTAGCGTTTCTAGTAGGCATTACACAGTCAAACATATCAATACCTAAAGCTATATTCTCCAGCAAATCTTCCGGTGTGCCAACGCCCATCAGGTAGCGTGGTTTTTCTTTTGGGAGAATTTCGGTCACGATATCTGTCATTTCGTACATGTGCTCGTTAGGCTCTCCTACAGAAAGACCTCCTATTGCATTCCCGGGTGCATTTTTGTCTACAATAAATTTGGCAGATTCCTGTCTTAAATCTTTATAGGTGCTGCCTTGCACAATAGGAAAAAGGTGCTGCTGATAACCATATAGCGGTTCGGTTTCGTTAAATCGATTAAAACACCTGTCCAGCCATCTATGAGTCATGTGCATAGACTTCTTCGCATAGTTATAGTCGCAAGGATAAGGCGGGCATTCGTCAAACGCCATAATGATGTCTGCACCAATCTTTCTTTGCGTGTCCATCACATTTTCCGGTGTAAACCAGTGCATGGAGCCATCAATATGCGATTTAAATTTTACTCCTTCTTCTGTTATTTTTCTATTTTCAGCTAAGGAATAGACCTGATAACCACCACTATCGGTTAAAATATTCTTAGACCAATTCATAAATTTATGAAGACCACCCGCTTTTTCAAGAACATCTGTCTCTGGTCTTAAGTAAAGGTGATAGGTGTTTCCTAGTATGATATCGGCTTTTATGTCGTCTGCCAGCTCTCTTTGATGAACAGATTTTACAGACGCTATTGTACCAACAGGCATAAATATAGGAGTGCGAATTTCACCATGGTCTGTTTTGATGATTCCCTTCCTTGCTTTAGAATGAGAATCTGTAGAGAGAACGTCGAAAGTCATAGGCGTCTTTAAAATCTGCTGCAAATATAGTTATCTCAAATCCATTTTATATACAATCTAATAAGTTGATTAAATAATGCCTTAGAAAAGGTTTTCGTTCGTGTTTAATTTTTATTTTTGTTAAAAATATTTAAACCATGCCAGATACTTCTCATCTAGAAGCTTTTGTAAGCCAAGTTCGCAGAGATATTCTTAGACAAGTACATAAAGTAAATTCCGGCCATCCAGGTGGCTCATTAGGTTGTACTGAATATTTCTCTGTTTTATTTAATGATATCCTTAGAAAAAAGGATTCTTTTGATATGGATGGCATAGGAGAAGATATCTTCTTTTTGTCTAACGGTCATATTTCTCCCGTATACTACAGTGTGTTAGCAAGATGTGGCTACTTTCCGGTAGAAGAACTAAATACCTTTAGACATATTAATTCCAGATTGCAGGGGCATCCAACAACGCACGAAGGATTACCGGGTGTAAGAATTGCCTCGGGATCTTTAGGACAAGGGCTTTCTGTGGCAGCCGGTGCTGCATTAGCTAAAAAGCTTAATAAGGATGAGCATCTTGTATATTCCCTGCACGGCGATGGAGAGCTACAGGAAGGACAAAACTGGGAAGCAGTGATGTTTGCTGCTGCCAAAAAAGTAGATAATCTCATCGCTACTGTCGATTTAAATGGTCAGCAGATAGATGGATCTACAGATGATGTCTTACCGATGGGAAATCTAAAAGCTAAGTTTGAAGCGTTTGGATGGCATGTTATCGAAGAAGAACATGGTAATGATTTGCAAGCAGTTAAAAATGCATTGGAGGCTGCAAAAGCGCAGACAGGTAAAGGCAAACCGGTCGTAATTTTGCTAAAAACAGTAATGGGTAATGGTGTCGATTTTATGATGCACACACATAAATGGCATGGTGTAGCACCTAACGATGAGCAACTAGAAATTGGTTTAGCTCAAAACCCGGAAACACTTGGCGACTATTAAAGCCCATCCTAAATCCTTCCCAAAAGGAAGGACTTTAAACAATAATGAAAATAAAAGTAACCCCATAAAACATTAAATATCCTTCCTTAAGAAGGCTTAGAAAGGCTTATGAAAATTTACTGTAATTCAGGAAATAAAGATACACGTTCAGGTTTTGGAGCTGGACTAGAAATTTTAGGCAAACAAAACCCAAATGTCGTGGCACTTTGTGCGGACTTGACAGGCTCTTTAAAAATGGACGCTTTTAAGAATAATCATCCTGAGCGCTTTATTCAAGTAGGTATCGCAGAAGCCAACATGATGGGGATAGCTGCGGGCTTAACCATTGGTGGTAAAATCCCGTTTACCGGGACGTTTGCCAATTTTTCCACTGGTCGTGTATACGATCAGATACGACAAAGCATAGCTTATTCGGGTAAAAATGTAAAAATTTGTGCATCTCATGCAGGCTTAACTTTAGGTGAAGACGGTGCAACGCACCAAATTTTAGAAGACTTAGGCTTGATGAAAATGTTGCCTGGTATGACAGTCATAAATACTTGCGACTTTAATCAGACGAAGGCTGCAACCATCGCTATTGCAGAACACCAAGGTCCGGTATACCTTAGATTTGGTCGACCAAAAGTGGCAAACTTCACAGCAGAAGACCAAAACTTTGAAATAGGCAAAGCTGTAAAACTTCAAGACGGTAGCGATGTGAGTATTTTTGCAACGGGTCATTTGGTTTGGGAAGCTCTAGAAGCCGCTAAAGCTCTAAATGAAAAAGGAATTTCAGCTGAAGTGATAAACATTCATACCATAAAACCTTTGGATGAAGCGGCTATTTTGGAATCGGTTAAAAAGACAGGTTGTGCCGTTTCTGCTGAAGAACACAACTTTTTAGGTGGCTTAGGCGAAAGTATCTCGAGAACTTTAGCCCTACATCACCCAACTCCTCAGGAATTTGTTGCTACCAACGATACCTTCGGCGAAAGCGGAACTCCGGCACAGCTGATGGAAAAATATGGCTTAAACGCCAAAGCTATTGTTGAAAAAGCAGAGAAAGTCATAGCGAGAAAGTAATTTTTGTTTTAAAAATTAAGATTTGGTAAAGCCAATTGTTCTTGTTTTAATTTTAGGCTTTTGTTCTCAATTATTTTTCGCGCAAGAATTAGACTTCAGCAATTCTATAGATGCAAATGAACTTTACGTCATAGACAATAGCAGTGTTGAATATGCTTTGATCCATACAAGAAGGAGTCTTCAAAGTGATCTTAGGTTTATTCTTTTCAAATCATATAGAATAACCCATACTTCAGAAACGGGAGTTGAATTAAAGGATTTATTAGATTTTCAAAAAGAGTATTCAGATTCCAAAATAGAAAAAGATATTGAAAAATTGAATGCGCTTAAAGATTCCAATATTTATAATACCTTCTATACAAATAGTGGCGACTTAAACGTAGCTTCATTAACAAGTATTCAGATAGATACTAGTCTTGTACGTATTGATATTCTAAAAGATGTCTATTTTCAACCGGAATACAATTCAAATAAAAAACCACGCAATAGATTTTTAAACAAGGGTAAAATAATCACCAAAGATGGTCTAAGGGAAAGAACTGGTAAAAAAAGCCGCTCGAACAAAGTTTTACATCCTATTACTTTTGAAGATAAAAGCTTTGAAATTCAAGTAGATACTTCGGTTACTAAAAATGTCTCCGGATATGATTGTTTTTTGATTCGATTAGTAAGCAAAACAAATTCAAACCTTTGGGTTGAGCTGTATGTAACAGATAAAATTGATATACCTTACAATCCGCTATTTAACCTCGAGTTATGTTACGATAGAGGACTTTTTATTTTAGAAAAAATCATATACTCAAGCAAAAGTATCGAAATAACCAAGCCTAAGTATATTCAATTAAACTAAACTTTGCCATTCCATTAACAAAGGTAATTGATATTCTCCCTTAGTTTTGTAGTATGAAAGTATACGATTCTAAAACATTATCAACTCTACCGAGCCGTTACAGATCCCAAATGCTTAATAGCATAAGCGGTATAAAATCCGGAAACCTTATCGGCACAATATCTAAAGAAGGAAAAACTAATCTTGCTGTTTTTAATTCGGTGATTCATTTGGGTAGCAATCCACCATTATTTGGGTTTACACTCAGGCCAACCACAGTAGAGCGACATACTTACGATAATATTTTGTCTGAAAAGTATTTTACCATAAATCATATCCATAAAGACATTATATCTCAAGCCCATCAAACAGCAGCTAAGTACGATAGAAATACATCAGAATTTGAAGCAGTTGGATTAACAGAAGAATATTTATCAGACATTAAAGCGCCATTTGTCAAAGAATCTAAAATTAAAATCGCCTGTAAATATGCCAATGAGTATTTTATAGTCGAAAATCAATGCAGGTTGATTATAGGAGAAATTACGCATATCAGTTTTGATGAAGATATTCAAGAGGAGGATGGATTCTTAGACTTAACCAAAGCGGAGACGGTGGGTGTTTTAGGTGTAGATGCTTATGTAAAACCTGAAATGTTAGACAGGTTTGAGTATGCCAAACCAGATCAGGATGTAAAATCAAAGTATGGCACATCACAAAGCTAATTTGCCGGAAAAAATATGTCCTGTTTGTAAAAAGCCTTTCAGCTGGCGCAAAAAATGGGAAAAGAATTGGGATAACGTAAAATACTGTAGCGAACGATGTCGAAGAAACAGATAAATGTAGTTTGGTTTAGAAACGATTTAAGAATTGAGGACAATCCTGCCTTAGACAATGCTTTAAAAAATGATTTACCAGTTATTGGAGTATATTGTTTTGAACCTCGATTGTACGACAATTACTTTTATGGCCTAAAAAAAACAGAGTCATATCGCGCAAAATTTATTATTGAATCTGTTTCCAACCTAAAGAATAATCTTAAAAGCCTTAATGTAGGACTTTATGTTTCGATGCATACTCCTGACGAGGCCATTGGTAAACTGGAAAAAGAGTACGAGATAAATACAGTCTTTTTTCAAAAGGAATGGACTCAGGAGGAAGCTGATGTTGAGCTAAGTCTAAAAACACATTTTCCTGAAACTGAATTCAAGTCCTATTACGGGCAATTTTTGTTTCACCCTGAAGATGTGCCTTTTGAGGATTTTTCAAGAATCCCTGAAGTTTTTACGCATTTTAGAAAAAGCTGCGAAAAACAATCGACTGTTAGAGCGTCTTTAGGTAAACCGCAGCCACAAAAGGCAACTAGTTACATAGATTTTGAAACACCTCTTCCAAGCTTACAAATCTTAGGCTTAAAAGACGTTCAGGAAGATTCGCGTTCTGCTTTTCCATATCACGGAGGAGAAGACCAAGCCTTAGAACGCTTAGACTATTATTTCTGGCAAACCGAAAAGCTTAAATATTATAAAAAGACCAGAAATGGGTTGTTAGGCAAAGACTACAGCTCTAAATTTTCACCTTGGTTAGCGAATGGCTGTATTTCGCCACGGACCATATATGAGGAAGTAAAAAAGTTCGAAAAGCAGGTTAAGAAAAATCAAGATACGTATTGGTTAATCTTCGAGCTGATCTGGAGAGACTACTTCAAATACGTGTCCCTAAAACATGGTAATGCTATATTTAAAATAGGAGGCATCCTTCATAAAGATTACGATTGGCATAAATCCAAGATTGCATTCAAAGAATGGAGCGAGGGCAGAACAAAAGACGATTTTGTAAATGCTAACATGATAGAACTGGCCAAAACCGGTTTTATGAGTAATCGTGGCCGACAGAATGTAGCCAGTTATTGGTCCAAAACACTGAAACAGGACTGGCGCATCGGCGCTGCTTATTTTGAAGCCATGCTTATCGATTACGATGTGCACAGCAACTGGGGCAACTGGATGTACAACTCCGGAGTGGGTAACGACCCCAGAGATCGAAAGTTTAATACCCAGCTACAAGCCGAGCGTTACGATGCCAATCGCAAATACAGAACAACCTGGTTGCAGGATAGTCTGTTTTAAAAGCTATAACCAATGCGGAGATCAATAAAATCTGCTACATGTCCATGGGCTTTAAGACTAAAGCCTGCAAAAATGTGTTTATTAAAATTATAAGCTAAGGTGTAGCGCTGGTAGATGTCATCATTAATTCTGTATTCGTTGAAGTAATAAATCCCAAGGTCTTGACTAAAAGTGACCTTGCCCAACCAGAATTCATGACCAATCGTGGCTGCGGCTTGAACGAAGTTATTATTTTGGTCATCCGATAGGATTTGTTCTCGTCTGGAGTAGTCAAAGATGAGTTCTGTACCACCTGTTAATGCACTTCGATTACCAACCCATCTGCTGTATTTTCCCATAAAACCAAAGACATAAAATTTATCCTTATCACCTACACGGGCATTGCTCCAGCCCGAAAAATGAGCTATACTGAATCTGTCTTTATCTTTTGGCGCTTCTCGTTTTCCAATTTTTTTTAAATTAGGAAAAATGACAGGTTCCAGACTTTTATGTACGCCAAGGCTTAGAGTCGGGAAGTTCAATCCTTTATTTGGTGTATTTATCCCGCCATTGGAGGTATGGTTGTATTTGGCTAAAAACTGTAGATTCCAATACTCATCTAATCTGAAATTCAGCCCTAGTCCAACCATCAAAGCAAAACTCAAATCCGTGCTGTAGGATTCGTTTAAAGGATTGGTCACTTCGTCGTATGGCTCTGTAAGATAAGCACCGCCAAGCCCCATTCTAAAAAACATATTAGTCTTTTTTTGGGTTCTGAAATAAGGCTCTACAAATCCCATACTTAAAATCCCATGCCCTAGAACATCGTTATTATCCCAATTCCAGTAGCCCAAATCTACACCTACACGCGGAAAGCAATTACAAAATTCCCAGGCGTTTTTGGTTAGTAAGAGTTTGCTCCAACTTACAGATATACCACTTGGATAAGCAGTAGGTATTTTCTCAAGCGAAGGCGTATGCTTTATTAGAAATCCATAATCCAGATTGACACCCAATACGGTAACTTTTTTATCGACATACGAGCTGTCTTCTTGAGCAAATGAATCGTGTATACTCAATACGATTATGAGAAAAGAAAAAATGAAGTTTAGGCTTTTCACTAAAAATGAAATATTAAATTAATTTAAAGGTAATATTTAGTTGTTCTAATTGAAATAAATAAAGATTGAATTTTTTTATTGAAACTTTTTAAAAATCAAATGAATAGACTACTTTTAGGAATTCTATACTAATTAGATGTTTAAGCTCTCCCAAAACATACATGATGTTACTTCGAGTATATCGTTTTTATTTATTGTAAGCTCGGTCGATAGGTTTTTAATAGGTCTCGACTTAGCCTGTCTTGAGCGCAGAAGAAAGGCTCGACCTGACAATTGTGTCTTATGCTAAAATTCTTCCGACATATCCGTCTAAACCTAATTAAAGAAAGCAACATGGGTAAATATTTTAAATATGCAATTGGTGAAATACTACTAGTTGTGCTTGGAATTTTGATCGCCCTGCAGATCAATAATTGGAACGAAAGCAATAAGGATGTCGAGAAAGAACAGACTTACCTTAAAAATTTAAAAGAAGACTTAAAAGGAATCATAGAAGCCTACGAAGTTGCAAATAATGTAGAGAGTATAATTTTATTACAATCCAAAGACATTTTAAGGCATTACGAACGAAATAACGGATTTTACAATATGGATACTGTGTTCGCAAAACTAAATGATTTAACTGTTAGATGGAATGTTGCTCCAACTGCTACAACATTGGTAGAACTAATTAATTCAGGACAAACAAAACTCATCAGAAATCCAAATTTGCGAAAAGAACTTGTAGCGTTTAACGAACAACTTAACCTTTGGTCTGCAAATACAATTAATAACAACACAAATTTGGTAGATAACATTATTGTTCCGGAAATTTTAAAATTAGGAACTTATAGCGCTGTGGGGCCTTCAAAAAAAATGCTGTTAATATTTGATAAATTTAGTTCGGAGAGCTTTATGACTACAAACGATATGGCACTCACAAAGATTTCCACTGATCAATTAAACCAACCCGAACACAAATTAAACATCGTTAATCTTATTAATTATAGACGTTCTTTGGCTTCACTTCAAATGGGGGTAAATGATAGGATTATAATCAGGGTTAAGGAGGTTTTAAAAATGATTGAACTGGAACTGACTGATAGTTAACTTCTTCCGTATAGAAAATTATCCTTTCTGATAAGGCAGGAATTCCAGATGTGCTATTGGAAAGTTTAGAATAGGAGTTAAGGGAATTTCACTTGTTTTAAAACAACAATTGAAATATAATTTGGATTAGTGATAGCAAAACATATTGGACAGCAACCTAAACTTATCAGAAAACCATTTATTACAGAGGAATACATTTAGTTTTACTTTACACGGAACTTGACTCCCTTTACTTTACTTAAAAATATGAAGATTTAAAATTTACCTTAAGATCTTAGGTTTCTATTTTGTTAAAACGCGTGGACAGAGACCTATTTAAATTTTCTTTAACATATTGATTTTTTACGTAACTTTAGTTCATTAAAATAAAAACACAGAGTTACGTATATAACGGGATGTTTTTGCTTTAATCTTTTAGTAAAATTTCTTTTACATATTTAAATAAAATTAAAATAACTATTTGGTAGCATTTAGGAATAAAAGCTAATAAATCCTTTATAAATAATGAGATTACAAAAAGAAAAAGAAAAACAAGTTTTGAGCGTCTACAACAAATGGCTAGATGCTTATTTAAATGGAGATGTTACTGCCTATAATGCTTACCTTCACAAAGATTACCATTTTATTGGCTCTGCTGCTCAAGAGGAATTTTTAAACCGAAAAGATGCCACACAATTTTTCGCAGATACGGGGGATCAATTTACCGGGAAAACTGAAATAAGAAACGATTCAAAAGTAATTGAACAATTTGGAGAACTTATTTTTATCACTCACCTTTTAGATGGTTGGTTTTTAAATGAAAAAGAATGGAATTATTATGCAAGATTTAGATTTACAAGTGTTTTAAATTACACCGAAAAAGGCTGGCGCATTATCTATCAGCATTTTTCTATTCCAGATCCAAAAACCGAAGAAGGCGAAACCATTGGTTACGATAAAGTCAATGAAGAAAATCAGGAACTTCGGGAAGCCATCAAACGACGTACGCAAGAGCTTGAATTTAAAAACAGAGCACTTGAAATAGAAGCTGCACTTGGACGCATAAGAACAGAGGCCATGGCGATGAACAAATCTACCGATCTTCTGGACATTGTGGTCACCATGCGCAATGAATTTACGGCATTAGGTCTGGAAGCCCATTACTTCTGGCATATGATGTGGTTACAGGATACCTACGAAAAAGCCATGACCTCCGGTGATGGTAGCAGAATCGGGTTTGTCATGAGTTTACCACGTCATATACATCGCGATATTCCACAAATTGCTGACTGGGAGAAATATGGACAGTCGCCTTTGGTGTACACTATGGATACGTCTGCAGCCATCAGCTATGTAGATAAAATGGTGGAGCTGGGTGATTTTAGAAATATCGACCCCCAAGCACCAACGCACGAGGATATTGAACATATAGGCGGGCTGACCTTTATTATGGCCAAAACTTCACATGGCGAAATTGGATACAGCTTACCCGGGGTCGTCGAACACCCACCTCAAGAAAGTTTAGAAATCCTTAAAAGATTTGCCAATGCGTTCGACCTTGCTCATCGTCGTTTTCTCGACCTTCAAAACGCAGAAGCTCAGGCCAGAGAGGCTGAAATAGAAGCTGCACTTGAACGCATTCGGAGCCGTTCTATGGCCTTAAGTCAAAGCGAAGATTTTCAAGAAGTTATACAAGTCGTATACAACCAATTCATCCAGTTGAATATAGATGTCGAACATGCGGGGTTTATTATAGATTACAAGGAAAGCGATACAATGAACATTTGGCTGGTCGATAAAAATGCAGTATTTCCACAGGTCAGCATCCCTTATTTTGATTGTGCACACTGGAACAGTTTTAATAAAGCTAAAGCAAATGATGAAACATTGTTTGCCAACCAACTTGGTTTCGACGAAAAGAATAAATTTTATAAAGACCTGTTTCAATTTATACCGGACCTTCCACAAGAAGAAAAACGCTATTATTTTGAGTGTCCCGGATTAGCCATATCTACCGTTTTAATGGATGATGTAGGCTTATATATCGAAAATTTCAAAGGAATCCCTTATACCGAAGAGGATAATAAGATCCTAAATCGCTTTGGAAGAGTATTTCAACAATCTTACACCCGATACCTGGACCTTAAGAAGGCGGAGCGGCAGGCTCAGGAAGCCAAAGTGGAAGCGGCGATAGAGCGGGCACGCTCTCAATCGATGAGCATGCAGCATTCTGACGAACTGAGCCTTACCACACAAGTCTTTCATCAACAATTACAATTGCTTGGCATAGACTCTGAATTCTCCTATTTATGGCTACCCAACGACGATGAAAAGACCCACTTGTTTTGGGCGACATGGAGCGAAGGCGAACAAGAGAAAAACCATTACAATACAAAGAAGGTCAGTTATCCGTTAGACAAGAGTGAACCTTCTATAGCCGCATGCTATACAGCTTGGGAAAGCGGAGAAACAGTACATGTAAATGAAGTGAAACCCAAGGAGGTTGAAGATTACTTTAATACCTGGACCGAGCTGCTTGGTGGAATTGATAAGTTTCAACCCCAATTATTCCCAGATGGTCTGTACTACATTGATGCTTATATGGATTACGGGTGCTTTGGTATCATGATAAAACGACAGATTACTACCGATGAGCAAAACATATTAAAACGTTTTTCTAAAGAATTTCAAAGTACGTATACACGCTTTTTAGACTTACAAAAAGCTGAAAAACAGGCCCGAGAGGCACAAATTGAAGCCGCTTTAGAAAAAATACGAGCAAGAACCATTGGGATGCAACACAGTGATGAATTACCGGTAGCGGCCAATGATTTGTTTAAAGAAGTAAAAGCTTTAGGAATTAACGCCTGGAGTTGTGGCTACAATATTTTTGAAGAAGACAACACATCTGTGAGCTGCGTAATGAGTAGCGAGAATATGATTCAAGCACCATTTCACTTGCCACTTGAAGGCGAAAAGTCGTTTAAAGAATGGTTAGAAGCCTACAGAAATAAACAGGATTTCTTTGTGCAGAAACTTGAGGGTAAGCCTATTAAAGAACACTACGACTACCTTAAGTCGTTACCCGGCATTCAAAAGGCTACAGAAGGTTTAGAGAAAGCTCAAATCCCTTTCCCGGAGTATCAAGTTAACCACCTGTCATTCTTTAGCCATGGATTTTTGTTGTTCATCACCTACGAAGAAGTACCTGAAGCGCATGATTTATTTAAACGATTTTCCAAAGTGTTTGAACAGACCTATACCCGATTTTTAGATTTAAAACGTGCTGAAGCACAAGCCAGAGAGGCTCGAATTGAAACGGCATTAGAGCGTGTACGTTCGCGATCTATGGGCATGCAAAGCACGGCCGATTTCGGAGAGGTTACCACAGAAATGTTTAACCAGTTACGAGGTTTTGGAGAAGATTTATTTGCCACGGGGATTGTGTTTTGCGACAAACATGAAGGCCATGTCGAACAGTGGCACAGCATTCCCGGTGGTGGGATGCTGAGCCCTATGATTGTTCCTATTGATTTGGATTATATACATCAGTACCGCTATGAGCAGTGGAAAGCCGGTAAAGAACTCTTTTCAATCGAAATTCCAAGCGATTTTATTGAACAGCATTTTGAGGATATTTTTAAATTGCCTTCAGCCCAGATCACGCTTAAAGATTTGGAAGCACGAAATGCACCCATGCCTGAACCTCCACCTTGGGAGATAGACTATGGCGCTTCCTTCAACAAAGGTTATGTCTTAATATCCTCCTTGAAGCCTTTGGAAAACGTCGATATATTACCGCGTTTTGCTCAGGTTTTCGAACAGGCTTATACACGGTTTTTAGATTTACAAAAAGCTGAAGCCCAAGCCAGGGAAGCCCAAATTGAAGCCGCTTTAGAAAAAGTAAGGTCCCGAACATTGGCCATGCAGAAAAGTAGTGAATTGGCAGAAACTTCTGTAGTCGTTTTTAAAGAGCTACTGGCTTTAGGAATTAAACCCAACCGATTATTTATTGGTATTATTAAAGACAATGGTAATACGATTGATGCCTGGGCCACCAACGAAGATGGAAGTAAAATAGAGCAGCAGTTTACACTCGATACGTCTAAAAACGAATCCATTGGTAAAATGGTTGAAGGTTGGAGACAGCAAAAAAAATCGATTATCATAGATATGAAAGGGAAGGAGTTACAAACCTATTTTCATTATTTAAATGACGTGATGCAAATTCCATTTATAGATGGACTAAACCAAGAGCGGCGTTTACAAACCATTGCCTATTTTTCCGGTGGATTTATTGGGATGGCAGCACCTGAAGAACAACCTCAGGAAACCACGAGCTTATTAGAACGTTTCGCAGCAGTATTTAATTTGACTTATACGCGTTTCAACGATTTAAAAATTTCTGAATCTCAAACCAGAAAAGCAAAGATAGAAACCGCTTTGGAACGCGTCAGGGCTAGAGCTTTAGCCATGCAGGAACCGGAAGAGTTAAAAGACGTGGCCGGTGTGTTAAGAACTGAGATGGGTAATCTGGGCATCGAGGAACTGGAAACCTGTAGCATTTATCTTTTAGACAACAAGGAAGGAGACGCAGAATGCTGGTATGCCATAAAAGATGATTCTTCGGCGGATAACAAATTAATCAGCGATCACATTTCCTTCGATTTTAATAAAACCAAAGTCGGTAAAAAGATGCTCGATTTTCATCAAACGGATGATGAAACCATATCCATACAGATGAAGGGTAAAGAACGTATTGAATGGATACAGTATTGTGAGCAACAATCTACTTTACTAAAAGGGTTTTACGGGGATGACATCCCGGAACGGACGTACCATTTGCATAAATTTTCTAACGGTGCTATTGGTGCTGCATCGGCCGGTGATATTTCTGAAGAAAGCTGGACTTTACTCAAACGCTGCGCCTCCGTATTTTCATTGGCTTATTCTCGTTTTAAGGATTTAACGCAAGCTAAAATAGATCTTAAACGCCTGAAAACTGAGAAAAAAAGAGCCGAAGATGCCTTAGCAGAACTTCAAACTACGCAGATGCAGTTGATACAATCCGAAAAAATGGCAAGTTTAGGGGAACTCACCGCCGGAATAGCACATGAGATTCAAAACCCTTTAAATTTTGTGAATAATTTTTCTGAGGTGAGTAAAGAATTGCTGGAAGAGATGCAGGAAGAGATTGAGAATGGTGACTTCGAAGAAGTTAAAGCCATTATGCAAGACATTATACAAAACCTTGAAAAAATTAATCACCATGGCAAACGTGCGGACGGCATTGTAAAGGGCATGCTACAACACAGCCGTGCC
>CAYNCI010000006.1:77857-100315 GCA_964396065.1 uncultured Mesohalobacter sp. | reverse complement strand
AAATTATAGTTAAAAAAGCACCCTTCGACTCCGCTCAGGGAGACAAAATATACAATTATATTATAAGTATATAATTATCAATGAATAATAATCGAAATCAGGTTATTACATAAATATTCAACACGTTTTCCGTGAGCTATTATTACTTCTACTCTACGGATAACTTCTTTTTATTTTAAATCCAACATGAGATTTAATTCTTTAAGCTGTTCTTCGTCTATCGTTGCCGGGGCGTCTATCATCACATCTCTTCCCATATTATTTTTAGGAAAAGCAATAAAGTCTCTAATGGTTTCCTGGCCGCCAAGAATAGCAACTAGTCTATCTAAGCCGAAAGCTATTCCGCCATGTGGAGGTGCGCCATATTCAAAGGCATCCATGAGAAAGCCGAATTGTTTTCTGGCTTCATCTTCGCTAAAGCCTAGCAATTCGAGCATTCTGCTTTGCATTTTTTTGTCGTGAATTCTTATCGAACCACCTCCAATTTCATTACCATTTAAGACTAAATCGTAGGCATTGGCACGTACTTCTCCCGGTGAAGTTTCCAGCAATTCTACATCTTCTGCTTTCGGAGAGGTAAACGGATGGTGCATGGCGTGATAGCGTTGGGTTTCTTCATCCCATTCTAACAGCGGGAAGTCTACTACCCAAAGTGGTGCAAATTCATCTGGTTTTCTCAAGCCTAATCGCTCGGCCATTTCCATACGTAAAGCACTCAATTGCGCTCTTGTTGAATTTGTGTCTCCAGATAATACGGCTATCAAATCACCTGCTTGTGCAGCTGTTTTATCAGCCCATCTTTGTAAGTCTTCCTGAGTATAAAATTTATCTACCGAAGACTTAAAGCTGCCGTCTTCATTACACTTTACATATACCATACCTTTGGCACCCACTTGTGGTCTTTTTACCCAATCTATAAGCTTATCGATTTCTTTTCTGGAGTAGTTAGCGCCGCCGGGAATGGCAATCCCAACAACCAATTCCGCTTCGTTGAAGATTTTAAAGTCTTTGTGTTTCGCCACGTCATTTAGCTCGCCAAATTTCATTCCAAAGCGAATATCCGGCTTATCATTGCCATAGGTCTTCATCGCTTCTTCGAAGGTCATCCTAGGGAAGTTTTCAACCTTAACATTATGTGTTTTTTCGATAAGATGTCTGGTCAGGCCTTCAAAAGTATTAAGTATGTCCTCCTGAGTAACAAAGGACATCTCACAGTCTATTTGAGTAAATTCAGGTTGTCTGTCGGCTCTAAGGTCTTCGTCTCTAAAGCATTTTACAATTTGAAAATAACGCTCTAAGCCACCAACCATTAATAGTTGCTTAAAAGTTTGTGGAGACTGTGGTAAAGCGTAAAACTGACCTTTATTCATTCGACTTGGTACCACAAAATCGCGAGCGCCTTCCGGTGTAGATTTAATAAGATAAGGCGTTTCAACTTCTATAAAGTCTTGAGCGGATAAGTAGTTACGTACGGCCATACTAACCCGACTCCTAAAGATCAGCTTGTCTTTTACAGGATTTCGTCGGATATCCAGGTAGCGGTATTTCATCCGTAATTCATCGCCGCCATCGGTTTTGTTTTCTATTGTAAAAGGCGGTGTTTTGGCAGAATTAAGCAAAACAAGATCTTCTACTAAAACTTCAATATCGCCGGTTGGCAGATTTGGATTTTTAGACTCGCGTTCAATTACTTTTCCTTTCACCTGTATCACAAACTCTCTTCCTAGCTTTTCTGCTGTATCAAATACCAATTTTGGTGTCCGTTCAGAGTCAAAAACAAGTTGAGTAATACCATACCGGTCGCGTAAATCTACCCATACAATAAATCCCTTGTTTCTAATCTTTTGGACCCAGCCTGAAAGTGTAACATTCTGACCGAGGTGCGCCATATTTAAATCAGCATTTTGATGCGTCCTGTACATGTCTAAAAATTTTGATTTGCAAAAATAAGTAAGAATATCGTTTTTGTGTCATTTTATGAGTTATAAATACGCTTATGTGTCAACTTTCAAGTGCAGTCCTAGGTATGTAAGCACTATCAAAATACTATTTTTTAAGATGTTTTTATAAAGATATTTCAATGAGTTGCATTGTAAATCTTCTTTTGCTTAAATGTTAAAGAAAATTTAAAAATATTGAAGCAGTTCTTATCAGGCTTTTTCTAAAACTTCTATATTTGAAGCTTTAATATTAAATCTGATATGAAAATAGGTGTTCCCATTGAGATTAAAAACAATGAAAGTCGAGTGTCGGTCACTCCGGCAGGTGTCTTTGAGTTAACAAAATCTAATCATGAAGTTTTCGTGCAGTCTAATGCAGGATTGGCTAGTGGATTTTTAAACCAGGACTATTTAGATGCTGGCGCAACAGTTTTAGAAACCATTGAAGAAGTCTATGATGTTGCAGAAATGATTGTTAAAGTAAAAGAGCCCATAGATAAAGAGTATGGACTCATTAAAGAAAATCAAATTGTATTTACATACTTTCATTTTGCTTCCAGTCAAAAACTCACAAAAGCTATGGTAGATTCCAAGGCGATTTGTATTGCTTACGAAACGGTGGAAGAGGCTGACGGCAGCTTGCCTTTGCTTACACCTATGTCTGAAATCGCAGGAAGAATGGCGACCCAGCAAGGCGCAAAGTTTTTAGAAAAACCTATTAAAGGCAAAGGCATTTTACTAGGTGGTGTGCCTGGTGTTCCTCCGGGAAAAGTATTGGTATTAGGTGCCGGAGTAGTGGGTGTGCAAGCCGCAAAAATGGCAGCAGGTCTCGGCGCTAGTGTCGTGATTATGGATATTGATATGAAAAAATTAAGGTATGTAAACGATGTTATGCCACCTCACGTTGTTACCGAATTTTCTAATGAGTATAACATAAGAAAGCACATCAAAGATGCCGATTTAATCGTCGGTGCAGTTTTAATTACGGGTGCAAAAGCGCCTAAACTTATTAAAAGAGATATGCTTAAAGACATGCAGCATGGAACGGTTATGGTAGATGTTGCTGTAGATCAAGGCGGCTGTTTTGAAACTACTAAGCCAACAACACATGAAAAACCAACGTATATTGTAGACGGTATTTTACATTATTGTGTAACCAATATGCCTGGTGCTGTGCCCTTTACATCTACACTTGCTTTAACAAATGTAACTTTCCCTTACGTCAAGCAACTCGCCGACAGAGGTTGGGAAGCAGCCACCCAAGCTGATAAACGACTTGAAAAAGGGATAAACATCGTGAAAGGCGAAATAGTTCTTGAAGAGTTGAAAGATTTAGTGTAATTCTTTAGCTTTTTATCCTGCACAATAGGCATTATAGAAAAATATTACTTCGAGTAACCTTTCAATACGCTGGTGTTGAAAGGTTATATCGATAAGTGATTCTAAGTTCGAATTAATTCTCAAATTTTAATCTAAATTATAGCTTTCATCCCGAAGGGATGAAATGTCTATAGCGCAACATGCATAGAACCACATTGGAACCCCGATGGGGTCGTATATTTTGGTTGTTGTTTTTGCTATAAAGATGCGAGCCTTTTAGGGTCGGTGGTAAAGTTTTGTTTTTTTTAGTAGGTAGAGTGTAAGTATTTAGTCGGTAGCTATTTGCTTTTAGCGATTAGTATTAATTTCAAATCTTATTGAATACTTCATACTTAACATTTTGTACTTAATGCAAAAGACTACAAACATCATAACTCAGTGCCCTTTGCGTAGAATAACTTCGCGGGCTTTGCGTGAGATGTTAAACATTAAGCCATTAAGAAACATTAAGATATCGCGCCTAATTTTTTGTCCACATCACTCATAAACACATCATCTTTAACCTCAAAAAACCTTGCGAACATTTGCGTCTTCATAGCGACCCTTGCGGTTAAACTAAATTCACTACCCTCATAAACTCATCATCCCATCAACTCATCACCTTATAAACTTATCCACTCAAATCACCAATCACTCTGTCCTGGGAAAAGATATCCTCCCTTTGAGGGTGACGAAGGAGGGTGTTTCGGTTTGGAGTTGCCAATTGAATATCAAATTTTTATCTCAACTTTATAACCTTCATCCCAAAGGGATGATATGTCTATAGAGAAACCAGTATGCAGGTACATAAGACCCCAATTGGGGTCGCCTATTATGAGTTTTACTTTTGCTATAAACATTTTACCCTATCAGGGTCGGTGATTTATTGAATGTTACACCAATTCTAATTACATGATATCAACTGAATAGATTTATGTATTCAATATCGGCACAATCAATTCTGCATAACTGAGAGTATAAGATTGATTCATAAACCATTTTTTGTTGAGTAACAAATCATGAATTAAGTCGTCTTGAGATAAACTTATTAAATTTTATGAATACTAAAACATTTCAATACATAGGAGGTTCATGTTCTATATTACTAGGATTAATCTATATCCTTGCGTTTATAATTTATGGAGGAATTTTGCAATACCCAAGCGTAGACGCATCAGCAACTGAAAGATTAAATTTTTTATCTGACAATTATTTACTTCTCTCCACGATAAACTTTAGCAGCTATGTGTTGTTTGGAATTTTACTAGCAGTATTAGTTGTTGCCTTACACCAAAGAATTAAAGATGGTTTTCCTAATCTGTCGATACTTACTTCTGTCTTTGGAATCATTTGGGTTGGTTTAGTGATTGCAAGTGGAATGATTGCTAATATTGGACTTGATGCAGTACTTAAAATTGGAACTGAAAATCCTGAAAATGCTATGCAGATATGGAAAAGTGTCGCTATTGTTACCGAAGGAATTGGTGGACGCAACGAAATTGTAGGTGGTATTTGGGTATTGCTTCTAAGTATAGTTGGTATGAAAATCTCAATATTCTCAAAGTCGCTGAATGTTTTAGGTATTCTTGTAGGGGTTGCCGGTATTTTAAGCATTTTTCCTTTAGACGTATTCAAAGAAATCTTTGGAGTTACTCAGATCATTTGGTTTATTTGGCTAGGCTTATATATGATTCGCAAATCGCTAAATACGTTTGGCTAGAAGATTTAGCTAAAAAAATCATCCCTGTTTATACCTAAAGGCCATATTTCAAGACCAGTTAATAATTGAGGGCTTAATATCAGATTTACAATTCAGCATAAAAAAAATCCAAGTCGAACAACTTGGATTTTTTTTGCTTTGAAAATGTATCGTAAAGCTATTTTTCGATTTCTACAGAGATGATTTTTTTAGCTTCGTCTTTTTTCTCTTCGATATCGATGCTTAAGTTTTCGTCTTTTAATTCTTCAACCATTGCTTCAATTTCAGCTTTGGTGCCGTTTACTATTTTTTTAGTTTCTTTTTCTTCACCATTTTCAATAACTTTTGTTTTTATTATGGCTTTAAAAGATTCAGCAGCGCTTTCGTTGATATCTACAATAATTTCTTCAGTAACTTCAACTTCAGCTTTAGCCATATGTTCACTGCCGTGCTCACCTAATATCGGTGCGATGACAAGGCCTATCAAACAAGTTAATTTGATCAGGATATTCATAGATGGACCAGAAGTATCCTTAAATGGATCTCCAACGGTATCTCCGGTAACTGCAGCTTGATGAGGAGCAGATGGATTATCTTCTTTGTGTTTGTAATATGTTTTACCATTTATTTCAACACCTGCTTCGAATGATTTTTTAGCATTATCCCAAGCGCCACCGGCGTTGTTTTGGAAAATGGCCCACATTACACCAGAAACACAAACTCCGGCCATGTATCCGCCAAGAACTTCTGCACCTAGGTTAAAATCATTATTCACTAAAGCAGTACCAAGACCCATTATTACAGGTGTTACTATTGTAATCAGTCCGGGGATGACCATTTCTTTTAAGGCAGCTTTGGTAGAAATATCTACACATTTAGCATACTCAGGCGTTGCTTTGCCTTCCATAATGCCAGGAATTTCTCTAAACTGTCGTCTAACTTCTTCAACCATTTGTCCTGCAGCTTTACCTACAGATTCCATGGTAAGCGCCGAAAATATCACAGGAATCATCCCTCCAATAAAGAGTGCTGCCAGTACAGGTGCTTTAAAAATATTAATACCGTCTATACCGGTAAAGGTTACATAAGCTGCAAACAAAGCTAAAGCCGTTAGTGCTGCAGAGGCTATTGCAAACCCTTTTCCTACGGCGGCAGTTGTATTTCCAACAGAATCCAGGATGTCTGTTCTTTCTCTAACATGAGGTTCTAATTCACTCATTTCGGCTACACCACCTGCATTGTCTGCAATAGGTCCAAAAGCGTCTATAGCCAACTGCATTGCTGTTGTAGCCATCATCGCAGAAGCTGCTAAGGCCACACCGTAAAATCCGGCTAAAACATAAGAACTCCAAATTGCTATAGCAAAAAGGATAACTGACAAAAATGTAGATTTCATACCTACAGCAAGACCGGAAATGATGTTTGTTGCAGCACCGGTAGATGAGTTTCTAACAATATCTAATACCGGTTTTTTACCTAAGCTTGTGTAGTAAGCTGTTACAAGAGAAATTAAAGCGCCAACAGCTAAACCAATTGTCGCGGTGTAGAACACGTGTCTAGATGGTATATCTTTTACGCCCTCTCCGAAGAAATTCATTTGCATGGTTTCCGGTAGCATCCAGTCTATTAAAAACCACGATGCAATCCAAGTTAATATGATTGCAAACCAGTTACCAGTATCAAGTGCTTTTTGTACTTGAGGCTCTTTAGCCTCGTTGTTAGATATTCTAACGAAAAATGTACCTATGATAGAAGACAATACACCTACACCAGCTATTAGTAGAGGTAATAGTATTGGTCCCATATTATTAAACCCATCTGAAAATTGAGTAACAGAGGACATGTCTTTTATCACATAATTACCAAGTACCATTGCCGCCAGCACAGTTGCTACATAAGAACCGAATAAGTCAGCACCCATACCTGCAACATCACCTACGTTGTCTCCAACATTATCTGCAATTGTAGCGGGATTTCTTGGGTCGTCTTCCGGAATACCAGCTTCAACTTTACCAACTAAATCTGCACCAACGTCTGCGGCTTTGGTGTATATTCCACCACCTACACGCGCAAATAGCGCAATACATTCAGCACCTAGTGAGAATCCTGCCAAAGCTTCCAAAGCGATGGTCATTTCATCATAAAAATCACCTTCTCCGGTAACAAACATCTTAATAAAGATGATAAAAAATATACTTAGACCTAATACTGCAAGACCAGCAACGCCTAGCCCCATAACAGTTCCACCACCAAAAGACACTTTAAGCGCATGTGGTAAACTTGTTTTAGCAGCTTCTGCTGTACGGGCATTGGCTTCGGTTGCAATACGCATACCAATATTTCCTGCCAACGCTGAGAAAATTGCACCAAATATAAAAGCAACAATTATAATGTAAGGTGTTGTAGGAACAACATAAGCTACAACTCCAAGTGAAATTGCGGCCAGAACCACAAAACTTAATAACAATCGGTATTCTGCGGCTAGAAAAGCAAGAGCACCTTCTTTAATAGCTTTTGATATGCTTTGCATTTTTTCGTCGCCAGGACTTTGTTTTTTTACCCAGGCCATTTTAAATAACATAAAAATCAGACCTAGTACAGCTAGAGCAATTGGGATGTATATTACATTTTGTTCCATAGAAAATTGATTTTATAAAAATTTGCCAAAAATACTTAATTTATATTATTTTATTGATAAAAATCAAGCTTAGAAATCAGTGATTTTTAATTATTTGATAGAGAAGTCGTTTTCTTCAGGATTACTTTGTTTAAATCGTTCGGAACTACTTGTAACAATAGCTCTTGCTTGATAAACATCGCCCCAGCCACCAACATCTACCTTCTTTTTTTCTAAGTCCTTGTAGACCTGAAAGAAGTGTTCGATTTCTTGAATAAGGTGTGGATTTAATTCCTTTAAATCGTTTACTTTTGATGAGATAGGATCGCTAACAGGCACGCAAATTATTTTTTCATCCGGTCCTTTTTCGTCCGTCATATGGAAAACACCAATAGGTTTTACTTCCATAACACAGCCGGGAAAAGTTGGTTCTGTTACTAGTACCAAAACATCCAGAGGGTCACCATCTAAGGCTAAAGTTTCCGGCACAAAACCATAATCTGCAGGATACATCATAGAGGAGAATATCATCCTGTCGTATCTTATTTTTTTTAATTTAAAATCGTATTCGTATTTGTTTCTACTTCCTTTAGGGATTTCAATAAGAACATCAAAAGTCATTAAACTAGAATTTAATTGTTAAAGAGCGCAAAAGTAATCATTATAACTCATTAATACTCTGCAATCTTAGAAATAAAATCCAAAAGCACCTGTAATACCAAAATTTCTTGCATCTGGAACGTCAAAATAATTTCCTCTAAAGTGAAAATCCAACCTGAATACCCTGAATATATTTCCTATACCAAAGCTGTAAGAGTAGTATATATTTCGATTTGGTGCAAATAATACAGGATTGGACGAAGAAGCGTTAAGCAATCGGCTTTCATTCGAAACATCTCCATAAACACTTCTTAAGGTTACAATTTCTCTTAAATCTAAGTCTCTTAACAAAGGTATTCTTGAAAAGAGTCTTCCGTTAAAATTATGCTCCAACTGAAGGCTTACATATTCGTCTGTAACGAATTCGTAGAAGTCGAGTAGAGGAAAGGTGCCTTGTATTGTAAAGAGGGTTTGGTTTCCGGGAACAACATTTAATAGACCCAAAGGCACAGCGCCAAAGGTTTTACCGGCTTCGAAGGTAGAAGTAAATTTTCCAAAACCACCAAGTAAAACAGGTTGTGTATACAGCAGTTGAAGCCTGTCATACTCGAAATCGCTATTTATTACACCTTTTAAGCCTTTTGTATATTTTACTAAGAAATCAGGATAAGCTCCGGCGTTTACCTGGTAGCGTTCTACGCCGTAGCCAGTTGTCTTTTTATTAGGTGTATAGTTTATACTAAAGGACAATTCAGATTGTGTAGTTCGTTCCTCAATTTGTGTTCGTGCATCGTCGGTATAGTAGGCTAAGCTAAAAAGATTGGGGTCTGCGCCTATTAATGTTCTATAAGTGCCTTCGAGTCGGACTTTAAAATTATAAAAAGGTTCTGCTTCTAGAGCAATACTACTTAAATTGATGTTGGTTAATGTGGTATTTGCAGCAACGGTTAATGGTGAATTGGAGACTAAACTTCTTCCCAGTACATCATTAGAACTGGTTAGACTGGCTCCGAGTTGCTCAATATCTCTTCGATTTCCGCCAGATAAAATCAATCTTGATTTTCTGTCTAACATCACTTTGCCGCCAATACCGTATTTAAATTTATTGTCCTTAAGTCCGTAGGCTTTAAAGCCTTGCACACGCCACATGTCGTTTTGGCCAAAGTAGGTTCTTCCTCCGACCCTTAGCCTTATGCCTTCGATGTCGTTGTACCCAAATGTTGAAAACACTGGTCCAAAATCCCAGCCGTCAAATTCGTAATAATTACTGGCCAAAACAGTGGCCACATCATAAATATTTTTGAAAGCCTTGACGGTTTTTAAGGTGTCAACCAAGGTGTAAATTTCTTTTTCGTCTTTTTTGAGTTTCTCCAAACGATTTTCTGCCCAAAAAAGGCTGTCTCTGTCAAAAACTTGATCGCGGTAGGGGTTTACTTGGCGTTCATAAAAGTCTTTATCTTTCTTTTCGTCAAAAACATAATTGTCATAAAGCGTGGTTCGTTTTCCATAAACACCTCTGGATTCTTCTTTTTTTCTAAAGGTAAAATCCGACATAAAATAATCTCGCTTCATCAAAAAGATCGAATCATTTAAAACATCAAATTCCTGCTCGATGTAAACATCTTTTACCCAGTTGATGTTGGCACTTTTGGTCATAGCCATGTCTATTTTCTTTATAGCCCAGGTGGTGTCGTTTACCCAAAATTCACCTTTAAATGTAAGTTCGTTTTTCCGTCTCGGATAGTACACAATGTTATAACACCATCTGTTGTCTATAAAAGCAGTATCAGCAAGAATGTAGTTGTAATTGTCTACGCCGGTTGTAGACAGTGGACTCACAAAACTTTTATCAAAGATTTTTATGTAATTGTTGTACACATCATATTCGGCATAAAGGTCTTGGATAAAAGCGATCAAATTTTGATTACTGCTAAAGCCGGAATTTTTATTCCCTCGTAATTCTTCTTTCTCTTTATTGATGGTATTATCGCCGTAAACTTTAGACACCGCTTCGTTTATAAAAACAGGGAGATAGGTTTTTCCGGTCACTTCATTGGTATCCGTCTGCTGAAATATAAACTCCATACCTTTGAAGAGCCTACTTTTTATTAAGCTACTGTCTATGGTATTTAGATCAAATTGTAGTTTTTCGTATTTATCGTATTGGTATTGGCTAAATTTTTTAACACCGTTTGACCTTCTGTTGGCCCAGATTTTTTTCAAAATATCGATTGCCGGATTATTTTTCTTTGATGTTTTTCCTGAAAACAACATCACTTCGTCCAGGGACTCTGTATCTTCTGTCAAGACAATCCTAATGTTGTATGTGCTGCGTTTAGTCAATTCAAGTTCGTAGGTTTGATATCCCATAAATGAAACCAAAATGCTGCTGTAATCGTCATCAGCTTGAAGATAGAATTTACCATTTTCGTCAGAAACGGTGCCAATGCTAGAGTTTTTAAAAATCACATTGGCAAAGGCCACAGGTTCGTCAAATTCATCATAAATATAGCCGCTCACTTTTGTTTGTCCAAAAGCAAGACTGAGCATAAATAAGAAGAAAAAAACGAAAAAATTTCTCATAAAAAAACCTCATTTGATCATTCAAATGAGGCTCGCAATCTAATAATTATTACTTACAAATACATTACTTTTTTCACAGCTTTAATCACATCTTCATGATTAGGTAACCATTCTTTTAAAAGAACCGGTGAATATGGTGCCGGTGTATCTGCTGTATTCAGTTTTACGATAGGTGCATCCAGGTAGTCGAAGGCATGATGCTGGATGTGGTATGCAATTTCTGTAGAAACATTGCCAAAAGGCCAAGCTTCTTCAAGGCATACTAGCCTGTTTGTTTTTTTAACTGAATTTTCAATGCATTCATAATCTAAAGGTCTTACAGTTCTCAAGTCAATGATTTCGCAGGAAATACCTTCTTTTTCAAGTTCGTCAGCTGCTTTGTAGGCTTCTTTGATGATTTTTCCAAAAGAAACGATTGTGACATCACTTCCTTCTCTTTTTATATCGGCTTTCCCAATTGGAATGGTGTATTCTTCTTCAGGTACTTCACCCTTGTCGCCATACATTTGCTCGCTTTCCATAAAAATTACAGGATCGTCGTCTCTTATGGCAGATTTTAATAAGCCTTTGGCATCGTATGGATTAGAAGGAACAATAACTTTTAAGCCCGGTGTATTGGCATACCAGCTCTCAAAAGCTTGGGAGTGCGTTGCACCCAACTGCCCTGCAGAAGCTGTTGGACCACGAAATACAATGGGTATATTGATTTGACCACCAGACATCTGTCTCATTTTTGCAGCATTGTTGATAATCTGGTCTATACCAACCAAAGAAAAGTTAAACGTCATAAACTCTATAATAGGGCGGTTGCCATTCATGGCAGAACCTACGCCTATCCCTGCAAAACCCAGTTCAGATATTGGTGTATCGATCACCCTATCCGGGCCAAACTCGTCTAGCATTCCTTTAGAAGCTTTGTAAGCACCATTGTATTCTGCAACTTCTTCACCCATTAAATAAACAGAATTGTCTGCTCTCATCTCTTCACTCATAGCTTCACAAACTGCCTCACGAAATTGTATAGTTCTCATATTGTTATTTAGTATTTACTAATATGTCGCAAAACTAATAAAATTATCTTTTATTTTATTATTTTAAATTAACTAGAAATTTTAACTTCTAAATCAATTATATTTAAATCTATTTTTCCCTAAGATATATTCAATTTTAGAATATTTTAGTCTTTTTAAATCATGATCTTATTAGTGATGATGCTTTTTGTCATGGTTATCCCAAAATTTTTTTACTTCTTTATGATTCTTGAAGGCTAATTTTAACAATTGTTGATTACTAGAATTTTCTAGGGCAATTTTATCTAAACCTTTTTGAATCAAGGAATCTTTTAGCTTATTTGTATAATACAATTTAAGGTCGTGATGACTGTCATCTACAAAAAATAGCTTTAGAATATATGGGTGATTAATACCTATTTTCTCTCCTATCAAAACAAGATCTTTTTCATTCATATATAGATATTTAGAAAGTCTATTCCAGCTATAATTTATTCTATGGTAAGCATTGTTGGCTAATTTCCAATCATCAAATTTGTAGTATAAGTAAACACCTAAAGAATCTCTTTTAGAAAAAGTTTTTTTGTTTTTGAAAAGTTGTTCGTTAGCTACAATAGAATTAAAATCTTCTTTTGAAATCTTAATCAAATCTTGATTAGAGTTTAGGTTATACAAGCAAAGCGTTGAAAAAATTAAACTATCTGTTTTCTTGAGTTTAATGTCTTTAATTTCAATTGATTGACAATAAAACTGAAAAGGAATGATAAGAAAAAAAAATTTTAATAACATTATAAATTCTCTTCTTGATGAGTTAATATTACACTGTTCGCAAGTGGATATGCAACGCAAAGCAAAATAAAGCCATCATCCAGTTGGTCATCGTCTAAAAATGCATTTTCGCTTTGATCGATAACACCATGTATAAGTTTTGCTGCACAAGTAGACGATAAGCCTGCTCTATCTGAAAACGGCAATTCTATACCTAGTTCTTCTGCTCTATCTAGAATCGGATAATTATCTGGGCAAGAAAACGTTTCGTCTATACCTTCATTATCATTGTAAACATTTACTTGAAAGTAATCTATGTTTTTTGGAAACACCTTTTTTGATAACTCTGATTTTCTAATATTTGCTAAATCTAAATAACTTTGAAGACTAGAATATTTATTAATAATACCATCTTTTGATGTTTGACTAAAAGAGTTTTTCATGTTAAATTCAATTTCTAAATCTTCCCATGTTATTGATTTTTCGAATTCATCATTAAAAGAGTTTTCGCTGCAACCAAGAAATAAAGAAATAAACAATAAACCTAAAAATAAAATTTTGTTTTCATGGTGTTTTTTTTAATTTTCATCAAATTTAATTTTTAATTTTTAATTTTTAATTTTTAATTTTTAATTTTTAACAAAAATCCATATTTTTATTATGCATGCATAGTAAATTAAACATAAAGTATTATCTTCGCAAACGATTTATTAAAAAACAAAAATACTATGAAAATACTAGTCTGTATAAGTAACGTTCCAGACACCACTTCTAAGATTAATTTTGTTGAAAATGACACGAAGTTTGACACCAATGGAGTTCAATTTATCATTAATCCCAACGACGAGTTTGGTCTTACCAGAGCAATGTGGTTTAAGGAAAAGCAAGGCGCTTCTGTAGATATCATCACAGTAGGGCAAAAGGATGTTGAACCAACGATGCGAAAGTGCTTAGCCATTGGCGCAGATAAAGGCATTAGAGTAGATGCGCCTGCGGTTGATGCCTTTCAGGTTGCCAAAGAAATTGCCAACGTGGCAAAAGAAGGTGACTACGATTTAATTATTGCCGGTAGAGAATCTATAGACTACAATGGTGGAATTGTGCCCGGAATGGTTGCTAAATATTTAGGAGCTCAATTTGTAAATACTTGTGTTTCTTTAGAGATTGATGGCGATAATGTAACCGCAGTAAGAGAAATTGATGGTGGGAAAGAAACATTGTCTTGCTCACTTCCTCTTGTTATTGGTGGTCAAAAAGGTCTTGTTGAAGAAAAAGACTTGAGAATACCAAACATGAGAGGTATTATGATGGCGAGAAAAAAGCCATTGGAAGTAAAAGCTCCGGTTGCTGAAAACGCACAAGTTGAATTTTCTAGCTTTAGCAAGCCTGCGCCAAAAGGTGAAGTTAAACTTGTTGATCCCGAAAATATTGACCAATTAATAGATTTATTACATAACGAAGCAAAAGCAATTTAATTTAAAACGAATAAAACATGTCTATACTTATATATGCAGAATCTGAAAATGGAAAGTTAAAGAAGACTTCTTACGAGTTGGCATCATATGCTTCTAAAATTGCAGAAAAAAATCAAGATCAGGTTGTCGCTGTAGCTGTGAATGCCGAAAATCTTGAGTCTTTAGGGGATTATGGTGTAAGCAAGGTTTTAAATGTAGCCTCAGACCAATTATCAGTTTTTAATGCTGAAACGTATTCAGATGTTATTACACAAGCTGCACAACAGGAAAATGCGAATCTGGTAATTATAAGCCAAAGTGCAAATGCAAAATACCTAGCCCCATTATTATCGGTAAACCTTGAGGCAGGTTATGCATCTAATGTAGTCGCTCTTCCGGAAACAGAAAATGGATTTAGCGTTAAACGAAGTGTTTTTACGAACAAAGCCTTTGGTCACGCTGACATAAAGACGGATATTAAAATTATTGGACTTTCAAATAACGCTTACGGTTTACATGAAAATAAGGTGTCCTGCGAGGTGGTAGATTTTAGTCCCTCATTATCCGACAGCGGTATTAAAGTACAATCTGTAGACAAAAACACAGACAAAGTCAGTATCGCCGATGCAGAAGTCGTTGTCTCTGGTGGTAGAGGCCTAAAAGGCCCTGAAAACTGGCATCTTATAGAAGATTTGGCAGAAGTTTTAGGCGCAGCAACGGCTTGCTCTAAACCTGTTAGTGATATGGGATGGCGTTCTCACGGCGAACACGTAGGGCAAACCGGAAAACCTGTGGCCTCAAACCTTTACATCGCTATAGGTATCTCAGGAGCTATACAACATCTTGCCGGAATTAACTCTTCTAAAACAAAAGTAGTAATCAATTCTGATGCTGAAGCACCATTTTTTAAAGCAGCAGATTACGGTATTGTGGGTGACGCATTCGAAGTTGTACCACAATTAATTGAAAAATTAAAAGAATTTAAGGCAAGTAACGCTTAATTTCTTTATTTTTACTAAAATAGCGGTCTGAAAATAATAAGGGTACTCTCGTTATTTTTAGACCCTTTTTTATTTATTAAACATGAATTTAATTCAACTTGACATTAAAGGCATTTCTTACAGTCAAACCCAAACGGGTGCTTATGCGTTATTATTAAGTGAAGTTCAAGGTAATCTGCAGTTGCCCATAGTGATAGGCGCTTTCGAAGCCCAGTCTATAGCTATTGCTTTGGAAAAGGATATAAAACCGCCGCGCCCACTTACGCATGATTTGTTTAAGACCTTTTCGGATACTTTTTTTATAAACTTAAGTCGAGTTATTATCCATAACTTAGTTGACGGTATTTTTTATGCAAGTTTAATATTTGTAAAAGACGGTCAAGAACACACCATAGACGCTAGAACTAGCGATGCTATTGCTTTGGCTTTAAGATACAAAGCGCCAATTTTTACATACCAGACCATATTAGATAAAGCAGGGATAGAGCTTAAAGGCCCGTCTTATGCTAAAGCCAAGGAAGCGCCTACGGAAGCAGAAACAGAAATAAAATCCGGCTTAAATTATAATAACCTTAGTTTATCTGAACTAAACAAGCTCTTAGATGAAGCAGTCGCCAACGAAGAATACGAAAAAGCTGCACGAATAAGGGATGAAATTTCCAAACGAAGTTAATCTTTATGAAAGCTATTTTTACTCTTGTTCTTGGATTATGCCTCACGCTTAGCTTTCAATCTTTCGCATACCAAGATGACTTGAATAGTCAAGATACTTTAATTACAACTCAACAGAATGAGGTTAAAGTTTCTTTAGTCGAAGACAATCAATCAACTGAAAATCAAATTTCAACTGTTAAACTTATTCCTCATCAAGGGATAAGCATGTCCAGTGTTGCAAGAGGCCTTTTAGGCATGCTGGTTTTGTTGATTATTGCATTTGTATTTAGCAGCAATCGCAAAGCTATTAGTTGGCGAACCGTTGGGGTAGGATTATTGTTGCAATTACTTCTGGCTTATGGCATACTTGAGATTGCCTGGGTTCAAGCCATTTTTGATTTTGTTGGAAGTATCTTCGTGCAAATACTAAATTTTACAGCCGCAGGAAGTGAATTTTTACTTGGAGGCTTAATGGATGTAAACTCTTACGGTTATATATTTCTATTTCAGGTATTACCCACTATTATTTTCTTTTCTGCATTAACATCAATATTGTTTTATTTTGGTATCATTCAAGTTGTAGTGAAAGGCTTAGCCTGGTTATTGTCTAAGGCGCTAGGTGTTTCTGGTGCTGAAGCTTTGAGTGTTGCCGGTAATATATTTTTAGGACAAACCGAATCGCCGCTAATGATTAAAGCCTATCTGGAACGAATGACTAGATCGGAAATTCTGCTTGTCATGATAGGAGGGATGGCAACTGTTGCCGGTGGTGTACTTGCAGCTTATATTGGGTTTTTAGGTGGTGATGACGAAGTAATGCGACAGCAATTTGCAAGGCATTTACTGGCGGCCTCTGTTATGGCAGCTCCAGGTGCTATAGTAATCTCTAAGATTTTGTATCCGCAACAAGATAAGGTAGATAATTCCACAAAAGTATCGATGGAAAAAATAGGTTCTAACCTCTTAGATGCTATTGCCAATGGAACTACCGAAGGTTTAAGGTTGGCTGCAAATGTTGGCGCGATGCTTTTGGTATTTGTAGCGCTCATAGCTATGATAAATTTTTGTTTAGATGCGATTGGTGGTTATGTAGGATTAAATGCTTTCGTACAAGAAAATACACCTTATGATAAATTTTCTCTTGAAGCCATATTAGGGACTGTATTTTATCCTGTAATGTGGTTAATTGGTGTTGCAAAAGAAGATTCTATGCTTATGGGCCAGTTACTGGGAATAAAACTCGCCGCCAGCGAATTTGTAGGCTATATTCAACTTGCCGAATTAAAAGATGTTAGTAATTCACTTCATTTTAAGTATCAAAAGTCTATAATCATGGCAACCTATATGCTTTGTGGTTTTGCCAATTTTGCTTCAATAGGAATTCAGATTGGAGGTATAGGCTCTTTAGCGCCAGGACAAAGACAAAATTTATCAAGATTTGGAATGCGTGCTTTACTTGGAGGGACCTTAGCCTCACTGATGTCTGCTACTATTGCGGGTATGATATTGGGCTAGCTGCCTAACATTTGACGTTCCGAGTCCAGCTTTAAGAAAATAAATACGAGAATCGAAAACCCCCATAATCCTGACCCGCCGTAACTAAATAAAGGTAAAGGTATACCTATCGTGGGAATGATGCCAATCACCATTCCTATATTCACAAAGAAATTTACAAAAATCACCCCAAAAACACCATAACCATAAACCCGGCTAAAGGTTTTTTTCTGTCGTTCCGCTAATATTAAAATGCGAATTAGAAAAAGCACAAACAGAATAACGACTAAACTTGTACCGATTAAGCCCCACTCTTCACCAATTACAGTAAAAATATAATCTGTATGTTGCTCCGGCACAAAACCACCCTGCTTTGTTTCTCCCTTTAAAAAGCCCTTTCCGGTAAGCCCTCCATTACCAATAGCAACTTTGCTTTGGTACAAATTGTAACCACTTCTTTTGATGTCGTGGTCTGGATTAATTAACACCTCAAATCGTTCTTTTTGATGCGGTAACAGCACGTTATTGTATATAAAGTTAACACTAAACACAAAAATGATACTGCATAATCCAACAGCAATTGGTTTCAGTTTAGAGGCTTTTCTTTTAGAATTAAAATAAACGATTAGAGCAACAAAAACAGCAACGATAAAAGCTGTAAAGATAGAGCCTATCAGCAAAACTGTTGCAAAAAGTAAAACAGCCAATATTCCTGTAAATATGAAAAAACCAGGTAAGCCTTCTCTGTAAAATGCTATAAAAAACGAAAAGTAAACTAAAGCACTTCCGGCATCAGGTTGAAGTAAAATCAAGCCAATTGGAATCGCAAGAATAATAAAAACCCGAATTTGATGCTTAAAATGTTTTAAATCTACATTTAGACCACTCAAATATTTTGCGACAGCTAGAGAAACTGCTGCTTTTGTAAATTCTGCAGGTTGCAAACTAAAGCTGCCAAAGGAATACCAGGCCGTCTGACCATTTATAGTTTTTCCAAAAAATAAGAGCCCAAAAAGCAGTAGAAGTCCTAAAACATAAAAAATGGAGCTAAATCGTTCATAGAATTTACTGTTTAGGGATAAGATAAAAATGATAATTACAAAGCTTAGGAGTATAAACAGCAACTGTTTTCCATATAAAGTTGATAGGTCAAGCAGTCCGTTGTCTTCTGGTGTAACTGTAGTAGAGTATATGGTAGACCAACCTATAAAGACCAGAGCGAAAAAGATGATTACACTTATCCAATCCAGTTTGAAAAAAGTACTATTCATTAAAATTTAAATTTTCAAGAATGCTGTCGTGTTTTACCATGAAATCTATTTTCTCGTACTTTTCTTTTGGGCTGTTTTCTAACAGCCACTGCTCAAGGTCTGTTCTGGTAATATCACCTTTTAAGTATTTTTCTATCATTAAGCTCGCAATTTTTGCAGCGTATCTAGAACCCCAGTAGCCATGCTCTATAAAGACTGCTATTGCAATTTTAGGATCGTTAATAGGTGCAAAGGCTATAAAAATGGAATGGTCTTCCAGTTGAACGACTTTTCCGTCAATCACTTTTTTATTTTCTACCGTTCCGGTTTTGCCACCAATTTCGATATCCGGGACTTGTACCCACCTAGCTGTTCCATAATCATAAACTTCTTTCATTCCTTGTACTATAGGGTCAAAATATTTCTTGTCTATTGTCGTGTAGTTTTTTACGTTGTATATCGAATCTTTAATAGGTTTTCCATCTATGGCTTTTAGGATATGAGGGCGCTTATACCAACCCCTATTTGCTATAGCCGCTGTGACATTGGCCAGCTGTATTGGTGTTGTAAGAATTTCTCCCTGCCCTATTGCATTAGATATGGTTGCTGTGCTGTACCATTTATAGGTGGGGTATTTATAGGCTCTGTTATAATAGCTGGAATCCGGGACAAAGCCTTTTCTGCCAACAGGCAAATCATAGCCCAGATACTGGCCTAAACCAAAGCTATTAAGGTGACTTTGCCACTTTTGCATTCCCAGTTGTGGCGTTTCGTATTTGTTTATCGAGTTTAAGTATATTTTTGAAAAGTAAGAATTACAGGAATGTGCTATGGCACTTTTCATGCTTACAGGACTCACATGATGGTGACAACCCAATATTCTCCCATTTCCGTATCTGTAACCACCAGAGCAGTAAACAGTACTATTTTCATTTACCACTTCTTCCTGTAGTGCAATGAGTCCTGTTAAGATTTTAAACGGAGAACCCGGGGCATACTGCGCTTGTAAAGCTCTGTTGTATAAAGGTTTGGTGATAGTGTCGTACCATAATTTTGTGAAATTTTGAGAGCGTTTTCTGCCTATCAAAATGCTTGGTTTATAGGTGGGCTCTGTTATCAAAGCAAGAATTTCTCCGGTGCTTGGCTCCAAGGCTACTATACCGCCTCTTTTATCTTTCATTAATTTATTACCATAAGCTTGTAAATCGGCATCTATAGTAAGGTTTAAATCTTGTCCTTTTTTAGACTCTATATCGTATTTGCCATAGTCAAGTGGTCCAATTTCATTGTTAAAGTTATTTCTTTGGTAATATTTTACGCCTTTTGTTCCTCTTAATTTTTCCTCATAATATTGCTCTACACCTTGTTTACCAATCAAGTCGCCTGATTGGTAATAAGGATTTTTATCGATAATTCGTTGATTAACTTCGGCGATATAACCTAAAAAATTTGCACCAATATCTAGATTGTAATCTCTTAAAGAACGCTTCTGAATATAAAAGCCCTCATACTTAAACATGTTTTCCTGAAGAAAAGCATATTCTTCTTTTGTAAGTTGCGCTGCAATGGGCGAAGCTCTGTTATAACTGTAGCGTTTTGCTCTATTTATCCGTTTTAATAATTCTTCTTTTTCAATATTTAATAGTTGTGAAAGCTCAAGTGTATCAAATGCTTTTAGTTCTCTAGGAATTAACATCACATCATAAGACGCTTGATTGCCGGCAAGTAATTTTCCATTCCTATCAAAAATATATCCTCTCTGTGGGTATTCGTAAGTAGCTTTAGACGACTGTGTTCTAGCTATTTCAGCATAGGCTTCGTGGTCTACAAACTGCAAAAAAATTAACCTAAAAAAAAAGATTAAGGCTGTGAATGATAATAGTAATATTGGAAAAAGCTTTCTCATTTATAATTAAATAGTTTTATCAATATTATAATAAAAATTTCGGTTAAAAGGAAAGACAGCGCAATATTTTTTAATATTAATTTGAGGTGTGTGAAACTGTAATATTCTAAAATAAATAAAAAGGTATGATGAATAAAAACCATCATAGAGATGTATACCAATAGCGATTTAAAGTCGGTTTTGGTCAAATTTAATGTGTTATAATCATAGCTTAGTCCAAACGAGAGCTTCAACAAAAAAGGTCTTATGAAGGAAATAATTAAAGTAGATGCAGCGTGAACCCCACCAGTATTATTAAAAATATCTACACAAAGTCCTAGAAAAAAAGCCAGTATAAGCTGTCTGCTTCTATTTATCGTTGTGGGAAGCATTATAAGAAAAAGAATGTAAACGTAAGGGTTTACGTATCCAAATAGAAGGATATTGTCTAGCAAAAGCACTTGTAGTAAGACAAGTCCGGCAAATTTTAAAATATTAACTAGATATCTATTCCCCATAATTATTTAACAATGGTAATGCTTCTTTAACTTTGTTTGGGATAATCACATAGGCTTCATTAAGATTAGTCATATCGGCAAATAATTCCACATCTATGTAATAATAACCTAGGTTTTCATCAACTTCAAAACTCTTTATTTTGCCAATAAGTAAATTTTTTGGGAAAATTAAAGAATTACCACCTGTAACAATTGTGTCTCCAATATTAAATACAGCCGATCGTGGAATATCATTTAATTGCATGATATAAGGCGATTTCCCATCCCATTGTAATGAGCCAAACTGACTATTATTTTTAAACTTTGCATTGATAGAAAGCTTCGTATTTAAAATCGAAATTACTCTGGAAAAATTTGATGTTGATTCCTGAACTATACCTAATATCCCAACTGGTAAACTTACACCATAATTTTCTTGGATAGAATCTTTAGACCCCTTATTTATAACAACTATGTTTTGAGGCCTCCTGTAAGAATTGGAAATAATATTTGTGTTTTTAAATGTAAACAAAGGCTCAAATTCATCCCTGTCATATTGATGAGTGATGTCCTTAGATAATTTTTCTTTTAAAAAGTTATTTTCCGCCTGAAGGTCTGCGTTTTCTTTTTTTAAGTTGAAATAAGATGTAATACTATACTTTTTTTCAAACAAATAGCCTGAAATTTCAGTTGTAGATGAAATGAATTTTTGTTGATGAAAACTATGGGCATTAATAGTTAATGCAAGCGAAACTGTAAGTAAAATTATAAATAGAATGCCGACTTGAAATCGAATAAAGAATTTTATGATTTGCTGCATGCATATCTAATTTATTTCATTAATACTGCTTTGTACTTGTCAAGATTTTTTAGTGTAATACCAGTTCCTCTTACAATTGCTCTTAAAGGGTCTTCTGCTACAAACACAGGTAAATCTGTTTTTTGAGACAATCTTTTGTCAAGACCTCTCAGCATCGAGCCTCCTCCGGCCATGTAAATCCCCGTATTGTATATATCTGCAGCCAACTCTGGTGGTGTTTGAGATAGTGTTTCCATTACAGCGTCTTCAATTCTCAATATAGACTTGTCTAAGGCTTTGGCTATTTCTCGGCTAGAAATTTCAACTTGTTTAGGCTTACCGGTTAATAAATCTCGACCTTGAACACTCATGTCTTCCGGTGGGGTTTCGAGGTCTTCTGTAGCGGCACCTATCTGAATTTTTATTTTTTCTGCGGTTCGTTCTCCAACAAACAGGTTGTGCTGTGTTCTCATGTAATAGATGATGTCGTTCGTAAAAACATCTCCGGCAATTTTAACAGACTTATCGCACACAATTCCACCTAAAGCAATTACAGCAATTTCTGTTGTACCACCACCAATATCTACAATCATGTTACCTTTTGGTTGCGTAATATCTACACCTATACCTATTGCTGCAGCCATTGGCTCATGTATCAAGTATACTTCCTTGCCATTTACACGTTCTGCACTATCCTTTACAGCTCGCATTTCTACTTCTGTAATTCCACTAGGAATACAGATTACCATTCTTAAAGATGGATTAAATAATCTCTTTTTTAATGCAGGAATCTCCTTGATCATCAAGCTCATCATTTGCTCACTTGCATCAAAATCTGCAATAACCCC
>CAYNCI010000006.1:5605-77757 GCA_964396065.1 uncultured Mesohalobacter sp. | reverse complement strand
TTGCAAAAGTAAATAAAATTAATGTTTAAAGTGCCTTGTTCCTGTCATAACCATAGATAAGTTATTAGCATCGCAATAATCTACACTTAATTGGTCTTTTATCGAACCGCCAGGTTGCACCACAGCTGTTATTCCGGCCAGGTCTGCAATTTCTACACAATCTGGAAAAGGGAAAAAGGCATCGCTTGCCATGACAGCGCCATTTAAATCAAATTTAAAATGTTTAGCCTTGTCTATACTTTGTTTCAGTGCATCTACTCGAGATGTCTGTCCGGTCCCGCTAGCTAAGAGCTGCTTATTCTTTGCTAAGACAATAGTGTTGGATTTGGTGTGTTTGCAAATTTTGGAAGCAAATACCAAATCTTCAATTTCTTCCTCAGTTGGCGATTGTTTGGTCACAACTTTAAAATCTTCAGCTTTATCTGTCAAATGGTCACGTTCCTGAACTAAAATTCCATTTAAACAGGTTCTAACCATCTGGTTTTTGAACGAAGATTGTTTTAATACCAAAAGCCTTCTGTTCTTTTTAGATTTTAGTAGCTCAATGGCTTCATCGTCATATTCAGGAGCAATGACAACCTCGCAGAACAATGTATTTATTTCTGTTGCAGTAGCTAAGTCTATTTTAGAGTTAGACACCAATATGCCGCCAAAAGCCGAAATAGGGTCTCCTGCAAGGGCATCCTTATACGCATCGAGAACTGTATTTCTTTGCGCCAGGCCACAGGCATTATTGTGTTTTAATATCGCAAATGTTGGTGCTTCGCCTATAAATTCATTTATCAGATTTACAGCGGCATCAATGTCTAATAGGTTGTTATAAGACAACTCTTTACCGTGAAGCTGTTCTAAGCTTTCTTCAAAATTGCCATAAAACTTTGCCGATTGATGCGGGTTTTCGCCATATCTTAACGGCATGACTTCATTTTCAGACAAACGAAGAGTTTCATTTGTTTTAGGCGAATTTAAATAAGAGAAAATGTGTGTGTCGTAATTGGAAGACACAGCAAAGGCATTTACAGCAAAGGTTTTTCGTTGTTCTATACTTGTCTGGGCTTTACTGTTGCTCAAAACCTCTAAAAGCGGAGCATAATCCGATTGCGAAGCGACACATAATACATCTTTATAATTTTTTGCAGCCGCTCTAATCAAAGAAATACCGCCAATGTCAATTTTTTCTATAATGTCTTCATGGCTTAAACCTGCAGCAACCGTTTCTTCAAAAGGATAAAGATCTACAATCACCAAATCTAATTCCGGAATAGCATACTCATCTAAAGTCTGCACATCACTATCTAAGTCTCTTCTGCTTAAAATACCGCCAAACACTTTAGGGTGTAAGGTTTTTACACGACCACCTAAAATGGAAGGATAATCTGTAAGCTGTTCGACCGGTATGACTTCTGCGCCTTGAGATTCGATAAATTTTTGTGTGCCACCTGTTGAGTAGATGGTTACTTCATGATGTTTTAAAGCTTCAATAATTGGCTCTAATCCATCTTTATTATATACTGAAATTAAGGCTGATTTTATTTTCTTTTCTTGAGACATTAGTAATGTTGTGTAGGTTTTTGCAAAAGTAGTTTTTAAGAATTAATTATTGAAAAAAAGAGGGGTTGAAATTTTAATTTATAACACTAAAAAAACCTCAAAAGTCTTTAAGTCCTTTGAGGTTTAATTATTTGACAGAAATAGCTCTCTAGTTCTTAATCAGTTTTGTGTTAAATTTTCCTGTATTTGTTTCCACTGTTAAGATGTATACTCCTTGTTGTATTTCGCTAATGTCCAACATATTGTTTGCATCAAAAGTTTTAAGCTTTCTTCCTTGAATATCAAAGAGCACAATCGATTCAACTTGAAGTGAAGATGGAATGTCTAAATTGAAAATATCGTTAACTGGATTAGGATACACTTTTATTTGACTGAAATCGAAGCTATTAGTGCTTAGATTATCAATAATTGTTGTCACCGTTGTATTCGTTTCGATAGGCGAATTGGAATCAAAATGAATATGAGCATTATTTTCTACATAATCACCAATTTGGATATCCGATTTAGCTTTAATTTTATAAGAAATATAACCTATACTGCCTTCATGGTCGGTGTTTGCGTCAGGTAAATCGATATTATCAAAGTAAAAGTTAATTTCTTCACCATCCATAATTTCAACACGATAATCATGGCTTGAGCTCACCGGATGGAAAGTGGTCCAGTCTAAGTTATCATGTATAGTATCTGTTATTCTAACATGTTGAGCATTTGTAGTGCCTAAATTCTGAAAGCGAATTCTATAATCTAAATACTGATGGGCCTCCTGGTGATGAATTTCACTGCCCTGCATTACCATCATGTTGTTAGGGTTATATGAAGTGACAACAGTCTGATCAAAAACTGTGGTATTGTCTTCCGCATTTGCATCATTAGAGTCCGGAGTAACATGTGCCGTCCATGATAAAATGTCGCCTTCATTTAATGAACTTGAATCTGCATTTTGCATGGTAAGAGAAATAATTTGTGCTGAAAATGGCTCAATGTCAGCCAAATCAAAAGTCATAAGATTTTGTGTATTTCCTGTTGGTGAAATACTAGACGCGACTAAGCTTTGTAAGTTTTCATTAAAATTAAATGAAACCTGAGCATTAGATACAGTTTGTGTGCCATTATTTGTGATTATTACCGCATAATCAGTTTCAGCACCCGGCATAGCATCTTCTAAAGCCATAATATCTACGGCCAGATCATCAAACTGTTGTGTTGCTACAATACAAAAATCTACGTTGTCTATGGTTTCATTTTGTCCGGTAAAATTGATGGTTTGTGTAAGAGGTACGGAGATGAAATTACTATCCAGGTTTAAGACACTTAAGGTATAAGAGCCAGTACCCAAAGCAGCACTATATTGCCCATTTTCGTCTACAGAAACACTCATGTCTTGCGTGCCATCACTTATATTAACCATGTAATTTGATAATCCAACATCTATTGTACTACAGCCATCATTGTTTTTGTCGTAAAGTACGTTGCCCGAAACAAAGTTTGAAAGACTACAACTTACAGTGAGGTCTATTGGGTTGATATTAGCACTATTCTGACAATTAATACTAAAGTCTGATAGGACTTGAACTGTTATAGTGTCTCCTGAGGACTGAAATTGCAATCCGGTTAAATCACCGGAATCGCCATCTCCGTTATAAAGTTCTGAGCCATCAGTATCAAGAACAATAAATTGGTCAAAAAACACTTCAACATTACCAGAGTTTACAATCATGTTGAGCGAAGAGCCGTCTATACTTGTATATGTATATTCTTCCAAAGATGAATTGTCATAACAAAATACGGTATTAACAGGCGTAGAACAATCTACAAAATTAGTTGTACAAGCTTCTTGAGTGAGATTTTCAGAAACTACCTGACAGTTTACATCCTGATTGTTTTCTGCTGTAAGCTGAACAACAGTACCGTTCGGGTATGGTCCAAAACTAAATATACCTGTAGAAGAGGCTATTTGAGCTGGATTGCCTTGGTTATCGGTAATCGTCAAATCTGTAGCAGAGCCCAAATCAGAGACTTCTGCTTCAACAAAAAATTGAGCTCCATTTAAGCAATCATCAATTATTTCAAAATCTATAATCGGATTTACGCAGGTTGCACAACTCACGGTCAAGTCTATGGGGTCTATATTTGGATTATCCTGACAACTTGTAGAAAAGCTTGAGACGACCTGGACAGTAATCGTATCTCCTGTAGATTGAAAAGACAGACCACTTAAATCACCTAAATTGCCCCATCCATTGTAGAGCACAGTCCCATCAGTATCTAAAACTATAAAATTATCAAAATGCTCTTGAACATCTCCCGAATTTACATTTAAATTAAGCACAGAACCATCGCTGCTCACATATGTATATTCTTCTATTGCAGAGTTATCATAACAAAAAACTGTATTTACCGGACCAGCCGAACAGTCTACAAAATTTGTCGTACAAGCGTCTTGCGTGAGAACACCAGAAACTATAACGCAATTTGGGTCCTGACTATTTTCTGCAGTTAGCTGAACAATTGTGCCGTTGGCATACGGGCCAAAAGTAACTATACCTGTTGAAAATGCTGTCTGAGCCGGATTGCCTTGATTATCAGTAATAGTCAAATCTGTTGCCGAACCTAAATCTGTAACATCCGCTTCGATAAAAAACTGTGGAGCATTGAAGCAATCATCTACTATTTCAAAATCTACATCTGCATTTATACAAGTGGCACAACTTACTTGAAGGTCTATTGGACTAAAGGAGGTGTTGCCAAAATTATTCTGACAGCTTATCGTAAAGTCCGCATCAACTTGAATTGTAATGTTATCCCCGGAAGATTGAAATGATAACCCACTTAAATCGCCCTGATTTCCATAACCACTGTATAATATACTCCCATCAGAATCTATGACTATGAATTCATCAAAATGCTCTTCTACTTGACCGGAATTAACGATTAGATTTAAAACTGAACCATCGTTACTTATATATGTATACTCTTCTAACGTAGAGTTATCATAACAAAAAACTGTATTAACTGGCCCAGCCGAGCAATCTACAAGATTTGTTGTACAGGCATTCTGCGAAAATACTTCTGAAATTATCTGGCAGTTCGCGTCTTGATTGTTATTAACACTTAGCTGAACATCAGTGCCATTAGGATAAGGTCCAAAACTGAAAACACCTGTTGAGGATGCTACTTGAGGTGGATTGCCTTGGTTGTCTGATATGCTCAAGTCTGTTGCAGAGCCTAAGTCTAAAATATTGGCTTCAACAAAGAATTGAGGTGCGTTGATACAATCATCAACCAACTCAAAATCTACTATAGGGTTTGCACAAGTAGCGCAACTAACAGTTAAGTCTATTGGATTTAAATTAGGATTATCCTGACAGCTTGAAGAAAAACCTGCAACGACTTGAACTGTTATTGTATCTCCCGTGGATTGAAAAGCCAATCCACTTAAATCACCAAGATTTCCCCATCCATTATAGAGTACAGTTCCATCAGTATCTAAAACTATAAAATCATCAAAATGCTCTTGAATATTTCCCGAATTTACTATTAAATTTAGCACAGAACCATCGCTGCTTACGTAGGTATATTCTTCTAGTGTTGAATTATCATAACAAAAAACGGTATTGACAGGCCCTACCGAACAATCTACTACATTTGTTGTACAGGCATCTTGAGAAAATTCCTCGGAAACGATTTGGCAATTGGCATCCTGATTATTACTTACAGTAAGCTCTACAGAAGTACCATTGGGATAAGGTCCAAAACTGAAAACACCTGTTGAGGTTACAGTTTGAGCCGGGTTTCCTTGGTTGTCGTTAATGCTCAGTTCTGTTGCCGAGCCTAAGCTAGAGACATTGGCTTCAACAAAAAACTGAGGTGCATTGATGCAATCATCCATCAACTGAAAATTGACTACTGGATTTGTACAGGTTGCACAGCTTACTTGCAAGTTTATGGGGTTTATGTCTTGGTCACTTTGACAATTTATGATGAAATCTGAAATGACTTGAACAGTAATGGTATCTCCTGTAGATTGAAAAGTTAGACCACTTAAGTCGCCTTGGTTTCCATAACCAACATAAAGTGGAGTGCCGTCTGAATCTAATACAACAAACTCGTCCCAATTGTTTTCAACATTTCCGGAAATGACAGATAAATTGAGAAAAGAACCATCATTACTTACATAAGTATACTCTTCAATTGAATTGTCGTCATAGCAAAATGTAGTATCTACGGGGCCATTAGAGCAATCAACTGTAGTCTGTGAGTTTTGTGCATTCAAGCTAAAAAATGACACAATTAGTAACAATCCAAAAAAGTAATTTTTTTTCATTTTTTTAAATTTTGGTTAATCAAAGTATTAAAGCAGAAGGACCATCGCAATTAGCTTTATCTAAACAATAACAAGATGTCGCAATTGTCTAATTCTTTCCAAATTATATAAAGCTATATTAAAACCTTCTAAAATCTAAACAACGAATTGTTAAAAATTACTACCTGTCTTGAACAGAATAACATATATTTAACATATATACAGCATTAATTAAGAGATTTAGAAAAAAATAATAGATGAAATAGGTATTTTGCACTGGCTTAGTAGTGGTGTTTTTATCTATACACATCTTACCTATTTAAGCATAAGAAAATATAAAAATTCAAGTTTTAAATCACTTACTATCAATCAATTATTTTAGTAAAAATTTAAACAAAAATAATTAAACAAAAACTTGCTCTTTTCGGCAAAAAAACTACTTTTGCAAAAATCACAAAACCTTTTGTTATGTATTGGACTTTAGAATTAGCATCTTACTTAAGTGATGCGCCATGGCCAGCGTCTAAAGACGAATTAATTGATTATGCAATACGTACAGGTGCTCCTTTGGAGGTTGTAGAAAATCTTCAGTCTATCGAGGATGAAGGCGATAATTACGAATCTATAGAGGAAATATGGCCGGATTATCCAACGGATGAAGACTATCTATGGAATGAAGACGAATATTAGTCGTTTAAAAGAAATTAAAAAAACTAAAGGCCTCATTATTGAGGCTTTTTTGTTGGATATAACTTAATCAGGATTCAGGAAAGCCCTATTTGTTGCCATTTTGGCATATAATTGTTTTAAAACATTTAATTTTCATGCTTAAAATCATCATAGCATGTTTTTTGATTATTTTTGAATCTTTAATATATATAAAAGAATTATGGGAATTTTAGATTCAGTACTCAAAGTTTTTGTAGGCGATAAAACCCAAAAAGATCTCAAGCTAATTAACCCAATTGTAAAGCAAATCAAATCTTTTGAAAGCGCATTGGAGCAATTGGACATAGAGCAGTTAAGACAAAAGACAGTAGAGTTTAAATCGAAAATAAAAGAGGCAAACAAAGAAGAAATTGCCCAAATAGAAGACCTAAGGTCCAAAGCGGATACAACCGAAGACATCGACGAGAAAGAAAGTTTTTTCGATCAAATAGACGAGTTGGAGAAAAGAATGTACGAAAACTCCGAAAAAGTTTTAAACGATATTCTTCCGGAAGCTTTCGCAGTAGTGAAAGAAACAGCCAAGCGATTTTGTAATAATAGTAAACTTGAAGTAACAGCAACCGAGTACGACAGAGAATTATCTGCTACAAAAGATTATGTTACTCTACAAGGGGATAAAGCCATTTGGTCTAATTCGTGGGATGCAGCAGGAAAACCGGTGGTTTGGGACATGGTACACTACGATGTACAGCTCATAGGTGGTATTGTTATGCATCAGGGAAAAATAGCTGAAATGCAAACAGGTGAAGGTAAAACACTGGTTGCAACACTTCCGCTTTACCTTAATGCGCTAACTGGAAATGGCGTACACTTGGTGACAGTAAACGACTATCTGGCAAAAAGGGATAGCGCATGGATGGCACCATTATTTCAGTTTCACGGACTAAGTGTAGATTGTATAGACTACTACAAACCAAATTCTGCAGAGCGAAGACGTGCTTACAAATGTGATATTATTTATGGGACCAACAACGAGTTTGGTTTCGACTACTTGAGGGATAACATGAGCCATTCCACAGATGATTTGGTTCAAGGCAAACACAATTATGCTATTGTAGATGAGGTAGATTCTGTTTTAATCGATGAAGCAAGAACACCTTTAATCATATCAGGACCAATTCCAAAAGGAGATGTACATGAGTTCGATGCGTTAAAGCCAAAAATCAGTCAATTGGTTGATATCCAGCGCAAATTCTTGCTAAAAGAATTGGCTGAAGCAAAAAAATTAATTGCTTCCGGAGAAACAAAAGAAGGTGGCTTAAAATTGTACCGTGTTTTTAGAGGTTTGCCTAAAAATAAAGCACTTATCAAATATTTGAGTGAAGAAGGCATAAAACAGTTACTGCAAAAAACAGAAAACTTTTACATGCAGGATAACAATCGCGAGATGCCAACAGTTGATGCTGATTTGTATTTTGTGATAGAAGAAAAAAACAATCAAATAGACCTCACGGATAAGGGTGTCGATTACCTCTCCGGCGCAGATGATCCTGACTTTTTTGTAATGCCGGAAATCGGTACTGAAATTGCAAAAATTGAAGCCGAAAACCTTCCAAAGGACGAAGAGATTGCAAAAAAAGAAGAATTATACAGAGATTTTGGGATAAAGAGTGAACGTATTCATACGTTAAGACAGCTTCTAAAAGCGTACACCCTTTTTGAAAAAGATACAGAGTATGTCGTTATGGACAACAAAGTAAAAATTGTTGACGAACAAACAGGCCGTATCATGGAGGGCAGACGTTATTCTGATGGTCTTCATCAAGCTATAGAAGCCAAAGAGAATGTAAAAATCGAAGATGCTACCCAAACATTTGCGACCATCACGCTTCAGAATTATTTCAGAATGTACAACAAGCTTTCCGGAATGACGGGTACGGCAATTACAGAAGCCGGAGAGTTTTGGGAAATCTATAAGCTTGATGTAATCGAAATTCCTACAAACAGGCCAATCGCCAGAGACGATAGGGAAGACATGGTTTACAAGACCAAAAGGGAAAAATACAATGCCATTATAGACGATGTAGTAAATCTGTCTAAAGCGGGTAGACCAGTGCTTATCGGAACAACTTCGGTTGAAATTTCTGAACTATTAAGTAAGATGCTAAGCCGAAGAAAAATAAACCACAATGTGCTTAATGCAAAATTACACAAGCGTGAAGCAGATGTTGTTGCAGAGGCAGGTCATAGCGGAGTTGTTACTATTGCTACCAACATGGCAGGACGTGGTACAGATATTAAGCTGTCCGATAATGTTAAAAAAGCTGGTGGTCTTGCAATTATAGGTACAGAACGTCATGACTCCAGACGTGTAGACAGACAGTTGAGAGGTCGTGCAGGACGACAGGGAGATCCGGGAAGCTCACAGTTTTATGTGTCTCTAGAAGATAATTTAATGCGACTTTTCGGAAGTGAAAGAATAGCTAAGCTTATGGATAAAATGGGCTTGAAGGATGGAGAAGTCATACAGCATAAAATGATTTCGAATTCTATTGAAAGAGCTCAGAAAAAAGTTGAAGAAAACAACTTTGGTGTTCGAAAAAGGCTTCTTGAGTATGACGATGTCATGAATGCGCAGCGTGAAGTAGTATATAGGAGACGATATAACGCCTTGTTTGGAGAACGACTTAAAATTGATATTGCCAATATGATTTACGATACTACAGAGAGTATTGTAAATGCAAATAAGCAAACCGAGGATTTCAAAAATTTTGATTTCGAGTTAATCCGATTCTTCTCCATGGAGTCTGCTGTAGACGAAGCTGAATTTAAAAGCATATCGAGCGACAAGCTTATTAAAGATGTATTTAAGGCGGCGTATGACAAATACATGACCAAGATGCAGCAAAGTGCAGAAGCAGCTTATCCGGTTATAAAACAAGTTTACGAGAGAGAAGGGAATAAGTTCGAGCGTATTGCGGTTCCTTTTACAGACGGCCAAAAAACACTTCAAGTTGTTACAAATCTTCAAAAAGCCTACGAGTCCGGAGGTAAGCAGCTAGTTACCGATTTTGAAAAAAACATAACATTGGCTATCATAGATGAGGCTTGGAAAAACCATCTTCGTAAAATGGATGAGTTAAAACAAAGCGTTCAGCTGGCAGTTCATGAGCAGAAAGATCCTCTTTTAATATACAAATTCGAAGCTTTTGAATTATTCAAAATTATGGTCGATGAGGTAAATAAAGATGTTGTCTCATTCCTGTTTAAAGGAGAACTACCGGATAGACAAAACACCAATATTAGAGAAGCGTCTCGACCAAGAAAAAGAGAAAAAGTCGAAACTAGAAAAGATGAAATTCAAAACCTGGACGAAAGAGCAGCTGCGGCACGACAAGCCGGCGAAAGCGCAAGTAATCAAGGGCGTCAGGTTGTAGAGACCATTGTTAGGGATAAGCCTAAAATTGGTCGAAACGATATGGTAACCATTAAAAATATTGAAACAGGCGAAAACAAAAGCTTAAAATATAAGAAAGCACTAACAATGCTAAATAGAGGTAACTGGGTTTTAGTTGATGAAGACTAGGCAACAAGGTATCTATGGATAAGTTTAAAATTGAATTTCGGTGGGCTTCAATATTTACAGCAATCAATCTTGTATGGGTTTATGTTGAAAAATCTTTAGGGTTTCATGACGAATTAAGCTACGTACACCCTGTTTTAAGTTTGTTATTAATTTTTCCCATTGCTGCTTGTATTTTCTTTAGTCTTAAACAAAAAAAGGAAAAGTACTACTCGGGTAATATTACTTGGCAAAAGGCTTTTATTTCCGGTGCTCTTTTAAGTTTATTAATAGCAGCATTATCTATAGGAACAACATATGTCATGTCTCAATACATTTCGCCGGATTTTTTTAGTAATGCAATTCAAAAAAGTGTTGAAAATGGGGCAGACGAAAACTTTGTACAACAGAGTTTTAATCTTAATGCTTACATAAAAGATACCATGATGTTTTACCTGGCATCCGGGATAATGATTTCAGCTATTGTCGCACTTGTCATAAAGTCCAAAGCAAAAGCCTAATTTTTAAAACGTCCTAGCAATAATATTGTTTTTTTTCTGTTTTCATACTACTACTTAATTACGCGTTATTTAAGTAGTAGTTTACTTATATTTGCAACCTTTTAAATCGAACGAACACAAAATGAAATATTTATACTTTTTTTTCATAAGTATGTTTTTCATTACAAACAGCTGGTCTCAAACCTACGAGATTGGTGGATTATTTGGCAGTACTTCATTTGTTGGCGATGTTGGTGCAACAAAAGTCTTTGTAGCAGACGAATTTTTTGAAAGTGAAAAGCAGTCCTACGGCGTCCTTTTTAGGTGGAACCGAAGTAATAGACACTCTTTCCGTTTTTCTTTTATGCAAATAAACACCAGAGGCATAGATGCAGATTCTGATATTTTAGAAAGACAAGTAAGAGATTTAAGTTTTGAAACAAGTTTAAGGGAATTTTCATTAGGTGTGGAATACACATTTTGGGAATGGGATTTACACGACATGAAGAGGCCTCAAACGGTACCTTATCTTTCTACAGGAATCGCCTATTTTTTTACAGACCATTACGGCGTTGTTGCAGACGAACTTAACGAGTTTGGTAATTTAAATGCATTTGCGCTTCCTTTAACTCTGGGTGTTAAAACAACTTTGGGTAATAAGGTTGTTTTATCTGGCGAATTTTCAGCACGTTACACATTTACGGACAATATTGATGGTAGCGCGCCAGACGAAATAGGAAACGATAATGCTTTCCCTTCATTTGGGAATCCTAATTCAAATGATTGGTATATATTTGCAGGGTTTTCTATAACGTATATGTTTGGAAGAAAACCATGTTATAATTGTATTTTATAAACTAATGACAGAATTGTATATAGACAAGGCTAATATCCCTAAGCACATTGCCATTATTATGGATGGTAATGGGCGTTGGGCAAAAACCCAAGGCTATAAAAGAATTTTTGGTCATCAACACGGGACATCTACAGTAAACAGAACAGTAGAAGAATGTCTTAAATTAGGAGTTCAACATTTAACCTTGTTTGCCTTTTCAACAGAAAACTGGCAAAGGCCTAAATACGAAGTCAACAGCTTAATGAAGATTTTGGTGTCGTCTTTAAAAAAAGAACTCAGTAATATGCACGAAAGTGGTATCAAGCTATCTGCAATTGGAAACATAGACCGATTACCAGAAAATGTTAAAAAACAACTGAATGAGGTCATCGAAGCTACAAAGACTTACAACAAGCTTAAATTAACACTTGCCTTGAGTTACGGCTCCAGGGAAGAACTACTAACAGTTGTAAAACGCGTAGCTCAAAAAGTTAAAGACGATACTTTAGAAATATCGGATATAGATTACCACACAATAACAGAACACCTTTACACTTTTGACCTTCCAGATGTAGATTTATTAATAAGAACAAGTGGAGAGCAAAGGATAAGTAATTTTATGTTATGGCAAATAGCATATGCAGAATTATACTTTTGTGATGTTTTATGGCCTGACTTTACAGAACAACACCTTCACGAGGCTATACATAATTTTCAGAAAAGAGAACGACGATTTGGAAAAACAAGTGAGCAACTTTAACAAGTATATTTTTTTATTTATTTGTATTTTTAGTTTTGGTCTAGGTGTAAACAACCTAAACGCACAACAACAAGATATATCACTTTCAGGCGGTAAAAAATATACCATTGGCAGTATAACTGTAACGGGAAATTCATCATACAACGAAAGGACGGTAATAGCATTTACAGGTTTAAAAAAAGGAGATGAAATCTTTATTCCCGGAAAAAAATTAAGCGAGGTTCTGGAAAATTTATGGGAGCTGGGCCTTTTTAGCGACATTAATTTTTACCTCTTAAGAGTAGAGGAAGATGTAGCTCATCTTGAATTAGAGATCAGGGAAGTTCCAAAATTAGCAGAGGTTAAGGTAAGAGGTGTTTCAAAAAAGAAGAAACGGGAAAATATTATAACAGATAACCAGCTTACCAAAGGTACTAAAGTAACAGAAAACCTTATTGCCAATACCAAAAACAGCATTGTAAAAGAGTACAGAAAGAAAGGATACCTAAATGCTGAGGTAGATATTAATACGCTTGAGGTTTTAGATTCTTTAGGCCAACCCGAAGGCGTTAATATGGTAGTTAATGTCAAGAAAGGAGATAAGCTTAAGATAAAAAGCATCACCATAAATGGCAATGAGAAGATTTCTGATAAGAAAGTTAGAAAATACCTCAAGAAAACCAAAAGAAAATTCCCAATGAGGTTTTGGAAAAGATCCAAGCTCATCCCAGAAGACTATGAAGCAGATAAGGCCAATGTTATAGATAAATATAACGAAAGAGGTTATAGAGATGCCAGAATAGTAAGCGATACTGTTATTAAGCGCAATGAAGAGGAACTGGAAGTTGTATTGGAAATTAATGAAGGTAACCGTTATTATTTTGGAGATATAAGCTTTATTGGAAACTCAGCTTATACCGATGATGAATTGTCCAGAATTCTGGGTATTAAAAAAGGCGATCCTTATAATGGTGTACTTTTTCAAAAGAAAATTGCAGACCCTTCTAAGCCTGATGCTTTGGATATTACCAATCAATATCAAAATACGGGTTACTTGTTTTCTAGAATTGTTCCTGTAGAAACGCGAATTTATAACGACACGATAGACTACGAAATAAGAATAAAGGAGGGAAAAATTGCTTACTTTAACGAGGTTCTAATCACAGGAAACGATAGGACTAACGACAATGTAATATACAGAAACTTACTTACGAGACCTGGAGCAAGGTATAGCAGACAAGCCATCATGTCCACCATTAGAGAGCTTGGCCAGTTAAACTTTTTTGATGCTGAAAAATTACAGCCTAATATCAAAAATCCAGATCCAAACGAAGGCACACTAGATATTGAGTTCCCTCTTGAAGAGACCGGTAGTAGCCAAATTGAACTTCAAGGTGGTTATGGTGGTGGTGGTTTTATCGGTACTTTGGGATTAAGATTTAATAACTTCTCACTACGTAACATTTTTAACAAAGAAGCCTACAAGCCTGTACCTATGGGAGATGGGCAGTCTATAGCAATTAGAGCACAAGCTAGTCAGGCCTTTAGAGTGTATAGTTTGTCTTTTACAGAGCCATGGTTGGGCGGAAGAAAACCTGTACAGCTGTCTTTTTCATTGTCGCAAACCACACAGTATTTGTTTAATCCATTTACAAGACGTGCAGATAGAGACCGAAAATTTTCAATATCAGGAGCCAGTTTAGGATTTGCCAAAAGACTTCAGATTCCGGATAGGTACTTTACATTTTCTTCAGCGATCAGTTATCAGCATTTCAACTTAGATAACTTCAACGTAGGTTTATTTAGATTTCCTAACGGAACTTCTAACAACCTGGCATTTACAGTTGGTCTGTCAAGAGATAATACATTTTCAAATCCTATTTATCCGAAAGGAGGTTCTAGATTTGGCATAACAGCAAAATTTACTTTACCTTACTCCATGTTTGATGGTAGAGATTATGCGGCTTTAGCCGAAGAAAGGGCTGCGGCACTCGCAGACAACAATGCAGAGGAGCTTGCAAGAATAGACCAAATCAGATTTGATTGGTTAGAATTTTATAAGATAAACTTCAATGGAGAGTGGTTTAATAAATTGTTTGGGGATTTAGTGTTAAGAACCAACGTAGAATTTGGTTTCCTTGGCGCGTACAATAACGACCGTGGTGTTCCTCCATTCGAAAGGTTCTTTGTTGGTGGTGATGGTCTTGCCGGTGTAACTTTAGATGGTAGAGAAATAATACGTTTAAGAGGTTATCCTAACCAGTCTATTGTTCCAAGAACAAGAACAAGTGTAAGTGAAGAAACATTTAATGACGGTGCAACAATTTATAATAAATACACGTTAGAGCTTAGGTACCCTATAACGCTTAATCCAAGTGCTTCGATTTATACACTTGCATTTTTAGAAGGTGGATCGGCTTTTGATAATTTTAAAGATTTTACGCCTTTTGAGTTAAATAGGTCAGCGGGATTAGGTTTAAGAATATTTATGCCTGCATTTGGTTTATTAGGAATAGACTTCGGTTACGGATTTGATCCAATTCCTGGAACTAATTTGGGTCCAAATGGTTGGGAAACACATTTTATAATAGGACAACAATTTTAAATTATGATTACGTTTAAGCCAAAGTATATTCATTTAATTTTATGCCTATTCCTATTTTCTTTTAGTATACTTCATGCTCAAAGAGGTTTAAGAATTGGCTACATTGACATGGAATATATATACGATAATATTCCGGAATACAGACAGGCTTCACAAATGCTAGATCAGAAAATCCAGGAATGGAAAAATGAGATAGCTATGCAACAGGCTGAGGTTGATGCGCTAAAAAATAAATTAGAAAATGAAAGGCCACTGCTTACGCCAGAGTTAATTGAAGAAAAAGAAGAAGAAATAGAATACCTTTTAGAGCAAATATTTGCCTATAGAGATCAAAAATTTGGCGCTTCCGGAGAATTTATCGTACAGAAGAGACAACTAATGCAACCTATTGAAGATCAAGTTTTTAATGCAGTTCAAGAATTGGGTGAGTTAAGAGATTACGATTTCATTTTTGAAAATTCTGCAGAAGCATTATTATTGTTTTCCGCAGAACGGCACGATATTAGCGATAGGGTACTTAAATTGATAAACAGAAGTTCTCGAGCCTCTGCGCGTTCTGAAGGCAAAGAAGAAAGTTCTAACAAAAGAACAAAAGAAGAAAAGAATGTATTACAGGAAATAGCAGAAGAGCCTTATAAGTCTGTAAAAGATGCTAAGAAAGACGAGGAAGAAGAAAATGCAAGAGAGAAAGAAATAGCAGACAGGCAAAAAGCCAGGGATTCTTTAAAGCAGGCAAGAGAAAGAATTAGAGATTCTATAAGAGATGCACGTCAAGCTGAATTTGAAAAACGCAGACAAGAGGCAAAACGCAGACAAGACTCTATTAGAAAAGCAAGAGAAAACGGAAACAACTAAAACAATAACTATAAAAAAAAGTACAATTAATAATTAAATTATGAAATCAATCCACAAACTTTTATTAGCAATAGCACTTATTTGCGGTACAATGACTTTAAATGCGCAGTCTAAAATAGCGCACATTGACACTCAGGCTTTTATTGAATCTATGCCATCTTATCAAGATGCTATGAAACAGCTTCAACAAGTTGAAGACACTTACAGAGCAGAAATTGAAGAATTATACAAAGAAGCTCAAAAAAAGAATGAAAGATTTGAGGCTGAAGCACCGACAAAAACGGACGAAGAAAATGAAGCGAGAAGAAATGAGCTTGCTCAAATGCAAAATTCTATCATGGAATACAATCAAACAGCTTCCAGAGATATCCAAAAGAAAAGACAAGAGCTTATGACGCCTGTACTTGAAAAAGCAAGAAACATTATTCAAGAAGTAGCTAGAAGTAAAGGCTTTGAATATGTCTTAGATTCTACTGTTGGTTCTGGCGTACTCTTAGCAGATGGCTATGATTTATTAGATGATGCAAAAGCAGCTTTAGCTAAGTAATATTTAAATAAAATTTTATTTAATTTAGCCTCAATATTATCAAATATTGGGGCTTTCTTTTTATATGAAAAAAATTACAGCATCTTCACCTATTGGAATATTCGACTCTGGCTTAGGAGGCTTATCAATACTTAGCGAAATTTGTAATCTTCTCCCGGATGAACACATAATCTACTACGCAGATAGCGCAAATGCACCTTATGGTGAAAAAACACCGGATGAAATTATTCAACTATGTAAAACTAATACTGAATTTTTGCTTTCACAAGGCTGTAAGCTTATTGTAGTAGCCTGTAACACAGCAACAACAAATGCTATAAATGTTTTAAGAGAAACCTATGCCTCTATTCCGTTTATTGGAATTGAGCCCGCTATCAAGCCCGCCATTTTAGAATCGAAAACAGGAAAAATAGGCGTCCTGGCGACCAAAGGCACCTTATCCAGCCAGCTATTTGAAAGAAATTCTAAAAAATATAATTCTACTACATCCATAATTGAAGTTGTCGGAAAGGGCATCGTAGAAGCTATTGAATCCAATACAATCGCTACCGAAGATTTTCAACAACAACTGAAAGTACAGCTACAAGCCTTTAACGATACGAATATTGATTATTTAGTATTAGGTTGTTCACACTATCCTTTAATTTCAGCACAAATTAAAAAGGCTTTAAATAAAAATATAAAGATTATCGATTCAGGCTTTGCAGTAGCGAAACAAACAGCAAGGATCTTAGATAAACATGATTTAAAAATCAAGACTAAACATCAAGATAATCGTAACATTAGCATATGCACAAATAATACTGATAAAACGGCATTATCTGCAGTGCTAAAACAATTAGATCTTCAGGATCGTGTAGACAGTATAGTTGTTAATAGTAATTCGAATAAGCTCTAAATATCGAGTTGATATTACCATTCCCAACCTATTCCGGTTCTTAGAATATAATCAGTTTCACTTGCCCCTAAGGCCGGCTGATTGTCATAGTTTAAAGAAAATCCAAGTCTGATAAAAAAATCCAGTGGTAAGTCATATTTAAAATCTAAATTGGTATCAGCCCTAAAACGCTCTGTGTCGCTTATGCCTTGATAACCATTAAATATTAGAAACACCTCAAAATCATCGAAGCCGTATAAATCTAACTTTGTTCCAATAAAGGTTTCCCATGTATTTCTGTTTTCGTCTACATTGCTAAACCGCTCCAAATTATTGTTTACACCAACTATTAATCCCCAGTCTGCTTTGTAGTTGGCATAGAGATACCTTCCAACTGCAAGTTGTGTGTTCGCACGTAAATCTATTTTTTGTTCTGTATTAGATAATGTATTAATACTCACTACACCATACCATTTTTTAAGAAAACTCCTTCTGTAACTTAAAAGGCCATCACTACGCCTTACGTTTTCAGCATTATCCTGTGAAGACCTGAGCAAACTATAAGAAGCTTCAATATTAGATTTATCTGTTCTGTACCCAACATGACTGCGTAATGAGTACTGTTTTAAATTTTGTGCTTTTGTTAGGTTGAAACCTGCTTCGATATCGGCGCTAAATCTATCTGTAAAACCATTTTTAAGTTCAGTAATATACACCACATCTTTGTAAGAACATGTTTTTAAAGTCGTTTCGCCATCATAAATCCTTAACATGTCTTCATCAATAGATTCTATCCTTCCGTTAAAAATTTTGTCATTTACTCCAATTCTAAATTTATGAGAGGTTTTTATGTCTTTAATGCTAAGCCATTTTATTTTAAACTCTTTATCTGCATAGTCTGTGTCAATTTCTAAGATACCCTTACTCATTTTTTTAATGACGCCTATAATTTTATGCCCTGATTTAAAAGTTAAAGTATCTGATTGGGCAAATGAGCTTATACTTGAACACAAAACAAAGATTATAAAGATACAAGTGGTGAGATGTCCTGAAGTTGAATTTAAGTTACGCATGGTATTTTTACTTTTCAGTTTATAAATCTACTAAACTGACTTTTTCTAATAAAATAGAGACCTGTATTAGCTAAAAATAATTTTAGACGTTATGCAAGAATCGAAATGAGACATTTTTAATATACAAGTTCAAAATTATTTACCCACAATTCACTTCCGATAGCTCCTGTAAAAAAATCTCCCAAAGCACTTGAAGAGAAAACAACTGTTATATGGGTTGGCGTTTCCTCTAAACTGCCCCATATTTCACCCTCTCTTATGTTTGCATAACTATATTCAGGATCCGAAGGAGACAATTCTCCATATTTGATATCAACTTCTAGATTGGTCCAGTCTGTAACTTCTTCGTCGCTTCTATACCAACCTGTGCCAAGTCTTTTTACTATATTTTCTTCTCTTTTTTCTAAAATAACGTATATGTCACATTGATCAGACCCTTGTAAAACATTTCCATCTTCATCCTCATAAGATTCACCGGGTAAGTATTTGTAATCTACCTTGAAAGACAATGGTTTTCCATTAAAGGGTGTACCAAAATCTATATTAGATCTTGGGTCTGTTGGACTAGGGAAATCTTCAGTAAATTTTCCGGTAAATAAGGTAGCTGCAGCCATTCTGACTAGTAGAGGTGCTGCAACGCTTGTTAATTTTGCAGCATTATCGTTATTGCCAATATTTTCCGGCGTTGTATTGGCATTGCCAACAATTGCTAAAGCTCTATTTGCCGTTCCCCAAACAGTAGCTTGAGCACTTTCTCCGGGTTGCTGGTAATTTCCTACATTATACCATAGATCAAAATTACTATTCGGTAGTTGTGGGTTCGGTAGGGCAGCTACAGCATTAACTTTCCATTCTTTTTTATTCCCATTTTCTGCTGTAACGGTATAAATAACTTCTTCTGTAAAATTTTGAGCTTCGTCTATTGGAGGAGTTATTCTTGCAAGATTCGAGATTTTTAAATTACTGGGAATTAAGTTCGATAAATCTGCACCTTCGCTCATCGGTATTGTAATAATGGAGTTTTCTTTATCAATTGAGGTTAATCCCGCTTGTCCTGGTAATTCAAAAACTCTAATTTCATTAAAAGCAGAAAGGGGAAAAATATCATCTTCAATACAAGAGAATAGAAAAAGGATGGTGGAGTATAACCCTAAGATCTTGATTTTTTTATTTAAACTAGCTGCAGAATACATAGTAAGACTTTTTTAAAATTAAAAATAATATGCAACACCTAAGTTAAGTTGTAGAAGATTTAATCTCAAATCTACACTTGTTTGTCGTATTTTAGTTTTACTTGAAGAGTCATCATTAATCTCTTCTTCTTCATATCGAGTAGATAAACCTGCTACATTCACTCTAGTTTCCAAAGCCCAGTTCTTCGTAAAAAACAAAGCTACACCCGGACTCACGCCTAGGTCTAGTTGTAAAAAATCATTTTCAATTTTGTCTACATTATCAGCAGAATAAGTTCGGCTTAAAGATTCACCAAAGGTGATTCCAAGTTCGGTTTGAACAATAATTTGTAATTGGCCGCTCCCAATTGGGATATAGTTTCTAAAATTTGGAGAAAATGAAATGCCTCTTTGTATGCGCTTTGTGTTGAGCTCTAGATTATCTTCATTTAAAAAAATTACATCCTCATTTTCTTCTCCATAACCTACAGCGAGCCCAATAAGAAAATTATCTTTAATGACATACCCACCACTGGCTATAACCCGAAAGTCATATTTATTTTGGTCTATGACTTGTCTAAATAATTGATTTTCATTTTCAGCTTTTCTACTGTCTAAAGAAAATGTAAGCGCACTTAAAAATCGGCCTTTTTCAATTTTAAAATCATTTTGTTTTGAAACAGATAGACTATCCTGTGCAAATGTATTAACAGGAAGTAAAAAAAGGAAAAATACTAAAATAATGTTGCCATACGATTTCATAGCTAAATATATGATTTAATAATTTATTACAAAATATTAAAATCCAACAGAAGCTAATTATGGCTAACTTAATTACTTATTCAGATGCGTTATGAATTAGATTAATAATTGACGGCCGGACAGTTACACTTGTATTTTTTACCACTACCTCCAAAGTTGTAACCCAAGGTTAATTGATGGAATCCAGAATTAGTTAAAACAATTTCATTAAGTAAACTCTGATTAGAATAAGTATAAGCCACTAAAAAGTTATTTATGGTTATCCCAATAAATGGAGAAATTATGTTTAGTTTTTGACTTTCTACCGTGGTAAAGTCTGAGGTAAAGTCAGCGCCATCTAAACTTCTTCTGTAAGACAATCCACCCCACAATTGCCCGTTATCTAGCTGATAGAAAGCTTTTCCATTAATATCGATATTCGATTCGCCAGTAAATTCTTTATATTGAAACATTGTTGATGGTTGAAAAGACCATTTTGAACCTCTAGCATACAAGTTATATCCTACAGTAAATAAGTACTGTCTGTTATTGTCGTTTTCTAAATTTTCGGTAAAAATCCTTCTCTCTTGCGGAATGATATTTCTTGCAGCACCGTGGATAAAGAAGTCCTGATAATTATAAGACACACCTATATCTACATTTAAAAACGATTCAGATTGTTCGGTTCCTGAAATAATAGGGTCTGGGTTATTTATGATATTAATATCAGTTTCGTCCAGCGATTCTTGTAAAACGCCAACACTTGCTCCAAAAGACAACTGATTAAGTTCCGAACCACTATTTGAAAGGTCGATATGATATGCGAAAGTTAAATATATCCCTGTTTGCGAAAATCTTCCATTTTGGTCATTCATAAATATTCCACCAAGACCTACTTTATCACTCGCTTTAAAGTTTGCACTTATGGTTTGTAAATTTGGTGCATCATCTACGTCGAACCATGACTGTCTTGCGGTCGCCCTTATTTTATTAGTGGTGGATGCTCCAGCCATGGAAGGGTATAAAAGATACCAGTTATCAGTTAAATAATCTTTATAGATAGGTAGTCCAACTTCTTGTGCATTTCCCCAAGAACCCAATAATAGTATTGAAAGAACTATAAGTAGTCTACTATTTTTCATATATTTTTACTTAACGCCAAAGCGAATAATTTATCTAAACTTTATATATATTAATTTATTGGCTCTTCTTTTTTAAAAATTCACGTAATATTTTTAAGGTATTAGGACCTATAAATTTTAAGATTTTATCAAACTCGTCAAATATATAAATTTTTGTCTTAGATTGAATAGATAATAAGTCTATATTGTATGTATAGTTCATCCTCGTAGGAATATTATTTAATCGAGCTTAAATATTTTCTTTTTTCAATTTTTAAAATAATAATTTCATCATCACTTCTGACCTATCGTTTCAACGTAAAATGCGCTTTAAACTCGCTTTTAGCATTAGTAGAAGGTTCTGTAAATTCTACTCTAAACCAGTAGTCCTGGCTAGGCATTGGTTTCCCGTTAAAGGTACCATCCCAACCCGAGTCGCCCGGTTTAAGCTGCTTGAGCAGTTTGCCATAGCGGTCAAAGATGTAGATGGTTGCATCGATATCGTCTGCCAGGTCGTTGATGTTCCAGGTATCGTTAAAGCCATCGTTGTTAGGCGTAAAGAACGGCGGATAATCGATCACCATCACCTCTTGTGGCGTGCCCTGACATACGCTGCTGTCTCGGATAAACACCACATGCGTACCAGGCCCCACATTGGTAAAGCTGTAATTGGTCAGTCCGGTCACATCTATCCAAGGCCCGCCATCCAAACGCACCTCTACGGTGCCTACACCCTGAATGTTGTCTACTAAGATCACATTCGTTACACTAAAAGCCGGTGTGGAGACCGTTGCCGTAAAGCTCGGTGCAATGTTAGGCACAATCTCTGCAAAGGTTTCCGGCGAGGCACAACCCGTTAAAGTGTTGGTCACAATCACACTGTACACGCCCGGTGTATCCACTAAAATACTCGGTGTGTTATCAGGCAATGGTAACCCGTCCAGGAACCAGCTAAAGCTGTAGTTAGCTGCCGGTAAGAAGGTATCGATCACAACGATATCTGTTGCACTGCCTGAGCCATCCACACAAATCGCCTGTCCGTCAAAACTGCTGATGTCGCCCACCAGTGGATTAACGATAATGTTAAAGCTCAGCGTTCTGCTCGACTCACAGCCCGTAAGGGTGTTTATCACTTCCGCAATGATGAGTTGTGGCGTTTGTAGGGTCATGTAACTGGCCGGATCGTCTATCGCTATGCCGTTGTCGTAATTATTTTGGCCTTCGTAATAGATAACCTGTGTATCTGCCGGTGTGCCCGGATTAATCAAAGCGTCGTATAACGTAAGGTCTACCGTAGCAATACCCGCTTCAAAATCGTCTGCACAGACCACAAAGTCGTCAGGATTATCCTGTGCAATAGCAGGACGCGCATCGATCTGAATCTGTACCTGTCCAATGCTGTTGGTATTAAAACAGCCCGACTCGATATTCGTCACTCGGATAAATAAGATTTCCCCATCAGCGGCCACATAGCCTGGCGAGATGCCGTTAACGCCATCCTCTGCATCTTGTGCGGTGGTATGGTAGCTCACCTGAAAATCAGCTAAGTCTTGTGGTGGGTTTGCATTCGGGTTTAATAAAGGGATGATAGTATTGCTACTGCCGTTAGTTAAATCCCAAAGGTTATTGGTAATGTCTTCAGTAGAGAAGATGGTCGCCTGTGTTGGGTTTGTCTCATCATCCGCACATAAGGTGTATGCAAAAGGAACACCATTTGGATTGAGCTCCGGATTAGGCAAGACCACCAGCTCAAACGGCACTATCACAAAACAGAAGTTACCCGCTACCGCATTATCCACACGCGCATAGATGATTTGCACATTGGTTGGCTGGCCATTCTCGTCTGTAATGTTTAAACTCGGATCGTTCACATAAGCCGTTGGATTCGCAATCAGGTCATCAGGGTCTTGGTTGATGGCACCACTTTCATTCAGGTAATACGTAATGTCTACATTTTCTGAACCGGCAATAAAGTTACCACTAAAGCTCAGGTCAAACGGATTCACGGCCACACCATCATTATCGTCATCACAGCCTGTAAGGCGAAGCACATCCGGGTCTGTAGTACTTGGACTTGGCAACGGTAAGACATTAATCGTGAGTTGTACAGTACTGAAACACGCATTTTGTGTCGTGGTATCTTCCACACGAATCAAGATGGTCTGCGGCTGTGCAGTATTGACAAAGTTAGTCGGATCGGCAATAGGATTGTTGTTATCCAAATCCGATTGGCTTTCAAAATAAGTAAAGCTCAGGTTAGACGGCACCACAGTTTGTCCTACAATCTCAGGCTCTTTTACCGTAAGGTCAAACGTCGCTTGTGGGAAAGGGTCCTGGTTGTAATCGTCGTCACAGACTTCTAAGACAGACGGTGTAAACAACTCCGGTAAAGTCTCTACACTGATGCTAAAGGTGTTGTTAGGATCGTCAAGGCTGTCGAACAAGTCCACACAACCCGTCACGGTGTTAAATAGACGCACGTAAATCAGCTGTGGATTGGTGATGTTGGTATAGTTGGTTGGTACGGCAATCGCATTGGTACCTTCTTCCGCATCCAGCTGCGTTTCGTGATAGGTCACCACAATATCCGCAGGATCCTGACTGCCTAGCGCTTCTGCATCATTCACGGTTAAGTCGAAGCTGGCAAACCCGTTGGCAGACTCGTCGTCGCAAATAGACAGGTCGATCAAGTTTGCTATCTCCGGGCTAGGTACGACAATTAGGTCTAAAGCTCTGGTATCAAAACAGCCTGTGCCATCATTACCATTAGGTCCGGTATTTTCCGCACGCACATAAATGGTTTGGGTGTTGTTGTTTGTCGTTCCAAACGGCACAGAAGTATCGATAGGATTCACCCCAAGCTCCGCATCGGCCGCAGTGAGGTGGAAGCTAATGCTTACCTCAGGCTCGTTGTTCAGGATATCTATGATAAGTGCTTCCAGATCAAACTCTGCAAAGCCATCGTTGTCCGGGTCACAAATCTCGATAGGATCCAGCACCGGCGCCATACTAGGCACAGGGTCGACCACCAAGGTCAGCGTGGTACGAATGCTACAGCCATTGGTGCTGCCGGTCACTAAAACCTCTAATGTTTGAGGATTGGTAACATTAACGTAAGCATCAATAGGGGTAATAGGGTTATCGGCAAGAAGGTCGGCTTCGCTTTCAAAGAATAAGACTTCCAGCTCGCTGTTGCCCTGGGTGATTTCATCTACTTTATCATTCAGGTTAAAGCTGGCAATTTCATCGCTCAGGTCGCCACCTTCCAAATCGTCACAAACGGCTAGAGGCTCAGGATCGACGATAGCTGGCAGGCTTTCTACAATAATTTCAAATTCTTCAATATCAAAACACAGGTTAGGGCTAGAGGTGTCGACCACTTTTATCCAAATGCTTTGTGGTGAAGTGGTATTGGTAAAAGCCGTTGGAATAGGCACCACATCGGTATCGTTTTGTGCACCGGCAAGAGATAAGTGGTAGGTGATGTCCAGGTTTGTGGTATCTAAACTGCCAAGGGCATCAGCTTCTACCTGGGTTAAATCAAAGACTAACAACCCGTCAAAATCATCATCACACGCCACAAGCGGCTCTTCGATAGGGGTAAGCAACGGGCTTGGAATCACCTCGATAAAGAAACTGCCAAACTGCTCACAGCCGTTAGTGATGTCTACCGCTCTAAAAAACAGCTCTTGTTGATTTTCCACCACATTGGCATACGGCGAAGACAAGGCGCCCACATTGTTTTCTGCATCGGCTAAAGTGAGGTGGTAGGACAACTCAATATTAGGATTACCCAGATTAATCACCGTATCCAAAGACGTTAAATCAAACAAGTTGAAAAAACCATCATTATCATCATCACAAGCCACAAGCGGGTCGATGTTTAAATTAATCGGATCGGAGTTGGAAACTTCAATCTCAAAACTGGTAACCGCATAACAGGAGGGGTTAAGCTGGTTTTCTATGCGTATCCAGATTTGTTGGGGGCTGGAAATATTCACATAAGCCGAAGGTGTTGCAATCGCATTAACACCTGTATCTGCATCTCCAAAACTCTCGTGGAAACTAAGTGTGTGCGTTGTAATGGTTTGGTTAGGCCCAAACGCATCGTTCGCAATACTGTTTAAATTAAAAGCCGCAGTACCATTGCCTGTACCATCATCACAACTTTCCAGGTTAGGCGGCTGAAACGCTTCCACATCAAAACTGCTTATGACAAATTCTTCTACAATAAAACAGGAGGGATCGCTAGCATTTTCCAGGCGGATGTAAATCGGTTGAGGATTCACTGTAGGTAAATACGCACCAGGATTAGCAATCGGGTTGTTGTTTCCAGCAGCATCCGAAGGTAATACATGGTAACTGATATTAGTTCCGGCAGCATCAGGCACTCCAAGAGAGGCGATGTTGTTTGTAGTAAGATCGAAAGGCTGCGTGCCGGTAAAATCACCACATTGAGATAGGTCTGCTGCAGGGATAGTCACTTCCGGTTGCTCGGTGATAAACAATTCAAATTCGGTGATGGCAAAACAAGTCGGTTCATCGTTATTTTGAACACGCACCCAAATCTGGACTGCACTACTTAAATAGTTATCAGGATTGGTGATGGGATTGGCATTGTTGGTCGCATCAACATCAGAAGTGTGGTAAGAGATGGTATGCGAAGCAGGATTCTGATTAGGTCCAAACACCACCGTATTTTGGGTTGTTAAATCGAACAGGGTTTCACCCGTATTACCAGTTTGTACACACACCTCGATATCCTGAGGGGCAATAGCTTCTACGTTGTAGATATCAAGATCAAAGAAGGTGGTGACAAAACAAGTGCTATCGCCAGAATTTTCTAAACGTATAAAGATAGGTTCAGAAACTGAGGAAGGGCTGTAGTTGGCAGGGTCGGCAATCGGGTTGAAATTGTTGTCAGCATCTTCTTGGGAGTTGTGGTAAGAGACAACTGTGCCTGTAACATCAGGCACGCCCATGGCTACAGCATCATTAAGGCTTAAGTCGAAAGTTTGCGTTCCGCTAAAATCGCCACATTGGGATAAGCTAGTAGGGGCAACAGTGACTTCAGGTTGCTCAACCACTATTAAGCTAAAGCTTGTTATGGCGAAACACGAAGGGTCGTTATTATTTTCTACACGCACCCAAATCAGGTCGTCGGCGTCGATACTGGTATAATTTGCCGGGTCTGCAATGGTATTGATATCGCCAATGGCATCTGCTTCAGAATTGTGATAAGTAAGGGTATGGGTAGTAGTATCTTGGTTAGCCCCAAACACAATGGCATCCTGAACCGTAAGATCAAACAAGGTCTGACCTGTGTTGGCTGTTTGCGCACAGATACTTAAGTTCTCGGGTTGAGTTCCAATTTCAACGTCGAAGATGTTAAGGTCAAACGAAACAACATTTGAGCATTCGGCAGAATTAACATTTTCTAATCGAATAAAAATAGTTTCATTCGTATTAGAAGGTATATAATTTGATGGATCGGCTATGGCATTGGTTCCTGCATCTGCATCTGCTTGAGTAGTGTGGTAAGATACATTGACGTCCCCCGGATTGTTTATGCCAAGAGAAACAGCATCGTTTGCGGTTAAATTGAAGTTTTGTGTAAGTGTAAAATCGCCACATTGTTGCAGTATTTGAGGATCTAGTGTAGGTTGTGGTGTTACAAAAACACCTATTTCAAATTGTTCTACACTGCAACAATTTGGTCCACCGCTAGTATCTTCTAATCTTACCCAAATGGGTTGAGGGTTTGATGTGTTTTGAAAAGCTGTCGGGTTTGCAATAGGATTAAGATTGTCTATAGCATCTTGTTCATTTAGGAAATAACTTACAATAAAAGTTGCAGGGTCTTGTCCATCTAGGACCAAAGCATCATTTTCAGTTAAATCAAAAGTAGCAGTGCTCACACCAGGCGTATCGCTACAAGCAGATAAGTTAATTGGTGTGCCACTAAGGGGTTCGGTAATTGTAAGCTCAAAGCTGCCAACACTACCAACTCCAAAACATCCTAAACCAAAAGTATCTTCTACAGCATAAAAAATCGTTGAAGGAAATGCCGCCGGAACATAGTTTGCAGGGTCTGTTATTTCATTGGTTCTATTTTCTGCATCTGTTTGATTTTCGTAATAATTTACCTGATAAGGGTTAACGCCGGGATTATTAGCTTGAAAATCTTGAAAAATCGTAAAAAATTCAGATGAAATATTCGATAAAATCGGGGTGTCGTTTTGAGTTAAATCAAAAACAGGGTTTATTAAAAATGGGTCGCAGACACTTAGGTCTAAATTTACTAAAACATCTTCAGTAGATGTAAAAATAGGAACATACTCCACGATAATACAATCCGAAGAATCACAATCTGTACCTGCTTGAAGTTCTATACAATATTCGCCAGCTTCGGTGACGTCTAATGTTGGTCCTGTTTCTCCAGGTATTGGAGTGCCGTCTTTTGTCCATTGAAAAGTAAACCCAGCCGGTGTTAGTCCTTCAAACACTTCAAGCGTTTGCGTTTCGCCCTCGCATAAGGGATTTAAGTCGTTAAGAACTAAGTCTTCGCCGACATTTGCACCTAATTCAAAACTACCACCTTCTAGGAAAACATAAGAATCTAAGATTGTGTCACCTCTGTCTGCTATAGCTAGTTTTATAGTATAAACAGACCCTGGTATAACGTTGGCTTGAGCTGTTAAAATTCGAGTACGTCCAGTTACATCAATATCGCCGGGGTTGTTAGCTTCACTGTTAGCCGTGTCGTAAAATTGTGGGAACGAAAATTCGCCAAGTGTTCCAGCACCGCAGCCAGTCTCATCATGAACATTTACAGGACTTACAGGAGTTGTTGTGCCAGGTACTAGTGCGATATTCAAGCCGCCTAAATCCAGGGTTACATCGGGAGTATTGGGATTTCCGTCATGGTCGTAATCATTCACGTTTGATATCCCCGGGCCACTTAAAATAAATGCAAATGTATCTGCAAAAGTGCAAACAAAATTAGGATACTCGTAAGACGAAAATATATAGTTAAACTGAATTTGATCTACAAAAGGCGTAAAGTCGAACTGAATTACGGTGGCATCATTTGTATTACCAGGTTGTTGGATTAAGGCTTCTAAATCGGGGTCTCCTGGCCAACCACCTCCACCACCTCCTATACCAACAGCTTGATTCACGTTAGATGTTCCCATTAGTAAACCCTCATCGAAAGGGAATGGTGAACAGGACTTATTAAAGTAAGCATAGCTTTCGTAACCAATTCCATTCAATGAAGCATTGTTAGGTGAGACGATATTATCAACAACAGAGCAAGTTCCGCTAATAAGTACTTCTCCTATTAATTGATCGAGTGTAAAAAGGTTTTCATCAATAACTATACTTTCGTTACCGACGGTTACCGTTGTTGTTATGGTTTCAAAACAGCCATTACTATCTGTAACTGTTAATGAAACTGTCACGTCTCCTGTGTTTGTAAAGGTTTGGTTTACAGATTGTCCCGCAATAGGTCCGTTAGTATTAAAAAACCATTCGTATGTCAAGTCATTTGTAACACCAGAAGATGTTGTTGCTCCAGCGTTGAAGGTAACAGGTGTATTTATAGGAATTTCTTCATTTGGAGAAGCTGGTGTTGTACAAACAGGTTCTATGCTTAAAATTTCAGGCGTAATGGTTTGACAAGGTGGTCTACACGAAATATCAGCTTCCCAACCAGGCCCATTAAAAAAAGTATTGGATTCAAACTCAAATGTTAAACAGCCTGTAGGGTGAGTCGAGGCTAAAAAATCAAGTTCTGGGTTATTCGCTAAAGTGCCTGCAAAGGTACCTATGAGCGCTGCCGGGTCGTTAGTATCAGAATTATAAACGCTTAAAAAATCACCATTATCATTGTTGAGTAAAAATGCTGTAAATTCTAGAACAATTTCCAGATCAGCAGCATCAGGGCAAATGGTAAACACAAAATTTTCTCCATTAGCATAATCGCCAGCCGGTCCTCCTGAGTCGAAAAAAGTACCCGAACATTGGTTAAATGTCCCATTCTGTATATTAATGTCTTGAGCAGATAAAGAAAAAATACTCAAACAACATATTAAACTTGCTATTAAATACTTCATGAATGTTAATTTGGCGCGTAAATATATGAAATCCCTTAATTTTGCAATTATTAACGCCAATAATAAACAAAAAAGATGAACTCTAAGATAAATATAGTTAAAACAACAGACGAAACCATTGTAAAATTTGAAGCTGAAGATTTTTTAGTACAACACGAAAGTTTTGAATATCATAACATTGAAGAAGCTAAAGAATCGCCTTTAGCACAACAGTTGTTTTATTTGCCTTTTGTAAAAACGGTTTATATTGCTCAAAACTTTGTAGCAGTTCAAAAATATAATATCGTAGAATGGAGTGATGTAGAAGAAGAATTAGCTGAGCAGATTTCAGCTTATTTAGAATCAGGAAAACCGATTGTAAATATTTCAAAAACCTCAACAAAGAAGATACCGGTAACTGTCTATGCAGAAAGCACACCTAATCCACACGTGATGAAGTTTGTGGCCAATAAAAAATTGGTTATCAATCCAATCGAATTTAAAAATATAGATGATGCTAAGGATGTAGATCTGGTTCAAAAACTATTTCATTTTCCTTTTATTAAAGAAGTCTATATGGATGAAAATTTCATATCTATTCAAAAATATGATATTGCGGAATGGGACGATATTACGATGGAATTGAGAGAATTTATAAGAGCCTACTTGCAAGATAATGCTGAGATTGTAAAATCTAAAGCCATTAAAGCTTCAGCTCATGAAATGAGTACTGTACAACAGTCGAATGCAAGCTTGGAATTAGACGATTTTTCTCAAAAAATTTCTGATATTTTAGAAGAGTTTGTAAAGCCAGCCGTCGCAAGCGATGGTGGGAATATCGTTTTTCAGTCATATGACAAGGACACTCAGGCCGTTCATGTTCTACTTCAAGGTGCTTGCAGCGGGTGTCCATCTTCGACAATGACGCTGAAAAATGGAATCGAAAATTTATTAAAAGAAATGTTGCCAAACCAGATTAATGAAGTGGTAGCTGTAAATGGATAAATTTTTGTAAAGTTGGAGCACAAAAAAATATAGCTCAAAATCGTAACATTTTGTTATTATATCATACCTATAGTTAATCAATTAAACTATGGGAATTTTTAGAGTTATTTTATCCATTTTGTTTCCTCCTTTAGCTGTTATAGATAAAGGGTGTGGATCAATAATTATTGTGTTTTTGCTTACCCTTTGTGGCTGGGTGCCTGGTGTCATAGCCGCATTAGTTATCTTGAATAATCCAAATAATTAAAAACTGAAACCTAAATCGTTAAACTAACTTTTGGTTAAGGCGCTAGTAATTCTTCTTTTTCAAACTGAGCTTGGTAAAGCTTTTTGTAGTAGCCGTCTGTGTTTTTTAACAGCTCTTTATGCGTTCCAACTTCTATGATTTCTCCTTGCTTCATGACTAAGATTTTATCAGCGTTTTTAACAGTTGCTAAACGATGTGCAATGATGATAGACGTTCTGTCTTTCGTCAACTTATCAGTTGCATTTTGAATAAGTTGTTCACTATAGCTATCGATTGAGGATGTCGCTTCGTCTAGAACGAGAATACTAGGTTTTGTAACATAGGCTCTTAAAAATGCAATAAGCTGTCGCTGACCTGAGGATAGCATGGTGCCACGTTCCTTTACATTGTAATCGTATCCGTTGGGTAAATTCATAATAAATTCATGAACACCAATAGATTTTGCAGCTTCAATAACCTCTTCTCTTGTTATGGTTTCATCATGAAGGGTGATGTTGTATAATATACTTTCTGCAAACAGAAACACATCTTGAAGTACAATAGCAATTTGTTTTCGAAGAGCTGTAAGTTCAAACTCTTTTAGATCTACATTGTCAATCAAAATTTTACCACTATCAATATCATAAAATCGAGTCAGCAAATTGATAACGGTACTTTTTCCAGCTCCGGTTGCACCGACTATAGCGATGGTTTCACCAGGTTTAACTTCAAAAGAAATGCCTTTTAATACTTCTTCGTTTTCTACATAACTAAACCTTACGTTCTCAAAATTTATTTGGCCTTTTAATTGTTTAGGCTCTAAGTTGCCATTGTTGGGAATTCTAGATTCTGTATCCAAAACTCCAAACACTCGTTTGGCGGCTACCATTCCCATTTGTAATGAATTAAATTTATCAGCAATTTGCCGAAGTGGTGCAAAAAGCAATCTTACATATTCTATAAAAGCTATAATTATACCCAGGCTAAGTGCATCAGATTCGACTACTCTTAGTCCTCCAAACCAAACTAAGAGTCCGATGGTGACAGATATAGACATTTCAGCAATTGGAAAAAATATAGAATTGTAAAGTACTGTTTTGTTCCATGCAACTTTATGTTTGTCGTTTATCTCCTTAAATTTTTCAAATTCTTTTTCTTCACGGTTAAAAATATGTACGATTTTCATACCTGTAATGCGCTCTTGCACGAATGAATTTAAATTTGAAACTTGTGTTCTAACCTCTTCGAAAGCAATCTTCATGCGACGTTGAAAAGTTCTGGTCGCATAAAATATAAAAGGTAGAACAGTAAGAACGAGTAATGTAAGTTGCCAGCTTTTGTAAAACATAAAAAGCAATACAGCTAGCATTTTAAGTAAATCGCTCAAAATCATAAACAATCCTTGTGAAAAAATACTAGCTATAGTTTCGATATCGCTTACTGCTCTGGTGACCAAACGACCAACAGCCGACGTGTCAAAGTACTTTTTCTTAAAATTAATCATGTGATTAAACAGTTGTACTCTTATGTCTTTTATGACTTCCTGTCCCAGCCAATTTGCAAAATAGATAAACGACAATTGAAAGATAACTTCACCTACAAGAATAGCAATCATCCAAATGATAAGTTCTACCAGGGCCTCTTTATCACCTCCAGGTAAAGCTTTATCTACTATTTCGCCAAGAAAATGGGGTCTTAGCATTGTTAATCCAGCTAAGGCAATAGCCGAAAACAAGACAAAATAAAAGGTCTTTTTATAAGGATTGGTAAACGAAATAATCCGTTTAAACAATTTAAAATCAAAAGCGTTGCCAGTAGTTTTATTATCGCTCATAAAGTGGGTTTAAAGGATAAGGGTACTGTATATCTGTAAGGTATAATCCGTGAGCAGCAACAGATTTACCCGCATTTCTACGGTCTTGTGATTCGATAATGGCGATAAAATCTTCAAAACTTGTTTTGCCAAGCCCAACGTTTATGAGTGTTCCCGCAATCGCACGCACCATATTACGAAGAAATCGGTTTGCTGAAATTTGAAAAATTACGATATCTTTTTCCATAAAAACATTGGCATTCATTACATTGCATTCAAAGTTGTTTACAGCTGTTTTTGTTTTGCTGAAGCTTTTAAAATTAGAAAAAGCACAAAGCTGCTCAGCACACTTATGCATAAGTTTAACATCTAAAGTGTTTTTGATGTAATAAGCTGTTTTAATCTCAAATGGATTTTTCTTGGGAGATATTCTATATTGGTATTCTCTTGAGGTAGCATCAAACCTGGCATGCTTATCATTTTCGACTTCAAAAATATTTTGAACTGCTATGTCATTCGGTAAAACGTTATTTAGTCTATAGATTAGATTTTTATAAGTTTTTAAATCGCTTTCAGCATCAAAATGGGCAATAAAATATTTGGCATGAACACCTGTATCTGTCCTGCCTGCGCCCATAACTTCAATCTGTTCCTGTAATACTGTAGAAAGACCTTTGTCTAATGCCGATTGTACACTTGGCATATCCGGTTGCTTTTGCCAACCGCTATAGTTTTCGCCCCAAAAGGAACATTGCAAAAAATATCGTTTCATAATTATGGGCAAATGTAAAATATAAACATTAAAATAGTAAAGTTCTATGTTTTATAAATTCTTTTGATAAAACTTCTTTTTATGTTAATACACTTTAAGTTTATCTTTGTAAAGATTAATTTTGTACACGTAAATCAAACTAATTATGGCTTTAGAAATAACAGATTCAAATTTTGAAGAAAAAGTATTAAACAGCGAGCATCCTGTCATGGTAGATTTTTGGGCAGAATGGTGTGGTCCTTGCCGAATGGTTGGTCCAATTGTTGAAGAATTAAGCAAAGACTACGAAGGCAAAGCTGTTGTAGGAAAATTAGATGTGGATACTCACCAAGAGTATGCCGCAAAATATGGTGTAAGGAATATACCAACTATTTTGTTTTTCAAAAACGGAGAACTAGTAGATAGAAAAGTAGGCGTAGCGCCAAAGGAAAACTATTCTGAAGTATTAGACAATCTTCTATAAGTTTGGATGCTTATAAATCTAAATTAAATTTTTCTCATCTTACCATTCTTGCCAACCAAATTGTTGAAGGTTTTATGGCAGGAATTCACAAAAGCCCTTTTCACGGCTACTCAGCCGAATTTAATGAACACAGGCTTTATAATAAAGGTGAAAGCACAAAATTTATAGATTGGAAATTATACGCAAAAACTGACAAGCTTTACACAAAAAAGTATGAGGACGAAACCAATCTAAGATGTCACTTCATCTTAGATTGTTCTTCATCTATGCATTACCCAAAGGTTTTAAACTTTGGTTTGGAGAAAATGAGCAAGTACACGTTTTCTTCTTTTTCTATTTTATCTATTATTAATTTACTACAAAAGCAAAATGATGCTTTTGGTTTATCTCAATTTTCGGAAACGATCGAATTTTATGTTTCCGAAAAAACAAGTTTTAATCAACTTCAGATCATAACTGCTCAACTGGAAAAATACTTTAATTTAAGGACGACTTCCAAAAAGACTGATACTTTAAAAAGTTTGCATTACATCGCCGAAAATCTCAAAAGGCGATCACTTGTTTTTTTGTTTTCGGATATGTTTCAAAATGATGCAAATAACGAAGCTGTATTTGAAGCTTTAAAGCATTTAAAGTATAATAAACATCAGGTTGTCTTATTTCATACAACTGATTTTGAGAAAGAGATAGACTTCAATTTTTCTGAAACACCACGTCGATTTGTAGATGTGGAAACGAAAGATACAATTGATGTTTATCCCGAATTTGCTAAAGAAAATTATGCTGAACTGGCAAAATCGTTCAAGGAAGAGCTTAAAAATAAATGTAGACAATATAGAATAAAATACGTTGATGCAGATATTAATAAAGGCTTTGAAAAAGTGTTGCTAACCTATTTGCTGGAAAAACAAAATTTCTAATTTATTTTTTAAATTTTATTTGCTGAAATTAAAAATCAGTTTATATTTGCAATCCGTTTTAGCGAATGTTCTAAAATTTATTGGTCTGGTAGTTCTCCCGAAGCTTCGGGAGGTTAGAATACCAAGAACGATAAGTTTTGATATAAGTTCTAAATAAACATCTTGGTCTGGTAGTTCAGTTGGTTAGAATACCTGCCTGTCACGCAGGGGGTCGCGAGTTCGAGTCTCGTCCAGACCGCAATAACATGTTGTGTTAGGGTACGTTATAGTACCTAGGTTTGTAAAACCGAAGATAAGCTTTCCTCATTGGGAGGCTTTTTTGTTTTTATAGTGTTACCATATCAAATTTCACACACAACTTTTTTTAGTTTTACACATTATTTTTTCATTTATCCCATTTTAATTAATAACAACCTTATTCTAACCATTCAAGTTTGATTAATTTTGAAATCAAAATTTTAAGCCTCAATGAAAAGTTACAAGCGTTACACAATTACGGCAGCTCTTCCCTATACAAATGGTCCAATACATATTGGCCACTTGGCTGGAGTTTATGTTCCATCTGATATTTATGCAAGGTATTTGCGTCTTAAAGGTGAAGATGTTTTGTTTATATGCGGAAGCGACGAACACGGAGTGCCTATTACCATAAAAGCTAAAAAAGAAGGCGTTACCCCGCAAGATATAGTAGATAGGTATAATGAGATTATAAAGACTTCCTTTAATGATTTTGGTATTTCGTTCGATTATTACGGCAGAACATCTTCGAAAACACATCATGCAACAGCTTCAGATTTTTTTAAAAAATTATACGTTAACAATAAGTTTATAGAGCAAACTACAGAGCAGCTTTATGACGAAAAAGCCAATCAGTTTTTGGCAGATCGATTTGTAACAGGCACATGTCCAAAGTGTGGACATGAAGAGGCTTATGGAGACCAATGCGAAAATTGTGGAACGTCTCTTAATGCCACAGATCTTATTAACCCGAAATCGTCCATTACAGGAAACACACCTACATTAAAATCTACAAAACATTGGTTTTTACCGCTAAATGAATATGACGATTTCTTGAGAAAATGGATTATAGAAGGGCATAAAGATGATTGGAAAACAAACGTTTATGGGCAATGCAAATCTTGGATAGACGAAGGTTTAAAACCAAGAGCCGTAACTAGAGACCTGAATTGGGGCATACCTGTTCCTGTTGAAGGAGGCGAAGGCAAGGTCCTATATGTGTGGTTCGATGCGCCAATTGGTTATATTTCTGCAACCAAGGAATGGGCAGAACAACAAGGAAAAGACTGGGAGCCCTACTGGAAAGATAAGGATACTAAATTGGTTCATTTTATAGGTAAAGACAATATAGTTTTTCATTGTATCATTTTCCCTAGTATGCTTAAAGCTGAAGGAAGCTTTATTTTGCCTGACAATGTTCCAGCAAACGAGTTTTTAAACTTAGAAGGTAAAAAATTATCTACTTCAAAAAATTGGGCAGTGTGGTTGCATGAATATTTGGAAGATTTTCCAAACCAGCAAGACGTCTTAAGATATGCGCTTACAGCCAATGCCCCGGAAAATAAAGATAACGACTTTACATGGAAAGATTTTCAAGCTCGCAATAACAATGAGTTAGTAGCAATTTTTGGCAATTTTGTAAACAGAGTTGTTGTCCTTACACACAAGTACTTTAACGGCGAAGTTCCAAAAGCTGAAGACCTGAATGATGTGGATAACAATTTACTGGCAGAAATAAAAGACTTTCCTTCTCAAATAGGCGCTTCTATTGAACAATACAGATTTAGAGAAGCTCAACAAAAACTTATAGATTTAGCTAGAAAAGGCAACAAATACCTCGCAGATGAAGAGCCTTGGAAGACCATTAAAACCGATGAAACGCGCACAAAAACTATTCTGAATGTTGCTTTGCAGGTTACGGCGGCATTGGCTGTTTTATCCGAGCCGTTTGTGCCCCATACAAGTCAAAAGCTCAAAGGATTTTTGAATTTTTCTCTTTTAGATATGGAGCCCAACTGGAATACAATAGAGTCTGTAGATATTTTGATGCCTGTTGGTCACCATATTGGCAAAGCACAACTTTTGTTTTCTAAAATCGAAGATGCACAAATTGAGCATCAACTTCAGAAATTAGAGGATACAAAGTCTAAAAATGCACAGCCTTCGATAGAGTATACAGCTTTAAAGCCCGAAATTCAGTTCGATGATTTTGCAAAATTAGATTTAAGAATCGGTACTATAATTTCTGCTGAAAAGATGCCCAAGGCCAATAAGCTATTGGTTTTAAAAGTCGATCTAGGTTTCGAGCAACGCACAGTGGTTTCCGGAATTGCAGAGCATTATACGCCTGAAGATGTGATTGGTAAACAAGTCTCTATCGTTGCGAATCTAAAGCCAAGAAAACTTAGAGGCGTGTTGAGCCAAGGTATGATTTTGATGACAGGAAATAGCGAAGGAAAATTACTATTTGTCAACCCTGATGCACTAGCTTCGAACGGGAAAACCATAGATTAGTTTTGATGTAAAAGGCATGAAAGCACATATTTTCCTATTGATTGTTTTAACTACCATTAGTTGTAAAAAGATATCAACAGAAAGAATCCAAACCTTTTCAAAAGTTAAAATTGAAATACTTAAGCAGGATACTTTGCTTAGCGTTCGTGCTTTAGATTATAACGAAGACTTTCTGTTTTATGGCAGTAGCGGTCATTTTGGAAAAATTGATGTAAACAGGCAATCAGAGGAATTTATAGACGAATCTGCTTTACCTCATGCATCCAATCAAAAATTATATATAAAAAAGAACAAAGACGGAAATGCTTTAAATTTTAGAGCGATAGAGTTAGTAAACGATGATCTATTTGCTATATCAATAGAAAGTCCGGCAAAACTTTACAAACTCGACAGCAAAACTAATAAGGCTAAATTAGTTTACGAAGAAACGCATCCTATAGTGTTTTATGACGCGCTTGAATTTTGGAATGATAAAGAAGGCATAGCTATTGGCGATCCGACTGAAAATTGCATGAGTATAATTATTACCAGAGATGGAGGCAACACTTGGAATAAGATATCTTGTGAAGCCCTTCCTGAAATCATTAATGGCGAGGCGGCTTTTGCTGCTAGTGATACTAATATCGCAATCGTTGGTAACAAAACTTGGGTAGCAACCGGAGGAGTAGCCAGTAGAATATTATTTTCTCCTGATAAAGGGAAAACGTGGCAAGTTTTCGACACGCCTATTATTCAAGGAATGCCGACAATAGGCATGTACTCTATAGATTTTTACGATGAAAATAATGGATTTGCTATAGGTGGTGATTATACTAAACCGGATAATACTATCGACAATAAAATTAAAACGACCGATGGCGGCAAAACTTGGAAAGTGGTAGCTAATGGTAAATCTCCAGGCTATCGCAGTTGTGTACAGTTTGTGCCTAATTCTAACGCAAAAGAGTTAGTAGCCGTTGGTTTTAAAGGTATAGATTATTCAACAGATGCCGGTGTGACATGGACGCAACTAAGTGATGACAGTTTTTACACAATAAGATTTGTAAACGATACCGTAGCTTATGCTGGCGGAAAAGGACGAATAGCTAAGCTCGTTTTTAAATAAAACTACATCGACTAAAAACTTTTTACAATTCAACTCGTATTATTTTTTATATATTAGTTGTCAAAAATACAATTCTTATTAATTGCTATGTCAAATTCTACAATCCAACTATCTATAGTTACTTTAAATTATAACGGATTTGAAGACACCTGCGAAATGATTGAGTCTTTGGAGCAAAACGCGGGTCTGAACTATGAACTTATAGTGGTAGATAATAATTCTATACAGGATGAGAGTGCTAAAATTAAAGCGAAATATCCCTCTGTAATTTGTATTAGGACTGAAAAGAATTTAGGTTATGCAGGTGGTAATAATATTGGTATAAAAAAAGCTAAATCAGATCTAGTATTGCTTCTTAATAATGACACTGTTGTCCCTAAAAATGCTTTAATACACTTGGTAAATAGAGTGAAAAGTAGTGATGAAATTGGGGCAGTATCCCCTAAAATTGTATACCATAAGCCACCTCACAAAATTCAGTTTGCTGGTATTACAGAACTAACATCAATTACATTGAGAAACAGAGCTATTGGGTATGGAGAACCAATGGAAACCCATAATGAGGCAATGTCTCTACCATACTTACACGGTTGTGCTTTTTTGTTTAAGAAAGAAATCCTCAAGAAAGTTGGATACATGCCAGAATTGTATTTCCTTTATTATGAGGAACTAGATTGGTCTGTAAGAATAATACAGGCAGGTTATAAGCTTTATTTAGAGCCAAAAGCTCTAATTTTTCACAAGGGTAGTCAAAGCGTAGGGATGGAAAGCCCGTTAAAGGCTTTTTACATGACAAGAAATCGTCTATTGTTTGCAACAAGAAATCGTAAGGGATTTACTCGAGTAATGGCTATTCTCTATATAGTTTTAATCGCAATTCCAAAAGCAGCACTCGTTTTATTATTAAAGCGAAAATTTCAAAATTTCAAGTCGATATTTCAAGGTTTGATTTCTTACATAAAGCTTAAAAATAAACATATGATTTACAAATATTAGAATAGGAATAAAGGAATCTGTTTATTATCAAACGCCAAAAAAAATACTTTTAAAATCTTGAGGATTACTTAAAATTTTAACAAATTTCATGCCACATATAATATTTTTGATAAACCAAAAAATCTATTTTTTTTAATTGTCCGTTAGTCGATACTTAATGTTATTTCACCTTTTTTTATGACGCTATTAACGAAATAAAAGAATAACCCGATACAATATTTTTATTTTTGGAGAGTAAAAGTGCAGCTAATGTATAAAATGTATAATTTTAAGGGTAATGAAAATAATCAAAACAAGATTTTGAATATTTTGCTCATAGAAGACGACATGATTGAGGTAATGAAGCTCAAACGTACAATCGTCAAGCTTAACCTTAATCATAACATTACAGTTGCCAACAATGGAGAAGAGGGTTTAGAGATTTTAGAAAGAAAGGAGAGATTGCCAGATATTATTCTTTTGGATCTAAATATGCCAAAGATGAATGGTCTAGAATTTTTAAAAATAATGAAAGCTGATGACAGGCTTAAGTACATACCCGTTGTTATATTAACGACTTCAAATAATCAAAGAGACTTATTAGAATGCTTCAAGTTAGGTATCTCTGGTTATATGACTAAGCCTTTAAAATACGAAGAGTACGTATCTAAGATTGATAAATTACAGGCATATTGGAGTAGTAACCAATTAATCAGCATGTAGCTTATTTAAATTTAGTTTTACATAAATAAAACAAAAGCCTTTATGAATTGTTCATGAAGGCTTTTGTTTTTTAAGAATTAATTTTAATGTAATCTGTAATATCTGTATTAGAATAATAAGGTTGTTGTAAGCTGTAAAATAAGTGTTTAAGCTATTAGTTAGCAAGAGGTATTTAAAATCATATCCGCCGAGATTCTTTTAGGTAGTGTGTTATTATATGGTATATTAAATTTTAACAACTACAAGGGTTTAAATATATTGTTAAAATGCATTAAAGTAGGTATATTTGATTACACTTAAAATACAACTTGCTTTTTTGAATTAAATGTCTATTATTTAAAAGTTTAATGTTCTATTAGGTGTAAAGCATTAACAATTATATCTTATGAAAGGCATAATATTTACTGAGTTTTTAGAATTGGTAGAAGAGAAATTTGGATTAGAGATGGTTGATACTATAATTAGTCAATCAGATTTAGAATCCAATGGTGAGTATACAGCAGTGGGAACCTACGATTTCTCAGAAATGCTGCAACTTATAACGCATTTAAGTCAAAACACATCAATTTCTGTCGACGACTTGTTGTTGGTTTACGCAGAGCACTTATTCGCTGTATTGATTAAGTTTCACCCCGATCTTGTGAAAAACTATACAAATCCTATGGATTTATTAGCTTCAATCGAAAACCATATTCATGTTGAAGTTAAAAAGATATATCCTGATGCACAATTGCCGACATTTGATATTGTAGATAAAAGTGAAGATAGCATGGTGATGATTTATAAATCGGATAAGGCGCTTTATATGTTAGGAAAGGGACTCATGCTGGAAACATTTAAGCTATTTAATACACCCGTAGATATTAAATATGAAAAATTGAAAGAAGACGGAACAGAGGTAAGATTTATTGTAAATAAGATTTAAATGACCGCTCAAAATCTAGAAGTATATAAAAGAGCTCTTGAGCGAGAGAAAAATGCCCGTAAGGCAGCAGAAAAAATTCTTGAGGATAAGTCCGCAGAACTTTTTAAAGCAAATCAGAAACTCAAACATCTTCTAAAAGCAAAAACATCTGAACTTAAGGGTGTTTTTGAAAATATTGTTGATGCTTATGTCATGATGGATTTATTTGGCAATGTTCTAAAAATGAATGACGCTGCTGTGGAGCTTTTAGGTTTTGATAATTCTAAACAAACATTTAACCTTAATCAGCTTGTAATTCCAGAAGAACAAGACAAGGTTATAGATGCTTTTAAAATGCTTCTTAAAAACAGTTCTATAACCAATTTTAAATTAAATATAATAACCAACAAAAGAGAAGAAAAGTTAGTTCATATTAATGCGAATATGATATATAACTCTAAAAAAGAACCTATTGCAGCTCAGGGCATTATTAGGGATATCACGGAAGTAAGTAGCCTCCAAAATCAAAAGGAAGAATTATTAAAAGAGCTTAAAAACAGTAATGAGCATTTGCAGGAATATGCCTACATTGTGTCGCACGACTTAAAATCTCCACTGAGGGGAATTTATTCCTTGGTAACATGGATTAAAGACGATAACCTAGAACGGCTAGACAAAGAGAGTTTAGAGCATATAGAGCTAGTCCAAAATAAGTTGGATAAAATGGATAAATTGATTACCGATATCCTTCAATATTCAGTAGTAAGTACTACAAGCAATAAAAAAGAAGAAGTCAGTATAAGTTCAATTTTAAAGCATGTAATTCAAATACTGCACATTCCCCAACATATAAATGTCTCTATTGCTTCCGATATGCCTATCGTTATTGGCGATAGAACAAAGCTTCAGCAATTATTTCAGAATTTAATAGGCAATGCAATAAAATATAACGACAAAGAACATGGCAGAATTACAGTTGAGGTAAAAGTGCAAGAAGATCATTACCATTTTATAATTCAGGATAACGGGATAGGAATAGATGAAAAATACCATAAGAAAATATTTGAAGTTTTCAATTATATTCAAGAGTCTAAAGACTCTACAGGAATAGGACTTTCTATTGTAAAGAAGATTGTTGAAAGTCACGGTGGAGAGATTTGGGTGGAAAGTGTTGTTGGAGAAGGTACAACGTTTCATTTTACTTTAAAAAAATAATTATGTTAATTACTGCGACAAGTATTCATGAGATATCAGATCAAATAAAGGAGCATGTAAAAAATAATACCGCTCTGATAAGTATAGGCGAGCATTCTAAGGTGAATATTCCGGATTTAATCGAATTACTCAATATAGATGGCTTATCTTTTATGGGAGGTATATTTCCAAAGGTGATTCATGATAACCATATTTATGACGACGCCATAATTATAAATACCCTTTATAATGTCGAGTCTTTGTATGTTGTAAAGGATATTAGCAAATGCGATTACACGATCCCTTCTTTATCATTTACAGATTCAGATTACAGCCTTTTTACTTATGTAGATGGATTAACCTCTAATATTTCCAATTATTTAAGTTCATTATACCAAAATTATGGTATGCAAACCACTTATTTTGGTGGTGGCGCAGGTAGCTTAAGTTTAACTCAACAACCATGTGTGTTTACAAACGAAGGTTTTTTTCAAGATGCAGCAGTTGTTGCAGTTATGAAAACAAAAACCAACATAGGTGTTAAGCATGGCTGGGAAAAGATTGATGGACCATTTGTAATAACCAAAGCAGAAGGTAATACCATACAAGAAATTAATTGGAAACCATCTTTTGATGTATACAAATATGTAGTCGAAAATCACAGTCACAAAGTATTTGATAACCAAAATTTCTTTGATATTGCAAAAGGATACCCGTTTGGTATAATAAAAAATGATGCTGAATGTATAGTTAGAGACCCGTTGACAATAAACGAAAAAAATGAAGTAGTCTGCGTGGGAGAATTGGAGGATAATACGCTTGTAGATATATTGTATGGAGATAAAGATTCTTTAATAAGTGCTGCAGAGAATGCAACAAAAATGAGTGCCAATCAATCTAAAAATCCAAAAAAAGCTATCATTATAGATTGTATTTCAAGAATGTTGTTCTTAGATAAGGATTTTGATAAAGAACTATCTATTATAACTAGTATACTTAAAACCAGATATCCTGATATTTCCATAGGAGGGGCATTAACCATAGGAGAAATTTCATCTTATGGTGAAGGCTTCTTAGAATTTTATAATAAAACCATAGTGGTAGGCCTTTTTGAATAATGAAAATTGAAAATCACATATTAGATATTCTTCAATTATATGAATATGCCATGTCCATTGGAAAATCTTTAGATTATAAAGACAATTGCGACACCTTTTTAAAACTTATCCTCAAAAGAAAAAATTTAAACGCTGCCTGGATTTTAGAAAATAAAATTGATAAAGTATGTAGTACATATGCGATACCATCCGGGAAATGTATCGATATAAAAATAGATTTGGATTTGCAAAATGAATTAATGGAAATATCGGGCTACAAATTATTTAATTACCACAATAGATTTGATGCTATAACACCAATAAAAATATCTGAAGGGTATATTGCTATATACAAATTATATGCATTAGGGTATTTATTCATATATTCGAAGAAAGATAATTTAAAAGAAAAGTTACTAAACCAATTGCAACCTGTTATAGATAAATTTTATAATAGTTTAAGAGCTTGTAAAGCTTTTGAGGAACAGCAAAATTTACTCGACAGCTTAGAGAGCAGGAACCAAGAAATTAGCGATTATACACATATGATTTCGCACGATTTAAAAACACCATTACGTAGTATAGATGCGTTAACTGCATGGTTTAAAGAAGACTACGCAGACCAACTTCATGAAGATGCTACCCATTCTTTTACCCTCATTAGAGAAAATGTTGAAAAAATGGATAAGCTTATTAACAGCATTCTTCAATACTCAACTATAAGTAAAAACAGAGAGTCCAGTTATGTTGTAGATTTAGACTTGATGTTAGAAGAAATTGTAAAAACAATAAACTGGCCGGCGCATATCCAATTTAATGTAAATTCTAAATTGCCTTTAATAATTGGAGACCATTACAGGTTACAGCAACTGTTTAAGCATCTCATAGAAAATGCGATTAAGTATAATGATAAAGAGAAGGGACTTATCGCAATAGATGTTGAGGAGTTGGGAGAGTTTTATAAATTCTCTATCAAGGATAATGGAAAAGGAATTGCAAAAAAATACCACTCTAAAATATTTAACACATTCAAAAAGCTAGATAATAATACAGACTCCTTAGGTATTGGTCTTTCGGTCGTAAAGAGAATTGTAAAAATGTATCACGGCGATCTTTGGGTCGATAGCGAAGTAGGAAAAGGAACAACTTTTTATTTCACTTTAAAAAAATAATTTATGGAAAAGCCTAATATAAATTACATTAAAGAAATGTCCGGTGGAGATACGGAATTCGAAGAAAAAATAATCAGTATTTTAAAAAAAGAGTTTCCAGAAGAGAAAGAAATTTACTTTAATAGGCTGGAAGAAAATGATTTGAAAAAAATTTCTGACATAGTGCATAAAATTAAACATAAAATTAGTATTTTGGGCCTCACAAATAGCTATAACGTTGCAGTTGGTTATGAGAAAAGTCTTCTGGATGGTTCTATGGAAGGGAAAGACAATTTTGAAGCTATATTGAATAATATGACTGAATTTTTAGATAATTTGTAAGTAGATGAATTGCATAATCATAGATGACGAAGTTATGGCAAGAGCCCTTATTGGGCAATTATGCAAGTCTCATGACAATCTTAATGTTGTAGAGGAGTTTCCTAATGCAATTCAAGCATTAAAATATCTCAATCAAAATGAAGTTGATTTGATATTTTTGGATATTCACATGCCAGACTTTACGGGTTTTGATCTTATAGAGACCTTAAAAAATCCCCCAAAAGTAATTTTAACTACATCCGATGCCAATTTTGCTATACAGGCTTTTGAGTACAAATGTATAGTAGACTATCTTGTAAAGCCTATAAGCCCTGAGAGATTTGAAAAGGCTATAAAAAAAGCGGAAAGTGTATTAGTTGGAAAATCGGAGCCCCAAACACTACAAAAAAAACAAAAATCTTCAGACAAAGATTTATATGTTAATATAGATAGACGATTAATTAAAATTGATATGTCTAGCGTATACCTGGTTGAAGCAAAAGGAGACTACATCCAGATTAAAACAGACGACAAAAACTACATAGTTCATTCTACGCTAAAGAAAATTGAAGAAAAACTTCCAGACCACACATTTCTTAAAGTACACCGTTCTTATATCATAAATATTAAAAAGATAATTGATATTGAAGACAATAGTGTATTGATAAAAAAAGATGTTATACCTGTAAGTCGCTCTAATCGACCTGAATTGATGAAAAGGTTGAACCTGCTGTAGTTCAAAGTACTTATATAGAATTTAGTGATTTTTAAATAAAAACTATCATATGCTATTTTGTGATAGCCTTCTGATATTTGATGGTTAGACAGAATTAAGTATTTCGTAGAGTTGATTTAATAGTCGATAAAATTTAACAATTATATCTTGATTTTCTTCGTCGCAATATGATTACAAGGGAAAAAAATAAAAATTGTTTAAAGAGTAATAATAATAATGAAATTAAGATTGTTTTATCGAAAATACCATTCGTCGATAAATGCACTTTTTCAATCAAAAATTATGCGATTATGAGCGTATTAACAATTTTTTTTTCATAATTTTATAATAAAATAATTTATCATGAAAATAGCAATTGTAGGAAGCGGTTACGTAGGTTTAGTAACTGGCGCTTGTTTTTCTGAAGTAGGTATCGACGTCGTCTGCGTAGATATTGATGAAAACAAAATTCAAAATTTAAAGAAAGGAATTATTCCTATTTATGAGCCGGGTTTAGACGACATGATCGCCAGAAACATGTCTAAAACCAGATTAGATTTTTCTACAAGTCTGGCTGATGTATTGCCGGATTCAGAAGCTGTTTTTATTAGTGTTGGCACACCGCCAGACGAAGACGGCAGTGCCGATTTAAAACATGTTTTGGCTGTAGCCAGAGAATGTGGTAAGCATATGGACGATTACAAACTAATCGTAACAAAAAGTACAGTTCCTGTTGGAACATCTATCAAAGTAAAAAACGCCGTACAAGAAGAGCTAGATAAAAGAGGCGTAAATATAGAATTTGATGTGGCATCAAATCCAGAGTTTTTAAAAGAAGGTGCTGCTATAAGCGATTTTATGAAGCCAGACAGAATTGTTGTAGGTACAGAAAGCGCAAGAGCAGAAAAACTTTTAAATAGGTTATACAAACCCTTTACATTAAACGGTCATCCTATCTTATTTATGGATATCGTATCTGCAGAAATGACAAAATACGCTGCAAACTCTATGTTGGCTACTAAAATTAGTTTTATAAATGATATAGCTAACTTATGTGAAATTGTAGGTGCAGATGTAAATAACGTTAGAAAAGGAATTGGTTCAGATTCTAGAATTGGACCAAAATTTATCTATCCAGGTATTGGTTATGGTGGTTCTTGTTTCCCAAAAGACGTAAAAGCACTCATAAAAACTGCGTCTAATAATGGCTATGAGCTAAAGGTATTAAAAGCTGTTGAAGATGTAAACGAAAATCAAAAAGTCGTACTGTTTGATAAAATATCAGCTCATTTTAATGGTGATTTACAAGGCAAAACAGTAGCCATTTGGGGGCTGTCATTTAAGCCTAAAACAGATGATATGCGTGAAGCACCAGCATTAGAAATTATTAACAGGTTAGTAGACGCCGGCGTAAAAGTAAAAGCTTATGATCCTGTAGCAATGGACGAGGCAAAACATCACTTTGGCGATAAAATTACGTATTCGCCGGATCAATATGATGCCTTAATAGATTCAGATTGTTTGGCAGTGCTTACAGAATGGTCAGAATTTAGAATACCTAATTTTAATATCATTAAAAAATTAATGCACACACCTACCATTTTTGATGGAAGAAATATATTTGATAAAGAAGAAATAACAGACTTAGGCTTTAACTACTACTGTATTGGTGTCCGTCCAAGTGTAAATTAAGTACATATATTCATTAAAAAATTTAAACTTGTTAAATAAACAAAAAACTCATGATAGATAGAAAGAGGATACTAGTAACAGGAGGAGCTGGATTTGTAGGTTCACACTTGTGCGAAAGGCTTTTAAAAGAAGGTAACGAGGTAACTTGTATAGATAATTTATTTACGGGTCGTAAACAAAATATAGTCCATTTATTATCTAATCCATATTTTGAATTTATAAGACACGACATTATTAATCCAATTTTGGTCGAGGTAGATGAAATATACAATTTAGCATGTCCTGCTTCACCTGTACATTACCAATACAATCCTATTAAGACGATTAAAACATCTGTGATGGGCTCTATTAATATGTTAGGTATGGCAAAACGCCTTAATGCTAAAATCCTTCAAGCCTCTACCAGCGAAGTTTATGGCAACCCACTAGTGCACCCGCAGCCGGAATCTTACTGGGGCAATGTAAACCCTATAGGTGCCCGTTCTTGCTACGATGAAGGTAAAAGAGCAGCAGAAACTTTATTTAGAGATTACAATTATCAAAATAATGTAAATACTAAGATTATAAGGATTTTCAACACCTATGGACCTAGAATGCATCCTCATGATGGTCGAGTTGTTTCTAATTTTATTATTCAAGCACTCCAAAACCAAGATATAACCGTTTACGGCGAAGGTGAGCAAACTCGAAGTTTCCAATATGTAGACGATTTAGTCGAAGGTATGATTAGGCTTATGGATACACCAGACTCGTTTAGAGGACCTGTTAATGTTGGAAACCCTGTAGAGTTTAAAATAATTGAATTAGCAGAGAAGGTAATCGAGATGACAAATTCTAACTCAAAAATTATTTACAAACCTTTACCTTCTGACGATCCATTAATGAGAAAGCCAGATATTTCATTAGCAAAAAAAGTCTTAGGTTGGGAGCCTAAAGTTATGCTAGATGAAGGACTTGCTAAAACAATAGAATACTTTGAACAACTAATTCGTGAATAAACAAACAGGTTATGAAGAAAACAATATTAGTTATTGATGACGAGTTAACAATGACGACCCTTCTTGAGTTTTTTCTGTCAAAAAAATATGATGTCAAAGCGGTAAACTCCGCTGAAGAAGCAGAAGCATGGTTGGAAAACAACATACCGGATTTAATAATTAGTGATATTCAAATGGGCGAGGTTGATGGCTTTGAGTTGTTAGAAAGAATAAGATTAAGGGGTTATACCAAACACACACCTATTATTATGCTTTCAGGAAAGGCAGAAAGTAAAGAACGTGTAAAGTCTTATAAGCTGGGTGCTCAGGATTATTTAACTAAACCCTTTAACCCCGAAGAACTTGAGGAGGTAGTTAAAAAAAATCTATATCCAATTCATTATTCTAATACTTGGTAAATGCCAATTCAATAGTTGGAAACCTATTTCATATGAAAACACTTTATATAGGAGATCATTCAGAGACAGTAAAATCTTTTGAAGAAAACAATAATGTTTCTGTTGTGTTTTCTGATAATGGACTAGAAGCTATTAATATCCTAAGGACCCAAAATGATATTGATGCCATAATATGCGAATATAATCTTGCGGGTAATAATGGTATTTACCTATACAAGAAGCTAAAAAATGAGCTTGGTATTTCTAGTATTCCTTTTATTCTCCTTGTAGAAGAACATAATCCTAAGCTATACAGAGAAGCATTTAACAATCAAATTGATGATTACTTTGTGATTAGCACAATAGACTCTGAAAAGATTCTAAAAAGAGTAAATCAATTAATAAGGATATATCAAAATGAGGCAACGATAAGCACTGTTCCAAAACAGGAGAAATACAGCTATAAATTTCCACTCTCCAAACGGATTTTTGATATAGTAGTTGCATCTTCTGTCCTATTGGTACTATCACCTTTGTTGCTTTTAGTTATCATTGCTATTCGCTTGGAGTCTAAAGGAAAAGTGTATTACGTAGCAAAACGTGTAGGAAGAAAACAATTTGATTTCTACAAGTTAAGGTCTATGAAGGTTGGAGCAGATAAGCTGCTAAAAGAATTGGCAAAAAAGAACAATCAATACAACCAAACTAAACCTGCAGAGACCAAAGCCGAAATGAAACCTTGTCCTAAGTGTAACCAATATGCACAAGGAGACCAGTGTACATCTTTTACATACGATGGTCAAAATGTAATTTGCGAACACCTTTATTTGATGAACAAGGAAATTTCTGCTAAGTCTAGCTCAAGCTTTATAAAGATTGTGGATGATCCTAGAATAACAAAAGTTGGTAAATTTATAAGAAACACAAGTATAGACGAATTGCCACAGCTTATAAATGTATTAAAAGGAGACATGTCTCTAGTTGGGAATAGACCTCTGCCTGTTTACGAAGCGGAGTTACTTACTGGAGATCAGTTATCTAAACGCTTTTTGGCACCGGCTGGCATTACAGGGTTGTGGCAAGTGGAATTAAGAGGTAAGGGAGGCGATATGTCCGAAGAAGAACGAATGGCATTAGATAACCATTATGCAGATCACTTTGTTGGAAACAAATATTCACTTTGGTATGACATCAAAATATTATTACGAACAGTACCTGCATTATTTCAAAAAAGTACGGTATAATAGCCTTTTAAAACACATATCAATCATTTGCATTTGCAAAGATTGAAAAAGGAAAACTTAAAATACTTTACTCAAGAATATGTTAAATCATCTATATTAGTTTAAATTTACCAACTTTATAGATGATTTTTTATTTTTAGGCAATTATCTTAAATAAAAACACAAAAATAATAGCATTATAATGATTCAGGTTGAATTTTTATTAAAACGAAAAACGATTTTACTTTTTTTGGTGTTATTATTTGTATCATCATCACATGCACAGGATAGTATACCAACTGTAAATGCTTCTAATCCATTTAAACTCATACTTCCCAAAATCGATGTATTAGTAGAAGCAGCATGGGCTAAGCATGGTATGGTAAAAGCCAGAGAAGCAGAAATAGACGCAAGGAAATCTATGCTTAGGTCAGCAAGAAGAAGCTGGACTAGAAATCTTGGCTTACAAGGCGATTACAGGTATGGTACATTTGCCAATTTTTCAGAAAATGTAACAAGTGCCTCTACTATTAATCTTGCAAGTAATACTACGCAAGTCAATTTCGGAGTTGGGTTTTTCTTAAAAATTCCTTTATTTGATTTATACAACCGTAATAACGAAATAAAACAAGCAAAAGCTGAAGTAAGTCAATCTGAAAGTGTTTTAGAATTTCAAAAATTTGAAGTAAAAGAACTTGTTATCAGACAATACGAAGATCTGATTTTAAAGCAAAATTTGTTGGAGCTTAGAATCAAAAATCTAGCGAATGCAAAGGCTAGTATACGTATGGCAGAAAACGAGTACAAAAATGGTATAATACCAATATACGAATATGTAAGAGTTATAGACATTGTTGCTAGAATGGAAGCCGATTTCGAGATGTCGAGATCAGAATTTGTAACATCAAAGAAAGTACTTGAAAATTTAACAGGTTTAACTTTTAATTAGTTAAGTAGAACATGACACTAGTAGACATCATAAAACTTGTTCTTAAGCATAAAGTGTTGCTGTTTATCGCGCCAATAATTATGGCTTCCTTGGCTATTCTATTAACACAAGACCCTAAACTAGAATACGAAACGCAAGCTACTGTCTATACGGGTATTGCTTCAGGTTCTTCAATTGAAATGGATAAAAAGTTTGATAGAAATGCAATTTTTACAGCTTTTGACAATTTAATAAGCATCATTACATCCAGAGAAACGATTGAAGAAGTAGGTGTTCGGTTACTCGCGCAACATTTATTAATGGAGAAAGCAGAAATAGACTTTATTTCTCCCGAATATCTAAATGAAATAAAAGAATTTACGCCGGATTCTATATTTAATTACCTCGTAAAATCGAATGTAAAGCAAAGTCAAGACGGAATTGGATATGTTCCACCCGGGGTTTCAGTTGAAGATTATGAGCAGACTGTAAAAAACCTTATGGATGTTATGAATAGCAGTAGCGATAATTTTGTTTATGAATTATTGAATTATGAGCATCCTGTATATTCTTTTAAAGCTATTTCTGAGGTGTCTGTTTCACGTGTCCAATCAAGTGATGTAGTGGAGCTTAAATATAAAGCCGGAGACCCTGGGATTTGTAAACAAACTCTCGAAATTTTAATTGATGTTTGTTCAAAAAAGTATAAAATATTTAAAGAAAGTAGCTCTGATGTAGTAGTACAGTATTTCGAACAGCAGTTGGCTAAAGCTGAAAATAAATTAAAAAATGCAGAAAGTGAACTCTTAAAATATAAGCAGGAAAATAATATCATTAACTACTATGAGCAAAGTAAGGCTGTAGCTGTAGTTAGAGAGGATATGGAGATGGCTTATAAAAATAAGATTGCTGCTCTTGCGGGTTCTCAAGCTTCTAAGAGAAGGTTAGAGAGGGAATTGGAAGTAAATGGTGACATATTAAGGTTAAATCAAGAGGTGTTAGAAAACAAAGATTTACTGGCTAATATGCAATACAAGCTTGTTTTAGCCCAGTCCAAATCAGATGGTTCCGAAAAGAGTCTTGCGTATATCGACTCTTTACAAAATAATGTTGATAAGCTTCAAACTAGCATTGATAATAAAGTTAATGAGCTGTTTGCTGTAAACAATTCCATAGATGGCATTCCTATGACTAAAATGATGCCTGAGTGGATTGACAATATGGTTGCTACCGAAAACTTGACAGCAGAAGTAGATTTAATGACTAAGCAAACCAGCGAGTTTTTAGACGAGGTAAAAAAATATGCACCATTTGGAGCAAACATTAAAAGACTAGAACGGAAAATACGTGTTATAGAAGAAGAGTATCTCGAAATTTTATATGGATTAAATACTGCAAAGATAAAGCTACAGGATACTCAAATTGCAGGTAATCTAGTAACTATAGATCCACCCTATTTTCCCATAACCGCTATACCTTCAAAGCGAAAAATAATTATTGTAGCTGCTGCTTTTTTAAGTTTTGTACTTATTCTTGGAACCATCTTGGTTATGGAATTTTTTGACAGTACCTTGAAAAATGAAAAAAGAGCTACAGAAAAAATTAATTTGGAATCTTTAGGGATGCTACCTAAGATTACTAAATATAATAATGCATTTGATTTTATTAAAATCCAAGATCGTTTGATGGATTTTTTGATGCAAAATTTTAATCGATCTTTTGATAGACCAAAAGATTACCAGAGGCCAAAAGTTATTACAATATTTAGCACACAACCAAGTGAGGGTAAAACCGTAATTGCAGGAAATATTGCAAGAAAGCTAAAAAGTCACGGTAAAAAAGTGATGTATCTAAATTATGGTGACTTAGAACAACAAAAAGAAATCACACATTCATCTAGTTGGTTCTATCGTCTTTTTGGTTATCAGGATCCAAGGATAGATTACACCCACCCATTTTTAGATAATATACCTAACTATCTCAATAAGACTGAATATATTAAGTATGAAATAAATGATTTTTTTACGCACGCTCGATCTTATCAGGACTTAGCTTTTAATCCTTATACAATCATTTTCGAAGAGTTAGACTATGTGATTGTAGAACTTCCTAATATTATTGAACAAAATTATCCAGCAGGTATATTTAAGAGTACAGATTTAGCTATTTTAATCTGCAGATCAAATAGAGTTTGGTCCAATGCCGATAATAACATTATAGAGAATATCAAAAAATTAGTAAAGGCTGATATTAAATTTATTATCAATGGAGTAACATTAGAGGAGACTGAAACATTATTAGGCGAATTGCCAAAGAAGAGGTCTGCAGTAAGAAAAAGAATGAAAAACTTATTTAGACTGCAATTCCTTACTAAGAAACATATATAAGATATGCTTAAGCTAGTAAATAAAATTATAAGGGAGGATAATTTCTTGTCCTTAACAGGGAATCTTGTTATTGCATTTTTTGGTTTTGCTGGCTTTGCATTACTAGCGAGAAGCTTAACACCACATGATTTTGGGCAGTGGGTACTATTCATTTCAGGAGGTTCATTAATTGAAATGTTACGTCATGGTGTTACAAGCAATGGTTTAGTGCGATTTTTGTCTGGCGCATCAGAAGATGAAAGAGATCATCTTATAGGTGCAAATGTTGTCGTTAGTTTTACGGTTACATTAATTTTAGCAGTATTATTGATAGTAGTTTATAGTATATTTCATTTACCTCTAGATGAGTCTGGGTATGGAATATTTTTTAAATGGTATCCTGTTGTGGCCTTTATCAATTTACCATTTAATAATGCTTTGGTTGTCCTTCAAGCTAAAATGGAATATGGTAAAATATTATTGGTACGTTCCATAAGTACTGTATTTTTCTTCATTTTTTTAGTGCTAAATTTTATTACACTAGGATATACTATTGAGAAAATTGTTATTGCATTTATTATTTTTAATTCAATAACATCTATTTACTGTATTGTAAAAACCTGGGATGGTATTATATTAGCAAAAAAAGCTAACAAAAAATCAATTAATACCCTATTAAATTTCGGAAAGTATTCAACCTTTACGCTCATAGGAACAAATTTATTAAAAAACGCCGATGTAATACTTATAAGCATTAGTCCATTTGGAAGTGCGGCTGTAGCTTTATTTAGTATACCGTTAAAGCTAACAGAACTACAGCTAATACCATTGCGTAGTTTTGCAGCTACTGCATACCCCAAAATGTCTAAAGCAAGTATAGAAGGAAGAATAAATGATTTAAAAGATTTGTTTAATGCCTATTCTGGTGCCCTTACTTACCTTTTTTTCTTCATATCGTTAATAACATTTTTCTTTGCCAAACAGTTTGTGATATTAATATCTGGTCAACAATATCTAGATGTAGAATTACTCGGTATCGATGTTGTGATGATTGTTAAGATTTTTTCTCTTTACGGACTATTGCTCCCAATAGATCGAATGACCGGAATAGGCCTGGATAGTGTAAATAAGCCAAAAATTAACGCTTTAAAAGTTATGATTATGTTGGCTGCTAACATAATAGGTGACCTAGTAGCAATTTATGTGTTTAAGTCCATAGAGATGGTTGCTGTCGCTACTTTAGTTTTTACAACAACTGGTATTTTAGTCGGAATGTACTATTTGGATAAATCTTTTAAAATTTCATATGCAGGAATTTTTAGGAGTGCTAATAGTTTTTATAAGAATATATTTCTTAACCTATCAAAACGATAAGTGTTTTAGGATTTTATTCATTTTCTAATTAGACGAAGTAGTAGGTTATTTAAATTATAGTTAGTTGCTTTGTTTTAATTAATGTAGAATTTTAGCTTTTAAGACTGTAGATCCTAATAAATTTTATGTATTCCGTCATGATGTTGAAATCTAATAGAATTGACTCTTCAACTTATAGGGCAAAATTTATTTTTTATGATTTTATTATAGTATCTTTATTATAGCAAATAAATTGATATAAAATTTGTAACTGATTTCATTTTGAATTTTATAGATAAGCATAAAAACCCCTTTGTAAACAAAACAGCTTCAATGAAATTGTCTAGCCCAATTTCATTGATATTAATGATAGGTGCTTTGTTGATGGTTACGCTCATTATAGTAAAAGCTGAAATAATGGGTATTGCACTTGTGTTAGGATTGGTTTTCGTAGCTGTTTTACTTTATCTATTGTTTACATACCCTAAACTGGGTATAATATTGCTAATCATACAAGGCTTTTTAGTTATTGGTTTAGCAAGATATATTCCAGCACCATTAGGCCTAAGCATAGATGGCGTAATGATGTTATTGTATTTAGCTTTGTTTTTTAAGGCATTTACGCAAAAAGTAGAATGGACCAAGGCAAAATCTCAGCTTACTATCTTAACTACCCTGTGGATGGGTTATATTGTATTGCAAATAGCAAATCCAGAAGCGCGTAGTATTGCAGCTTGGTTTTATGCAATGAGAGGTTACGCTCTTTATCCTTTTCTAACAGTACCATTAGCATTTATTTTATTTAGTAAACCCAAAGATCTTAGGCTTTTCTTTATAGTTTGGGGAATCATGTCTATGATTGGAACCTTAAAAGGAATAATGCAATATACAATGGGTGTAGATCCTTTTGAGCAAGCTTGGCTCGATGCAGGCTCTCATAAAACACATGTGCTTTTTGGAAAGTTAAGGGTATTCTCATTTTACTCAGACGCAGGCCAATTTGGCGCCTCACAAGGACATGCTGGAGTTGTATTTGGAATATTAGCTCTATTTAGAAAAGAAGCGAGTTTAAAGCTTCGAGCTTTCTATCTTACTGTATGTTTAACAGGGCTTTTTGGAATGCTTATTTCAGGAACTAGGGGTGCTATTTCCGTTCCTGGAATGGGAGGAATTATGTACCTCATATTAAGTAAAAATACTAAGATGTTAGTGTTAGGTGCTATTATGGGTCTCGGTGTTTATATTTTCTTTGCTCACACAACACTTTTGCACTCAAATGCTGAAATACGCCGGATGCGAACCGCATTTGATCCTAATGATCCATCGCTTCAGGTACGTTTAGCAAATCAACAAAAATTAAGTAATTATTTGGCGTCGAGGCCACTTGGAGGTGGTGTTGGCGCAACAGGAAACTGGGGCTTACGCTTTACACCTCATACCTTTTTAGCTAATACAGCAACAGATAGTTGGTATGTTGCTATTTGGGCTGATACTGGAATAATAGGATTATGGTTACACCTATTTGCTTTGTTTTTTATTCTCATTACAGGTGCCTATAATGCCATGTTTAGAATAACAAATCAAGATCATCGAATTATGATAACCGCCATAACCTGTGGGTTTGCCGGTATAATGATGGCGTCTTATGGGAATGGTATATTCGGCCAGTTTCCTACAGCTATACTCATGTATTTGAGCATGGTATTTATGTTTGCCTCTAAAAGATGGGAAGAAAATGGCGAAGAAGCAAACCAAGCCAAAGAGCTTGTAAACACTTAAATTATTTGAATTAAATCATTTTATATGAACTTTAGAAATATTTCCGACCTAAACCAAACAATCCTTAGAGAGATACATAAAATCCCAAGAGATTTTGACTTGATAGTTGGTGTGCCAAGAAGTGGTATGTTACCGGCTAACTTAATGGCTTTGTACCTTAATTTACCATATACAGATTTACATTCTTTTATAAACGGCCATATTTATAAGGCTGGCGAACGAGGCCAATACTTTGATATCAAACAATTTAAAAAAGTGCTTATAGTAGACGATAGTGTGGCTTCAGGCTCAGCAATGAAAAAGTGTAAAGATAGTCTAGCCGATTTAGAGTCAAAATTTGACTTAAAATATTGTGCTGTATATGTATTACCAGGGAAACAACATACTGTAGATTATTCTTTTGAAATTGTAGGTATTCCCCGATATTTTCAGTGGAATATTTTTAATCATTCAACTTTAGATAAAGCTTGTTTTGACATAGATGGCGTCTTATGTGTAGACCCAACTCCGGAACAAAATGATGACGGCCCAAAGTACAGAGATTTTGTTTTAAATGCCACACCGCTCTATATACCAAAGGCTAAAATAGGAAGTTTGGTAACTTCAAGATTAGAGAAATACAGAAGCGAAACAGAAACATGGTTAAAAAATAATGGTGTAAAATATGAAAAACTTGTCATGTTAGACTTGCCAAATGCAAAGGCCAGACAAAAAGCGAATAATCACGGCACTCATAAAGCTAACGAATACAAAAAAAGCCATTACAACCTTTTCTTCGAAAGCGAATTACATCAGGCATTAGAAATCAATAGAATAACCCAGAAGCCTGTTTTTTGTACGCAAAACTTTCAAATGATTTTTGACTCACAATCTTTTGCTTATAACATCAAGTCAGGACGATACTTTCCTTTTTTAAGGAAGTTGGCTTTAAAGATTAGAGACAAAATTAGAAAATAATAAAAATCGTTGTGATGGAAAACACCAAAATAACCAATTAAAATTTACAAATTATGGAAACCTTTAATCAATCAATCCAAATACTAATCAGTGTTATTGAGTATATTTTAATTGTATATTTCTTATTTTCTGTATTGTACGTTTTTATTTTTTCTTTTAGTGGAAAATTTTACAGGAAATCGAAAAAATTAAAAGACCTAAATCATAATACAGTTGCAGTGTTCATTCCTGCCTATAAAGAAGATGCTGTAATAGTTGAAGTTGCGCAAAACGCATTAAAGCAAGATTATCCTAATGAGTATTTTGATGTTGTTGTGATTGCGGACTCCATGAAAGAGGAAACTCTAGCAAAACTTAGGGCATTGCCTATTATTGTTGTAGAGGTAAGCTTCGAAAATAGTACAAAAACTAAAGCATTAAACAAGGCAATGAATACCTTAGAGAGGAAATATGATATTGCCCTAATTCTTGATGCGGATAACATCATGGAATACGAATTTATAACCAAAATAAACGAATCTTTCCATAAAGGATATAAAATTGTCCAGGGGCATAGAAAAGCTAAAAATTTAAATACATCCTTTGCTATTTTAGACGCTGCTAGCGAAGAAATAAATAACCATATTTATAGAAAAGGCCATAGAGTATTAGGACTTTCTGCAGGATTAATAGGTTCAGGTATGGCATTCGATTATAATCTTTTCAAATCTACTATGGCCAATATTAAAGCAATTGGTGGATTTGATAAGGAACTGGAGTTTGAAATGGCCAAAAAAGGAATTATAATAGAGTACTTACAAGAGGCGTATGTATTAGACGAAAAAATTCAAAAGTCTTCAGATTTTTCAAAACAAAGAAAGCGTTGGCTTTCTACGCAGGTTGTTTACTTGAAAAAATATTTTTGGATGGGTTGGGTTCAGCTTTTTAAATATGGAAACATTAATTTTTTTGATAAATTAGTACAAATGATAGTGCCGCCAAGGGTTTTGTTATTAGGCCTGACAGCCATATTTACTTTGTTTTATGTTTTAAATGAGTTTTGGTTTCAACTGGGTACAACTGTCCCCATGTTATACTGGGTAATAGCTGCAACTTTACTTTTTTTAGCGTTCCTTTTTGCACTTCCGAAAGCGTTTTATAATAAAAATACATTGAAAGCGATGATATCCCTGCCCGGAGCATTCTTTAGAATGTTTATGCTGTTGTTTAAGTTAAAAGGCGCAAACAAAAAATTCATCCATACAGCAAAAGATTATTCACAAAGTAAATAAATAAAAAGCCATGAAAATAGGCATCGAAGGACAAAGGCTGTTTAGAGTAAAAAAGCACGGTATGGATATGGTAGCTTTAGAGCTTATAAACAATCTGCAAAAAATAGATAAAGAAAACGAATATATAGTCTTTGTAAAGCCGGATAAGGACACATTGGCGCTTAAAGAAAGCAGTAATTTTAAAATTGTCGAATTAGATGGTGGCATTTACCCGGTTTGGGAGCAATTTGCTTTGCCTAAAGCTGCTAAAGACCATGGATGCGATATTTTACATTGTACAAGTAACACGGCACCAATTTTTACAGATATACCTATTGTCACAACACTGCACGATATTATTTATTTAGAAAAAACTTACTTGCAGATTTTAAAAAGTACAGCAACAGCTTACCAAAAATTTGGTAATGTATATAGAAAGTTTATTGTTCCTAGAGTAATGAGGAGGAGCAAAGTTGTGATTACGGTTTCAAATTATGAGAGAAAAAGAATTGCGGAATTTTTTAAGTTAAAAGATGATAAAAAATTAGTTGCCGTTTATAATGGTGTTGGAGATCATTTTAAACCTATTTCTGATAAATTTGAATTAGATAGTATAAAGGAAAAATATAGTTTGCCGGATAAATTCTTCTTTTTTTTAGGCAATACAGATCCCAAAAAAAACACACCAGGCACATTAAAGGCTTTTTCAGATTTTTTAAAAATCTCAAAATCAGACCATAAATTGGTCATGTTAGACTACGATAAGTCTGAGCTAAGAAAAATATTAAAAGATATTGGCGATCCTGATTTAATTCATAAAATCACTTTAACGGGTTATGTAAAAAATACAGATCTGCCTGCAATTTGTTCCTTATGTGATATATTCCTTTATCCATCATTACGCGAAAGCTTTGGAATACCTATTTTAGAAGCCATGTCTTGTGGCGTTCCAGTCATAACATCAAACACTTCTTCTATGCCGGAAGTATCAGGAAATGCGGCTTATCTTGTAGATCCTTATAAGCCAGAAGAGATTACAAATGGAATAATAAAAATATTAGAAGATCAAGATTTGAAAAACGAGCTTGTTGATAAAGGACTTATGCAAGCTCAAAAGTTTTCTTGGCAAGCAATGGCTATTCAAGTACTTGAACTTTATAAAACCTTGTACAGCGAGCTTAAAAACTAATCAATATGCTTAAAGATAAAAACATTATATGTATTTCTTATACAACCTGGGAAGGAGAATACACCAAATCAACTGTTCAGTTATTATCATTATTGGCATTTCATAATAACATTATCTTTATTGAATATCCTAGAACATATAAAGATCTTATAAATGGCATAAGAGGTAAAGCAGATCATATTCCAGTTAAGCGAATGCTAGGTTTAGATAAACGAGTAAAAACTATAACATCTGATATTGGTTCCAAGGTGAAACATGTCGTAATGCCACCCATGTTACCTACAAATTCGATTAAAAATGAAAATTTGCTAAGTCGCTTTTACCACTGGAATACAAACAAGTATAAAAGAGAAGTAAAAAAAATTCAGAAACAATTTAAACTGAAAGATTGTATTATTATAACCGCTTTCAACCCTGTATATGGTTTAGCTATGGTTGGTCAATTAGACGAACATACTAATATTTATTATTGCTATGACGGGATGGATTTAAACCGAAATAATGCATTAACCATCAAACTTGAGAAAGAGTTTTGCAGAAAAGTAGATGCTGTGATTACGACCTCAGACTACTTAAATAATGAAAAAAAACAGTATAATAAAAACTCTGTTGTAGTAAAAAATGGTGTGGACTACGATTTGTTTGTGCCTCATGCGAAAAAAACTGTCAATACAGCTTCAAAAAAAATTGTAGGCTACACAGGGTCAATAGATTATAGATTTGACATAGAACTTGTTGAATATGCAGTTCAGCAATTGCCGGATTATAGTTTTGAATTTACAGGAGGTGTTCAAAATCATGAAGTCGTAGATAGACTGTCCAAATATGATAATACTGTCTTCAATCCTGCAGTGCATGCTTCAGAAGTACCTCCTTTGGTCGCCAAGTTTGATGTTGGGATAATTCCTTACGTCTTATCGGAGATAAATAAAAATATTTACCCGCTTAAAATCAACGAATACTTAGCCATTGGTGTTCCTGTAGTGATGACAGAATTTGCTGTATTACATGATTTTGAAAGTATCGCCAATGTAACCAGATCTAAAGAAGAATTCGTACAAAAGATAAAAGAGCAGGTTCAAAACGATACAGCGGATTTAATTCAAACGCGTATAAATTTCGCGAAGTCTAATTCATGGGAAAATAGAGCGGAGTTGTTCGGCAATTACATCAATGAATTTTACAATAACAAAGTGAAATAACCATATTAATAACCAACCATTATGAAATTTTTTGAAGTATTTTTTTGGGTTTTATTAGGTATTATATTTTATACTTATATAGGCTATGGAATTGTTCTGTATCTATTAGTGAAAATTAAAAGAATTTTTAAGAAAAAATCGGTCGATAACTTGAACGCCGAGCTTCCAGACGTTACTTTGCTTATTCCCGCTTATAATGAAAAAGACTATGTGAAACAGAAAAATGAAAATTCATTAAACCTGAATTATCCTAAGAATAAATTAAAAATTGCGTGGGTTACCGATGGTTCAAACGATGGAACTAACAAACTTGTAGAAGAATATGAAGGCATAGGCGTCTACCATAAAGATGAACGAAAAGGAAAGATTAATGCAATGAATAGAGTTATGCCTTTTGTAGATACACCAATTGTTGTATTTAGCGATGCAAATACAAACTTGGGTAAAGACTCCATCATGCATATAGCCAATTGTTTTAAAGACCCTAAAGTAGGCTGTGTTTCAGGAGAAAAAAGAATTATAGACAAAGAAGCCGATGCCGCTGCAGGAGCTGGCGAAGGTTTGTACTGGAAATACGAGTCTACCTTAAAAAAATGGGACGCAGAGCTATATTCTGCAGTTGGAGCAGCAGGAGAGCTTTTTGCCATCAGAACAGAGCTATATAACGAAGTAGAGCCGGATACACTCTTGGACGATTTTATTATTTCGTTACGTGTTGCGCAAAAAGGCTATACCATTCAGTATAACCCTGAAGCCTATGCAATAGAAACGGCATCTGCTAACGTTGGTGAAGAATTAAAGAGAAAAATTAGAATTTCAGCTGGTGGTATTCAGTCTGTTATTCGAATGAAAGCCTTACTTAATATCTTTAAATATGGTATTCTATCATTTCAATACATATCACATCGTGTATTGAGATGGACATTAGCCCCATTAAGTTTAATCTTGTTAATTCCCGTTGCTACAATTCTAGCTGTTAATGAAGGTATATTAGACTTTGGCTTTTATTCTACTATTTTTTGGCTTCAACTCTTATTTTATGCTGCAGCATTATTAGGTTGGGCGCTAGAGAATAGATCTTTAAAAGTAAAAGTTCTTTTTGTTCCTTATTATTTCTTTATTATGAATTTATCCGTAGTTCTTGGATTCTTTAGATACATCAACAAAACACAGTCCGTTAATTGGGAACGTGCTAAAAGAGCAGCGTAGCAAATCTTATTTAAGAATTCTACAATTACAATAATTTAGGTGTATTGCAGTTTTTTTAAATTTAGAAATACAATTCGTCGAATGTAAATTCCAGTTCGTCTCCCAATTTATTTGTATTACAGAATAATTTTATTTGATAAATAATTAAGTTATAGTTTTACACGATTATAATGAGGACAAATCAAATGAAATCCATTTTTAGATACATATCAATTCTGATTATATTTTTATTGGCATCATGCAATGAAAATATAATTGAAACCGAAGAAACAGCAGGTTCAGGTAATTCTACGGTTGATATTGATATTCCGGAAGGATTTAATTATAACACTCACAGAAAGGTAACTATAAAAATTAATGATAATTCCGCTGCTTTTTACGAAGTTTTCTCAACTTCAGATGAAAAGATATTTGAAGGAACAGTTACCTATGAAAACGAAGCAGGCGAAACAGTAACTGAAGATTTTTATAGAGACGATATTATAAGGAAGAAATTGTTCAAAGGTATCCCGCAAAATGGTATTTTAGAACAAACAGTAACCCTGCCAAACTATTGTACAGAAGTTTATATAAGAAGAAATGATAATTTAAAGTTATCTGGCGAGTTAATAAGCATTGTAAATAAAGAAGTAAATTATACCTATCAACAAACGGCTCAAAGAAATGCTAGTTTTCAAAGTAAAAGCAGTACGTTAGATGTTTTCTATGCTGTTAATGGACAAGGGGATTTATTCCAAATTAATCCTTTAGATGGTTCATACGCATTACTCTCCCAAATGCCTCATGGTAGCTATACAGCTGCTATTGATGAAGAAAATCTTATAATTTATTCAATTGGTAGATCAAGTCCACATCCATTAATGAAATTTGATATACAAACAGAGATTTGGTCAACTGTAGCTGATTTAGGTTTTTCAGGTCCAAGACTTGATTATAACCCTGTAGATGGTTTGCTGTATTTTAGTAGGCGGGATCGTTTAAGAAGCATAGACCCATTAACAGGGGTCGTTCTTAATCAATGGGCTATCAATGGGATTGACAACTTTCAAGGCGGTGATATCAAATTTGCAGAAGATGGCACTTTATATTTAGCTTCTTTTTCCGGCCTATATCGCTGTGATTATAATGGGTCAAGCTACGATGCAGTTAAAATAAGTCCAGAAAATCTTCCTTTTACACCAACATCGATAACAATTGATTCTAATGGAGACGTATGGTTAGCAGATAACCAAAGTGATGGTAGTTTAATTGTAATGGATCCAACAAGTGGTGGTTGGCAGTATTATTATGGTGCAAATGCTAATAATGGAAGCAGTTTTGGTCGAAGAATTAATGATTTAACAACATTAACATTAACATCCGGGCCAACACAACCCGACTCTGATGGCGACGGCGTACCTGATTCTGAAGATGAATTTCCTCAAGATCCTGACAGAGCTTTTTCATTATATATACCTAATAACTCAAGCTTAAGCACATTAGCATTTGAAGACTTGTGGCCATATTTTGGAGATTACGATTTTAACGATGTCGTATTAAGTTATCAAATGCAGGCCGCCCTAAATGCGGAAAACAATGTTGTTCAGCTTGACATTATATGCAAATTAAAAGATAATGGAGCTGGATTTAAAAATGCAATCGGCATAGAATTAGAAGGAATAAGCCCTGGTCAAATAACAAGTGTAGATGGTTCTATATATACTGAGGATTTTATAAGTCTTAATGCAAACGGTACTGAAGCTAATCAGCAAAATGCTGTTATAATTTTGTCAGATAATGTTGATAATTTAATTAATGAAACAAAAATTTCAATTTATTTTAATACACCCTTATCTACAGCCGATTTAGGTGAAGCTCCTTTTAATCCTTTTATTATACAAAGACTGAAAAGAGAGCACGAAATTCATCTTCCTTACAAAAATGCAACAAGCCTTGCTCAAGATTTAGGTATTGTTACCGGTCATGTAAACGATCCTAATAATAATTATCTTTCAGAAACTGGATTACCATGGGCTATCAGTATAGCTGATGATTTTGATGTTCCAAAAGAAAGAATGAGAATTTATGACGCCTACCACTACTTTATTGATTGGGCAATTTCTGGAGGCGAACAATATGGTAACTGGTATAAAGATATTCCTGGTTATCGTAATGTAGATTTAATAGACCAATAAGATTGAATCAGCTTCGTTTTAAAGTTTGTATACAACAAGTTTGAATAATTTTCTTTTCAATACCAATCTTATATTTTTTGCACATTCAATTACCATTCGTCGATAGTTAAAAAATCTTACTTAACTGTTTGTCTATTTGAAGAGTAAAATTATCTCCTAAAACGTATAGATTGTAGAATTTTTCAATTACAGCTACATAAGTATACTAATTTTGTACTCTAAAACATAGACTTAACTCTTTATAAATATGAATAACATACTCAAATTTTTTAGTCTAATAGCAATACTCAGTCTTACATCTTGTGTAGAGGATACTTTTAATGATAGAGTAACCAACGATACTATTGATGAAGCAACAGATATAATAAACATTCCTGAAGGCTTTGACTATAAAACACACCAAAACGTTAAAGTAAAAATTAACGACAACACAAATGCGACCTACGAAGTTTTTGCAACTACCGGCCAAAAGTATTTTGCAGGGTCCGAAACATTCGTAAATCAGTCTGGAGAGACTGTAACAGAGGATGTTTACAAAGATGAATTTATAAATTTACGCATTTTTAGGGGTGTTACTAAAAATGGGGTGCTAGAACAAACCATCACACTGCCAACTTATAGCTCTCAAGTATATGTTCGAAGAAATGACAATTTAAATTATTCCGGAAACTTTGTTGATGTCGTAAATAATGAATTAAATTATACACATCAAGAAACAGCACAAAGGAACTCTACTTTCAATTATAAGAATTCCGTAACAGATTATCTGTTTTGTGTCAATGGAGAAGGAGATTTATTTCAGGTTGATCCTTTAGATGGTTCTTACACTTATCTGTCTCAAATGCCAATGGGTAGCTGGACAGCAGCCATAGATCAGGAAAACTTGGTCTTGTATTCTATTGGCAGATCTCAACCACACCCACTTATGAAATATGATATTCAAACTGGGAATTGGACAACAGTTACCAATTTAGGATTTAGTGGTCCAAGATTAGATTACAATCCTGAGGATAACTTACTATATTTTAGTAATAACGACGACTTGATGACTATAGACCCTTCTAATGGTCAGGTGATTGACCAATGGGATGTTAATGGATTACACAACAAACAAGGTGGCGATCTTAAATTTGATGAAACGAATGGTATCTTATATCTCGCTACCTTCTCAGGATTATACAGATGCGATTTTAATGGTACTAGCTATGATGCTGTAAGAATAAGCGCAGATAACCTGCCTTTTACCCCAACATCTATGACTATAGATTCTGATGGAGATTTATGGTTGGCAGACAACAATAGCGATGGTAGTCTTATAATAATGGATACGGTAACAGGAGGCTGGCAATATGTATATGGCGCTAATGCTGCTAATGGAACAAATTTTGGAAGAAGAATTAATGACTTAACAACACTTAGAATTTTTTCTGATACTGTAGACACAACAGATACCGATGGTGATGGTATTATCGATTCTCAGGACGATTTCCCAAATGATCCCGATAAGGCATTCGAAGTTTTTACTCCTAGTGAATATGGTACAGGTACTATTGCCTTCGAAGATTTATGGCCTTCTTATGGCGACTACGACTTTAATGATGTGGCTCTTAATTATAAAGCTATTGCCATTCTAAATTCTGACAACCTAGCTGTGCAGGTGGATATTATTTGCAGAGTGAAAGCTAACGGCGCAGGATTTACAAATGGTATCGGTATAGAAATCGAAGGATTATCTAGTGATCAAGTCCAAAGTGTGACAGGTACTGTATTCTCAGAAAATTACATCAGTTTAAATCCTAACGGAACTGAAGCTAATCAGAATAACGCTGTAATTATATTAACAGACGATGCGGCAAACTTGACAAATGAAACTACAATTTCAATAATTCTAGATCAGCCGGTATCAACAGATGTCTTAGGTGCAGCGCCTTTCAACCCATTTATTATAGCTAACAAACAAAGACAGAAAGAGATTCATTTACCATACAGAACACCTACTAGTCTTGGTCAGACTACAAACTCTAATAATGACCCAAATGGTAATTATATTTCCGACAATGGATATCCTTGGGCTATTAGTATAATTCATGACTTTAAGGTTCCAAAGGAAAAAGTAAGAATATATAATGCTTATAACAATTTTATAAACTGGGCAACCTCCGGAGGTCAGCAACATACAGATTGGTATAAAGATAACCCAGGAAATAGAAATGACGATTTAATAGAACTTGATTAATCTGTCCTTCAAATTTTGCACTTCATTTTAATTTGATGATTAGGTTTCAAAATATTTATTCAGCTCTTAATGCAATTGAAACGAGTTCCATAAAATGGAGCTCGTTTTTTTATATTTCACTTCTCAAGTAAACTTATAGATCTTAGTTCATGTAAAGACTTAAACAGAATATTTCAATAGATACATCCAAAAATTTTATAAAAGATGTATTTTTATAAATAAAACAATAATTGTTTCAATTTTCATCTAAAATCTAAACCTTAAAATATTATGAAAAATAAAATCTATTTACTTTTTCTTTTTTGTTTTACCTTACTTTCGTCGTGCATCAATACAGAAAAAAAAGAAGAACAAAAAGAAATGGAGAAGCCTGTACTCGAAAAAGAAGTTATAACTGAAAGCGAATGGGAAGTTGATTTTTATGATGATTTTGAGACTTTTAATCCTGATAATTGGCAAGATCAGCGCATTTGGGTAAACAATGAAACCCATTGCTATGTTCCGGATAATATGTACAACACGAGAGAAGTGAGTAATGGAACAATTAAACTGAAAGTCGTAAATGTCGGTAAACTTGTAGAATGCGACAACTACGACAAGCATGGCAATAAACATCCTAAAACACAATACGTAGCAGGACGAATTTGTACGAAAAATAAGCAAGAATTTGTGAAGGGCAAATGGACTGCCAAACTAAGGCTAAGCAGCAATGGACAGAAAAGTATGTTCCCGGCATGGTGGATTTTAGGTGCCAGAAACAACGAAGCACCTGTTCAAGAGGAAGATGAAAATGTGTGTTGGCCATTAACAGGTTCTGGCGAAATTGACATTTTCGAGCACCATGGCGATTATCATAAGGATATGTTTACCACAGGAGCCATAGAAAGCCTTGGTGAATGTGATAAAAGCAATTGGGAAACACATCGTAGAAATTTTGAAGCAACTTTAAACGAATACCATACCTATTCTGTGGAATGGGAGGGAAGTGATCTGGTGTACAGACTAGACGACAAAGAAATATACAGAAACGTTGGCGAAGGGGATAAATACCCGGAGCCTATGTTCGCTATCTTAAATTTTGCTAAAATTACAGACTCGCCAATGGAAGGTGAATGGTATATGGAAGTAGACTGGGTAAAGCATGAAAAGCGTAAATCTTAATAACCCGTCTTAAAAATATATACCTAGAAATTGGATAAAAAAACTTTATTTACTGTACGTATAGCGCTCACTGTCGCCTTAGGAGGCTTTTTAATGGGTTTTGATGCTTCCGTCATTTCGGGTGTCAATAAATTTGTGCAAATTGATTTTGATCTAACCGATCTGGAGCTGGGCTTTTCTGTGAGTTCTCTTACAATCATTGCCGCTTTGGCTATGATGGTTTCAGGACCACTTAGCGATCGCTTTGGTCGAAGGGTAATGCTCAAATTTTGTGCTATTGTATTTACTGTCTCTGCGGTGGGCTCAGCAATGGCTCCGGACTTTATATCTTTTCTAATTTTTAGAATGCTTGGTGGAATTGGCGTTGGAGCATCATTAATATTAGCGCCCATGTATATCGCCGAAATAGCGCCACCAAAGCAACGCGGTAAGTTAGTGTCCTTCAATCAGCTAAATATAGTTTTGGGGATTACTTTAGCTTTTTTTAGCAACTACTACATTTTATCTTTAGGCGAGTCCGATGCGACATGGGTTAGCGATTTAGGTATTGCAGAAAATAACTGGAGATGGATGCTAGGGGTAGAGGCTGTGCCTGCAGTATTGTACTTTTTTGGCTTACTATCTGTCCCGCGAAGTCCTCGTTGGCTTATCATGAAATCAAAACCTGTAGAAGCAAAAAAAGTACTATTAAAATTTTATAGTGAAGAACAAGCAGATAAAGATTTAAAAGCCGTAGAAGCTTCATTACAAAATAACCAAAATAAAGAAGAGTCTTCTATAGCAGAATTGTTCAAGCCTGCCCTAAAATTAGTGATTACAATAGGGCTTGTTGTTGGGATACTTCAACAAATCACGGGTATAAATTCTGTATTTTTTTATGCCCCAATGATTTTTGAACAATCAGGGATTGGTACAGATGCTTCTTTTATCCAGGCTATACTTGTAGGTGTTACAAATCTTGTATTTACAATTTTAGCCATGCTCTTAATAGACAAATTAGGAAGAAAACCTCTTTTGGCTTTTGGAGTAGCCGGAATAGGAGTATTTATGCTATTACTCGCCTATGGCTTTAATTCGGCTGAATACAGTTTAACTCAAGAAAAAATAAACCAACTTTCTAATACCGAATTACGAACTAAAATCACCGTGCTTGCAGGGCAATCTTTTGAAAATGATGTAAAATACAAAAACGAATTAAAGGCATTGCTCGGCGAAAAAAAAGCTAAGCAATACGAATCAGAACTTATTACGGCTGCAATCAGCATGAACCCCACTTTAATTTTAATAGGAATAATTGGTTTTGTAGCTTGTTTTGCAATATCACTGGGCCCGGTCATGTGGGTACTGTTTTCAGAACTATTTCCTTTAAAAGTTAGAGGACTAGCCATTTCGTTTGTAGGTTTTGTAAATTCTGCAGTTTCTGCCGGTGTTCAGTTTGTTTTCCCTTGGGAGCTGTCCACTATCGGAAGTTCGTTAACCTTTCTTATTTACGGCCTATTTGCATTTGCAGGTTTAATTTTTATTATTCGTGTTATCCCCGAGACAAAAGGAAAATCTTTAGAAGAACTAGAAAAAACACTACGGCGCTAAGTACTCTTTTTTCAGGGTCTTTATATCAGAAATGGCTTTCTCTATCTCTTCCGGGTCTGTGCCATCGTAGATGCCTCTGATGCGTTTTTCTTTATCTACTAATACAAAATTTTCGGTGTGAATCATATCATATTTACCGCCGTCGCCGTCTGTCTTTGTCGTAAAATAGGACTTCCTTGCTAGATCGTAAATTTCTTTTTTATCACCTGTAACCAAATGCCATTTGTTTTTTATCGCATTGTGTTTTTTAGCATACTCGTACATCACCGGAACGTCATCTATTTCTGGAGTTACAGAGTGAGACAGCAGCATCACCTCTTTATCGTCTTTAAATTCTTGTTGAATTTGCTCCATATGATTTGTCATTATTGGACAAATGGTTTGACAAGTGGTAAAGAAAAAATCTGTAATGTAAATTTTGTCATCAAAACTCTTTTGTGTAATAGTATCACCATATTGGTTAAGCAATGCGAAATCGGCTATACGATGAAATTTTCTTACCCTTTGAAGCGAAGAATCGACAAGTTCTTTTGTAAACTCATTTGGTTGAAATACTTTCAGCTGAGGTTCTGGTTTATACAGGTTATAGATTATGGTCACTATAACAATAGATAGGATAAACATCACTACAGCGAAAAATTTGTATTTCGAAAAAAACTTGAGCATTATTTCTTTTTTTGCAAAGTTAAAACTCTTATTCCATTAGGTTTTGTTGTCAAAAACAAATTTTATGTTAAGCCTATTCTATAACTTCAGCTATATTTTTAAATGCCGAGTGAAAAGTCTATTTTTGTCAACTTTTCTATAAACCCATACTATGGAAACCTTTTTGATTAAAGCAGCACAGCTTCTTTTAAGCTTATCAATACTAGTCGTCCTGCACGAATTAGGACATTTTATTCCTGCAAAATTATTTAAAACTAAAGTTGAAAAATTCTACCTCTTTTTCGATGTTAAGTTTTCGCTCTTCAAAAAGAAAATTGGCGAAACTGTTTATGGTATAGGCTGGCTTCCTCTTGGCGGATACGTTAAGATTGCCGGAATGATAGACGAGAGCATGGATAAAGAGCAAATGAAACAACCACCAAAGCCGTGGGAATTTAGAAGTAAACCGGCTTGGCAGCGTTTAATAATCATGCTTGGAGGTGTTACGGTAAACATTATTGTTGGTGTTCTTATCTACATCTTTATCATTTTTAGTTATGGTCGAAATTTTTCTAAAGGAGACGATATTAAGTACGGCTTTGGCGTTAGCAAACAATTAGAACAGTTTGGTTTTCAGCAAGGTGATAGAATTTTAAGTGTTAACGGCGAAGCCATGTTTAACGATTTAGACATCACAAAACTTTTGATGTTTAGAGACGTGAATACCGTTACAGTAGAACATGAAAATGGCGCACAAGAAACCATAGAGCTGCCTGAAGATATCGGTATGCAGATCTTTAAGTCGGAACAAATTAATGCCATAGACTTTCGTTATCCTTTCGAAATAGACTCAGTTTACGAAGGTTATCCCGCAGACAAAGCTGGTCTGATGAAGAAGGATAAAATTTTGAAAATCGGTAACTATCCTGTTAAGTACCAAACCGATTTCACTTATGGCTTAGTAAACCACAGAAAGAATGATAGTGTAGCTACGATTACATATGAGCGTGAAGGCCAAATATACGCTGTAGATATTGTCCTTACAGAGGATAAAAAAGTGGGTATTATTATGAAACCTACCGACGAAGATGCCATCACCTTTAACAAAAAAGACTTTTCTTTTGGCGAAAGTATTTTTGAAGGCGCGGCATTTGGCTATTGGACGCTTCATGATTACATCGCACAATTTAAATATGTGTTTACTTCCAAAGGCGCCACTCAAGTTGGTGGGTTTGGTGCTATAGGAAGCCTGTTTCCACCGTTTTGGGATTGGCAAGCCTTCTGGATGACGACGGCTCTTATTTCCATTATATTGGCTTTTATGAATATCTTACCAATTCCAGCATTAGATGGTGGTCACGTGGTTTTCCTCTTATATGAAATGGTAAGTGGCAGAAAACCAAACGAAAAAGTTCTAGAAGTAGCTCAATTAATAGGATTTGTATTGCTTATCGCCTTGGTACTATTTGCCAACGGTAACGATATATACAGGTATATATTTAAGTAAAAAAGAGAAGTAGGACAGATTAAGTTATAATTAAACCAAAAAAAATGTCTCAAAACACTTGAACGTGTCATCCAGAGCGCAAAGGAAGAGTCAATTCTATTTTGCACAAATGTTTGTGCAGAAATGGGTGTAAATTGCTACTTTGGATGTGCAACAGTTCATTTTTTGTATTTGCTGGATTTCTTCCCTACACTCCAATTTTTTAAAACTATCCTGAGCGTAGACGACGAGTTTTCAGATAATTCAAAGGATTGGCCTGTTTCAATCCGGTTTATGCAATAGAATTTGTATTCTGCTTTTTAAATCTGATGAAAATACTGTTATTCAGTATTTTACCAGGGTTACGCTGACGATAAATGTCAGCACTTTGAGACCCCGACAATTGAAAATCACCAATTAGATTTATAAACTTTTTTAGAATAGATTGATTTTCAATTCGTCAGACTTGTACTGACCTTTAGCGTCAGAATTATGCATTGCTTTTCCAATGCATAATTACGGTTCAATTTTTATAACTTAAAGTTGTGAAACCGAGTGAGCGAGGTTCATGAGCCACCAAAAAAAATAATTAATGCGGCGAATAATTGCTTTAGCTTCGCTGAATCTCGGAAATACTCTTTATTTAAACTCAAACACCTGGTTGACGATTGTTTGTCATTGATTTGTTTTACAGGTAGGCTTGAGATTTCAGTTTGTCCGCCGTAAGAGTATTCTTTAAAATTTTGATTAGGAACAAAAATTTAATCGCTGATTCTTTGAAATTTCTATAATAATGATAACACTAAAATGTTGTGAAACCAAGTGAGCGAGGTTCATGAGCCACTTAAAACAATAAAAAACAGGCGAATAATTGCTTTGGCTTACGCCGAATCTCGGATGTGCTACCGTGATTAATCTTGATTTTTTTTTTGACGATTTAAAGTTGTTTTTTACCTCAAACTTAAGGCGTAAGATTTCAGTCTGTCTGCCCTTGGCGGGTTCTTTTAACCTGTCCTGAGCCTATCGTCCTCGGTCGAGGTAGGCTTAAACACAGGTTTACAGATGCTACATTTTCACTACAGTTTTCTATCTTATTGTGAGCAGTTGTGAAACCGAGGTACGAGGTTCATGAGCCACTTAAAACAATAAAAAACAGGCGAATAATTGCTTTGGCT
>CAYNCI010000006.1:2071-5505 GCA_964396065.1 uncultured Mesohalobacter sp. | reverse complement strand
TTTTTGACGATTTAAAGTTGTTTTTTACCTCAAACTTAAGGCGTAAGATTTCAGTTCTTTATCTTTATGGATAATTCACAGGGGTTGGATGTTCCAGCGGATTGGGGTGAAGGTTGTGAATTGCTTTCAGTTCTTTATCTTTATGGATAATTCACAGGATAACACTACTTTATAAGTACTCATAATCAGTTGTGAATTGCTTTCAGTTCTTTATCTTTATGGATAATTCACAGGTTATTATTGGGTTAATGTAATCTATTATTGTTGTGAATTGCTTTCAGTTCTTTATCTTTATGGATAATTCACAGGTTATAAAAATTATTACGCTAATAAGCAGGAGTTGTGAATTGCTTTCAGTTCTTTATCTTTATGGATAATTCACAGGTCCCGACTATAGGTCCTTTATTCGGGTCTGGTTGTGAATTGCTTTCAGTTCTTTATCTTTATGGATAATTCACAGGACATTATCACACTATTAAAGGGTGGAATGAGTTGTGAATTGCTTTCAGTTCTTTATCTTTATGGATAATTCACAGGCGCCAATTGATGATGTAGCTAAGTCTATTTGTTGTGAATTGCTTTCAGTTCTTTATCTTTATGGATAATTCACAGGCCTGTATCTTGCGGACAATGTATTGAATGTGTTGTGAATTGCTTTCAGTTCTTTATCTTTATGGATAATTCACAGGTAAAGAGTAAAGAATATTTATTAATAAATTGTTGTGAATTGCTTTCAGTTCTTTATCTTTATGGATAATTCGCAGGAAGACGGTGCACCTGTTATTTACACGGATAGTTGTGAATTGCTTTCAGTTCTTTATCTTTATCGATAATTCACAGGAACTCAATTTCATGTTTTCGACTACAGGAAGTTGTGAATTGCTTTCAGTTCTTTATCTTTATGGATAATTCACAGGTTTTGATGATGTAAGAAAAAACTTTAACTTGTTGTGAATTGCTTTCAGTTCTTTATCTTTATGGATAATTCACAGGAAAAACAAAAGGAACGTTCTCGTGCAGCAAGTTGTGAATTGCTTTCAGTTCTTTATCTTTATGGATAATTCACAAGGCAACAGAAAAACAAAAGAAGTCTATTACTGTTGTGAATTGCTTTCAGTTCTTTATCTTTATGGATAATTCACAGGCAGGGTCTATTTCTAATATTTGTGTTGCCTGTTGTGAATTGCTTTCAGTTCTTTATCTTTATGGATAATTCACAGGTAAAGGACTGGAAACCCTTAAGACTTTTATGTTGTGAATTGCTTTCAGTTCTTTATCTTTATGGATAATTCACAGGATATATTATCAAGTAATAAACACTTTTATGTTGTGAATTGCTTTCAGTTCTTTATCTTTATGGATAATTCACAGGCTTTAACTGGAGGGTCGTATGATGATTACCGTTGTGAATTGCTTTCAGTTCTTTATCTTTATGGATAATTCACAGGTTTATTAGCTTGCTATGGGCTTATAATGTAGTTGTGAATTGCTTTCAGTTCTTTATCTTTATGGATAATTCACAGGTTTATAGTCCTGTTTATCATGGATCTTTAAGTTGTGAATTGCTTTCAGTTCTTTATCTTTATGGATAATTCACAGGCCCTATTACCGCTTTAACATTTATCATATAGTTGTGAATTGCTTTCAGTTCTTTATCTTTATGGATAATTCACAGGCTTTTATTTTCAATTAAAAAAGGTTCGTATGTTGTGTTGTGAATTGCTTTCAGTTCTTTATCTTTATGGATAATTCACAGGGCGGTGCTGTATTAGGTGGTTTTGCTAGGAGTTGTGAATTGCTTTCAGTTCTTTATCTTTATGGATAATTCACAGGACAGAGCAAAAAACGCAAAAGAAGTCACTTGTTGTGAATTGCTTTCAGTTCTTTATCTTTATGGATAATTCACAGGTGAAGTCGAGGACAAAGGGAACGATATAATGTTGTGAATTGCTTTCAGTTCTTTATCTTTATGGATAATTCACAGGTACAGCAACAAGTGGACAAAGCGGAAACTAGTTGTGAATTGCTTTCAGTTCTTTATCTTTATGGATAATTCACAGGTAACCATTAACGGCCGTAACGTTAATCTTAGTTGTGAATTGCTTTCAGTTCTTTATCTTTATGGATAATTCACAGGATCAGCCGTTTATAAAACAAGGCGATACGAGTTGTGAATTGCTTTCAGTTCTTTATCTTTATGGATAATTCACAGGTATATTACCGAAATTGTGCAGTTAAAATTAGTTGTGAATTGCTTTCAGTTCTTTATCTTTATGGATAATTCACAGGTTAAAGCCTTAAAAACAGGTGAAGGGATTGGTTGTGAATTGCTTTCAGTTCTTTATCTTTATGGATAATTCACAGGTTAAAAAACGGTGATAATATGGAAGTTTTAGTTGTGAATTGCTTTCAGTTCTTTATCTTTATGGATAATTCACAGGACATATTGCTACTTCGCAAGGCTATATACAGTTGTGAATTGCTTTCAGTTCTTTATCTTTATGGATAATTCACAGGGAATATCCAGAATTAAACAACGGCCTTTCTGTTGTGAATTGCTTTCAGTTCTTTATCTTTATGGATAATTCACAGGTAAAGGGTAGGTACACTAATTGAAGGAATTGTTGTGAATTGCTTTCAGTTCTTTATCTTTATGGATAATTCACAGGGAATAGGTTGATTAAATGTTTCCGTAAAGGGTTGTGAATTGCTTTCAGTTCTTTATCTTTATGGATAATTCACAGGTAACAGAAGACGAACAAAGGCAGTTTATTAGTTGTGAATTGCTTTCAGTTCTTTATCTTTATGGATAATTCACAGGTGATAACGTTCTATATAGTGCCTTTATCCAGTTGTGAATTGCTTTCAGTTCTTTATCTTTATGGATAATTCACAGGAATGCAAAACTAGAAATGAATATTGTTATTGTTGTGAATTGCTTTCAGTTCTTTATCTTTATGGATAATTCACAGGTGCTAAAGGCATAGCATATAGAGCTACAGTGTTGTGAATTGCTTTCAGTTCTTTATCTTTATGGATAATTCACAGGAAGACCAAGTAGAAACATCACCAGTTAGCTGTTGTGAATTGCTTTCAGTTCTTTATCTTTATGGATAATTCACAGGTATTTTTGCGTTTTTAATTGCAATTAATGAGTTGTGAATTGCTTTCAGTTCTTTATCTTTATGGATAATTCACAGGGCAGAAACGCTAATGAATTGAGTTTATCTTGTTGTGAATTGCTTTCAGTTCTTTATCTTTATGGATAATTCACAGGAGATTATGAAGAATTATGGAGTTTAATCCAGTTGTGAATTGCTTTCAGTTCTTTATCTTTATGGATAATTCACAGGTAAAACCAAATCCAAACAACCCCCGAATTAGTTGTGAATTGCTTTCAGTTCTTTATCTTTATGGATAATTCACAGGTGATA
>CAYNCI010000006.1:0-1971 GCA_964396065.1 uncultured Mesohalobacter sp. | reverse complement strand
ATATAAATGAGTGTCCGCCTTTTCTGTTGTGAATTGCTTTCAGTTCTTTATCTTTATGGATAATTCACAGGATTTGTCATATTTTGTAAATGACACAATTAGTTGTGAATTGCTTTCAGTTCTTTATCTTTATGGATAATTCACAGGAATATAATTGTACCGTTCCACCATCTTCTGGTTGTGAATTGCTTTCAGTTCTTTATCTTTATGGATAATTCACAGGGTCAGCATACCTTATGTCTTGCAGCAGATAGTTGTGAATTGCTTTCAGTTCTTTATCTTTATGGATAATTCACAGGAATCATATTCGCTTTTACGTGCCATAATTAGTTGTGAATTGCTTTCAGTTCTTTATCTTTATGGATAATTCACAGGTAACACCTTTTGATGATTTACCAATTTTATGTTGTGAATTGCTTTCAGTTCTTTATCTTTATGGATAATTCACAGGTTCAGGAATTGCACGAAGATCACCCGGCCAGTTGTGAATTGCTTTCAGTTCTTTATCTTTATGGATAATTCACAGGAGATAATTTCATATTAAGTAATCACAATTAGTTGTGAATTGCTTTCAGTTCTTTATCTTTATGGATAATTCACAGGAAACAAGAGCAGATCATTAATTTATTAGCAGTTGTGAATTGCTTTCAGTTCTTTATCTTTATGGATAATTCACAGGATGATGCGGAGTTAAACCGAGCCAGAGCGTGTTGTGAATTGCTTTCAGTTCTTTATCTTTATGGATAATTCACAGGTGATAACCGCTGGTATATTGAAGGTTATAAGTTGTGAATTGCTTTCAGTTCTTTATCTTTATGGATAATTCACAGGCAAAAAGAAATCTTTTACAAACATTACCTTGTTGTGAATTGCTTTCAGTTCTTTATCTTTATGGATAATTCACAGGCAAAACATTATACAGGACTTGACGGCATCAGTTGTGAATTGCTTTCAGTTCTTTATCTTTATGGATAATTCACAGGAATCTATTATTTCCATTCGCAGAGCAATAAGTTGTGAATTGCTTTCAGTTCTTTATCTTTATGGATAATTCACAGGAAATACAGCGAGGTGTTTATAAGCAATTCAGTTGTGAATTGCTTTCAGTTCTTTATCTTTATGGATAATTCACAGGATTACATTGAAAAAACAGTTAAAACTAACAGTTGTGAATTGCTTTCAGTTCTTTATCTTTATGGATAATTCACAGGAAATAGACTTTTATAGCAGTAAAGAAGATAGTTGTGAATTGCTTTCAGTTCTTTATCTTTATGGATAATTCACAGGATTGCCTACAACCACCAAACAACATTAATTGTTGTGAATTGCTTTCAGTTCTTTATCTTTATGGATAATTCACAGGGTGCAACATCAATCGGATATATTACCACTAGTTGTGAATTGCTTTCAGTTCTTTATCTTTATGGATAATTCACAGGGTTGAATTGTGCAAATGTTTGTAATGTGATGTTGTGAATTGCTTTCAGTTCTTTATCTTTATGGATAATTCACAGGGTAGCTAAATGAGAATGGTATGTTGTTATCGTTGTGAATTGCTTTCAGTTCTTTATCTTTATGGATAATTCACAGGTAAAAAAGCACAACTTATTCTGGCCGAAAGTTGTGAATTGCTTTCAGTTCTTTATCTTTATGGATAATTCACAGGGATAAAAAAAGAAAATTTAACAAGGCGACAGTTGTGAATTGCTTTCAGTTCTTTATCTTTATGGATAATTCACAGGAAATAAAAAAAGACAATGGCGATTATTACAGTTGTGAATTGCTTTCAGTTCTTTATCTTTATGGATAATTCACAGGATACCTGCTCTAAAAAGCTGGTATTCTGTTTTTTATAACTTCAACAGCATTCAAAATGTATCTTTTATATACGTTTATTGTTTTAAACAATTGCTTTAGCTCATGTCATGTTATTTTTTTGGTATTCGCTGAATCTCGTGACCTCGATTTCAG
>CAYNCI010000005.1:96372-103727 GCA_964396065.1 uncultured Mesohalobacter sp. | reverse complement strand
AGTTAATTACGGGAAGATCATTGCCATACCCGGGGAATACTTGGAATTCAACATTCGGGAGCATGAAGAGATGAAGGTACATTCCTCCGTTTGAGGTTACTTTAAAAGTTCCTACCTTGTGGTGAAGCGTCTTTTCATCTGAACCATCAGAAATTACTTTTCGGGTAACTACGTTATAAAATGTAGACATGTTTGTTTAATTTTATGTTTAAGTACTTAACCTTAGGTATTGAATACCAAGGTGACTTAAAATAAAGTTTGCTTCGCTTTGTTATGCGACATTGATGTCCTATACTATATCTTTTACGACGTTAAACTCTATTTTATTACGATGCCGGAGCATCGTTTCTGTTGAGTCGTATAGGGGTGGTAACCTAAAATCAAAGCCTGTTAACTTGATAAAATAAACTTTATTTAAATCAACCTCTTTATTAGTTAAAGTACTGACAACATTATATTCTTAATCAAAAAAAATGCAATCTCACCAAATTGCATTTTCCATTTAAGCCGTTTGTAAGAATTTTCCAGCTGATTGTAAATACCGCTCTGGACATAACTGTGCGTATTTAATGGTGCTATGAAGTGATGCGTGTCTTAGGATTGCTGATACATCCCTCATATCTCCTCCTTTGCTTAAGACTTCGTTCGCCTTACCGTGGCGATAAGAATGAGGTGTGATATTTTTATCAATTCCGGCTAGATTGGCGAGTTCCTTTACCCATCGTTGTACGCTTCGAGTTGTGTAAGGTCTTCTTGTTTTTGGGTTTATAAAGAGTTGATCACTTTCAACATTATCTAAACAAAGCCTGAAGCCTAAATAAGAATCTAATAATTCATCTGTAATTTTACCCCAGACAACAAGATTGTATCGCATAGTCTTTCTTGTTCTGACTTTTGCCGTTCTAAGATTATTTTTACCCTTACTACCAATATCTTTTAGTTTTATGTCCATGAGTTCGCTGACTCGCATACCTGTGTCCCATAGTAAATGAAGAACAAGTTTCTTTTGAAGGTCATTATAGAACCGTTCATCTAGCAGATCAGTCATGTCTTCAAAATCTGATTTCAGAACAATATCTTTATCGGCGTTTATAAACTTAACCGGAATGATTTCCTTGGGGTTAAGATTGGTTTCCTGACGACCATGCCAAAACCAAAAGAAGTTTTTTAGTATTCTGGCTGAATAAGCAATTGTTGCGGGGCTGTAATGTTGTTCCATATATCTATGGAATGCTATAACATCATCACCTGAAATGTCTTGAAGACAGGATTTAGGGCTAATAAAATCTAAAAATTGGACTATTCTAACTTTATAGGCGCTAAATGCTGATACGGTATGTGTCTTTTTCCAATTTAAATATATCTGTAATGCTTTTTGTGTTGTCATATCATAAATGAAAGACCCACTAAAAGCGATCTAGTGGGTCTTTCAATAACCTAAATCCAAAGGATTCAAGATTTTGAATAACACCACATTGTCGCTTTGTATTTGAGAAATCTCAGATACGACCCTTTCGGGCAATGGGTTGCTTTAATTTTAGGTTACCACTTATAGTGTATGTCATAATAATAATTTAATCAAGCCCAAATCACCCTTCCTAGATTTAAGCCATTACTGGCAAACAAAATCCTCACATGCTATAATGGAGTTAAGCATAGCAAACTCTTCGCACCAGTCAGTTTTAAGATTACTCCTAAAAATTCATCAAACAATGTTCTTTCCACACCTTATCTACAAATTGGTGTTTTCTTTATTTTCTTAACCTCCCTTCCCTTCAATGCGAAATTTCGATCCCTATGAGGTGAGTTATTTTGCAACTACTAATTTCAGAAATGTCAAAAACGTCTTCGGAATCAAACAAAAAGACCGTTACTTTCATTTCTACTGCATGGGTAAATCTGGATCAGGTAAAACTACCCTTCTGTTGACTCTTGCTAAAGAAGATATTCATGCGGGACGTTCAATGACGTTTCTGGATGTCCACGGTGATGCGGCATTGGAGCTAACTGAACACATCAAACATAAATATCCGCATAAGGATTTTGTTTATTTCGATGCGACCAATCCAGAATTAACCATTGGGTATAATCCCTTACGATCGGTATCTAAACACAAACGTTCTCTTGTAGTTTCAAACATCTTAGAAATCTTCCAAAGGAACTGGAAATCTGCATGGGGAATGAAAATCGAACATATTTTGAGAATGTGCCTTATGACACTCTTAGAACAACCTCGTGCTGATTTATCTGATTTGCTTAAACTACTTCACCACGCTGATTTTCGTGAACGCTGTCTGGAGAATGTTCAGGATGAAGCCTTACGTCTCTTTTGGGAGAAAGAATTTAAATCGTATAAACAAAATGATTTACTGCCGATTCTGAATAAAGTTGGAGCGCTTCTATCGCATACAGCGATTAAACGTATTCTGGTTGATAATCAGAATCGTATTTCACTGCGACAATTAATGGACAACAATGGAATTCTCATTGTGAATCTGGCTAAAGGTAGTATTGGTTCTGATGCCTCAAACATCCTTGGCGGACTACTCTTAACCTCTATTGCCTCTTCTGCCTTTTCAAGAATTGATACACCTGAGCCTGATCGTGTACCTCATTTTCTCTATATCGATGAGTTTCAGGTGTTATCAGGTAATGACCTTATCGGAGAACTTTTGGCTCAAAGTCGTAAGTTCAAGTTAGCTCTTATCCTTTCCAATCAATTTCTGCATCAACTTTCAACAGAAGTCAGAAGTGCGGTACTTGGAAACGTGGGAACGATTGTCACCTTCAGGTTGGGAATTCAGGATGCTCGACTCATGGAAAAAGAATTTTATCCCATGTTTGAAGCTTCTGACTTCACTTCCCTATCGAACTATTCCATTTATCTGAAACTGATGATTGATGGTAAGCCTTCAAAACCTTTCAGTGCTGATACCTTAATGTAAGTCAGCCTATCTCAAATTCAAAAGCAACAATTTAAAATAAATACTATGAAAACGAAACAACCCTATTGGCTTGAGCTGTGCTTTAAGCGACCGACCCAATCAGACATGGTGCATATCTCATCCTATGAGGATGCTTCAAAGTTTGTAAAACATGAAATTCAAAATGGACAGATTAACCATAAAGAATATTTCTGGATCATTGTCCTGACCCGTTCAAATCATGTATTAGGCATGAAGGAAATTTCAGCAGGAACAACACAACAAACCATTGTTTCGATAAAAGAATTAGCTCAAGTGGCTATTCTTGCTAACAGTTGCAGTTGTATTCTGGTGCATAATCATCCTTCGGGAAACCTAAAGCCATCGAAGTGTGATATCCGGCTGACGAATAAAGTGCTTGATGCCTTCAAATTATTTGACATCCAACTTCTTGATCACCTCATTATCACTCAGGAAGATTGTTACAGCTTTGCTGAAAACGGTCTTATCAGTGATGTATAACGTAACCTCATAAATGTCTTCATCCCTTAAAACGCCCATATCCTATTACGGTGGAAAACAAAATATGCTTCGGCATATCCTTCCACTTATTCCGAACCACAAGGTATATGTTGAGCCGTTTTTTGGAGGTGGTGCGGTCTTCTTTAGTAAAGAGCCTTCAGAGGTTGAAATTATCAATGACACTAATGCTTTGGTGATGAATTTTTATGAAGTCTGCCAAACTAATTTTGAAGCACTGAAGCAGAAAGTAGAGGCAACCTTGTTCTCACGAGCAACTTATACCGTTGCTTTGACGATGTATCGGATGCCTCACTTGTTTGACAAGCTTCAACTGGCCTGGGCGTTTTATATCGCCACTAACATGGGCTTTGCCTGTCGCATTGGAAGCTGGGGCTTTGATAAGTATGGTAAACGTGCCAAAACTTTTATCAATAAAAAGATACAGTTTGATACGTCTATTGTACAACGCTTAGCCACAACCCAAGTGGAGCATAATGATGCTTTACGCATTATTGAACTCTATGATAGTCCTGATGCCTTCTTTTATATCGATCCACCTTACATCCAAACGGAACAGGGACATTATAAAGGTTACACTCGTGAGGATTACCTTAAACTCTTGCAACGCCTGGCCAAGCTTAAAGGAAGGTTTCTCCTAAGCTCATATCCCTCAGATGAACTTGATCTTTATATCAAGGAATTTGGATGGAACAGTCTGTCATTTGATAAAAGCCTCTCTGCCATTAAAGGTATTGAAGGTAAGAAACGAAGGCGAAAAGTTGAAATGCTGACCGCCAATTACCCTATTGAAAAACACTAAATACTAATTCTTAAATACAATAACGATGAAAAAAGTAGTAAACAAAACCGTGAACCTGAACTTGATCGGAGTAAATGGAAATGCCTTTATGATTATGGGAGTTTTCCAACGACAAGCCAAACGTGAAGGCTGGACTCAGGACGAAATTGATGCCGTCCTTACCGAGGCTAAGAGTGGTGATTATCATCACTTATTAGCTACGATTGAAAACCACTGTGAACCCCTAGATGAAGAAAAATAATCAAAATCATTACTTATGAAAATTAGAGAACACAAACGCATATTAATGTTTTTAGAAGACCTATTGGGTATTCTTGAAAACCAAAAAGGTGAATTTGATCTTGACCATTTACTATCTCTTTATACCGATAGTGAGTTACGAGAAATTGTTCACTGGAACTTTAAAGACTCGTGGAGCAAGAATGCATTAGGCTTCTTACAACGCTCTGAGTTGATTGATTTAATTCAAACAGACCATCAGGTCTTATCGTGGACCATTCATCATCTAGAGGAACAATTGAAAGCTCAACTAACCTATTCTCAGGATGAAGTAAATACGTTCTTCAATAAGACCCAAAACGAAGCCCATTATCTGACTCATAAGCCTGTTGAACAATGGGATGAGTATGACCTGTCTAACTATCGGCAATTGATGATAAAAAGCAGTACCGCTAAAAAAGTCTATGGGATTTTTGATAGCGATGTGCTTGCAGAAGATGCATCTGCCGTGACCACTCAACCAAAGTTTTTCTTTGATACCAAAAAAGAAGCTGAAGAAGAACTTGAAAGAATAGTAGCAGAGGGTGAATTCAGTCGAGAAGAACTGACGATTCACCATTTGTGGAAATTAAATAGTTAACCCCTAAAATTACATATCATGAAAAATGGAAGTATTGTTGATGTTCTTATTGAGAATATCAAAACCGATCAAGATGCGTTAGCAGAAATTGAAAAGCAATTATCTGACATACGCGAGAACAAACGCGACATTACTCGTCGCTTAAAAGATTATCGTAAGGATATATCTGTGTTAGTGAAATATACCAGTGAAGAACAACGTAAAAAGTTGGAATCACTTGGGTTTGACCTGTCTGACTCTGAACGTGGATTGAATTCTGTAGCCTCCAAAGCGATGGAAATCGTTATGAAGGCTAAGGATAACAAAATCACCAACGGTGAATTATACGAGGCGTATAAAAAAAGCTTCAAGAATGAAGCCGATGCCTTGGATTATACCCACTTTAATATCAAGTGTCGTACCTTGTTTAATACCCAACGTTTATTAAGAACGGAGGGTAAAGACCCGAAGTCTTCACGAGATGATATCATTTCATTGAATGGTAAGGCTGTGGAAGATAAACCTAAAGCAAAACAGTCATGAGTAAGCTTCCCCATTTAGATTTTTTTGAATCTGAACAAAAAGCAATTGATCATGCCGTCTGGCTTAACTTTAAATACCGTGTAGCGGGATTGAAGTTTGGTGTCATGGATGGACCTGATGATAACTGGGCTGTATGCGAAGATGCTACAGCTCAGGACATGGGGATGTCGTTTATAGACAATCTCCCTGATGATTATGCTGAGTTGTCTTATGAACACTTAGATGTCATCCGTAGCGAACAAGACCCACTTCCCTTTTGGGAGAAAATTACGGGGCTAGTTTTGGTTGCTGATGGTGAAATCTTACGCTTTATCATTTCTCATAAAGTTCCTTTAGATAAAATCATCCGTCATGAATTGGCTTGTCGTGGTTACGACCAGAATAGCCGTTGGTGTGGCTTTGAGGAGGCTCGTAAAATTTGGTTGAAATGAAAAGTTTGACTCAAATACGTATCATTTCTCAAGAAGATTTGGATAGTTACTTGGAAGAATTCCCAGATGAGAAATTAAGTTTTGAGGGATACATCAATGTAGAACTTGGAACACTGTTTGACGATAAATGTACAGTTACTGATTTGAAATTTATCTCAGAAACTAAAGTCATTGTTGTCTATACAAAAACAATTTAATATCATAAACACTTCGTTTTACTCCGAAGTGTTTTTAAATTTGATATATTCATTCTATAAATAGAGAGTTTATGAACAAGCGACAGGAATCGTTCCTATAGGTGGAGGTGATAGACATGTTTCTACCTTTCTAGTTTTACTTTTAACTTCACATTCTTTAGAATCACTTCCTCCGTTAAAGCCTTGGCATACATACTTATATTCAGTATATACAGTTTCATTATCTTTTCTGATAATTTCACTAGTAAGATTTGATTTTAATCCACTTCCACAGGTATTATCATCAGATATATTTGATATAGTGTAGTCAGAAATATAATTACATCGACCATCTACCTCTAATAGCACCTCACATTTTGCATTAAGAGAACTTTCGGTGGTACCGTTGCAGAAATATGTTAGCACCCCGTTGTTTTCGTTTAGTTGGGCAATTTCACCTTCATTACATAGAGTATCCTCATCATAATTTTCCTTTAAGATAAGGCCTGAATTTGCAATCTCACCACATTGACCATTAACACTTCTTGTAGCTTTACATCTATCTTTATCATCTTCCATGTTACAATTCCATCGATAACTATCTTCTTTGTAAATAGTGATTTCACTAGCTACTCCTGTTTCACAAAGATTTTCCTCAGGTTGATCTGATCCAAATACCTGCTCCTCAGCAGTACCACATTTAGCTTCCAGATCAATATTTTCTGGCTCTGAGGTTAAAAATTCTTCTTGTTTAGCTTCTTCGTTAATATCTTCTTTAAGCTCTTCTGGTGGCTCCCAGGGTATGTATTCTTGCTCAATAAAAGTAGCAGTGTTATTAATCGCCTTTGAAGTATTAATACCGACAGATATTTCTTGTTCTTCACTTATAACTTCAATTTTTTCTTGCCCTGCTACATTTGACTCTTCCTCTAACTTAATTTCTTGGTCTATGACCTCTATTTGTTCGGAAGGTTTTTCTATATAGGGTTGTTCTTCTAGTACTTCAGGTATCGGATTTAAAAGCCCTAAAACAATAAATACTGGGGATAATACAGATGTGAAAAAATCTAACATATATAAAATATTATATGTTAGATTTAA